>CAZLBB010000010.1:0-76133 GCA_964557415.1 uncultured Rhodospirillaceae bacterium
TCCTCAACCGCCCGCACGAGCTGAAGCTGCACGTCAAGGGCGCGCTCAGGAACGGCGTCAGCCGCGACGAGGTCCGCGAGGTCCTGCTGCAGGTCGGCATCTACGGCGGCATCCCCGCCGCCGTCGACAGCTTCCGCGTCGCCCGCGAGGCGATCAACGAGTACGACCAGGGGAAATGATCTGATATCACGCGGAGACGCGGAGACGCGGAGGAGAATGCAATTTTCCTCTCCGCGCCTCCGCGTCTCCGCGTGAATCCTTCAGTACCGGTTGACCGGCAGGATCACGACCTGGGCGATCTGGAGGTGGCGCGGCTGGGCGAGCGCGAACACGATGCTGCGCGCCACGTCCTCGGGCTCCATCGCCATCCTGAACTGGTCGTAGTAGGCCTTCTCCTGCGCGCGGTCGCCGCGGTAGCGCGCGAGGATGATGCCGGTCCGGGTCAGGCCGGGGTTGATCTCGGTCACGCGGATGCCGGTCTCGGCCAGCTCGCCGCGGATGGTCTCGGTCAGCATGTGCACGCCGGCCTTGCTGGCGCTGTAGGGCGCCATGTCGGGCACGATGCGCAGCGCGTTGATCGAGCTCATCATCACGACGTCGCCGGTGTTGCGCCTGACCATGTCGGGCAGGATCGCGCGCGTGACGCGCATCAGCCCGACCAGGTTGGTCTCGACGATCTGGGCCCAGTCTTCGGCCGAGCCCTGGTCGAAGCGCTTGCGCCCGCCGACGTCGTGGCCGGCGTTGTTGACGAGGATGTCGACCGGCCGGAAACCGGACGGCACCAGATCGAGCAGTCCGGCCGTCCGCGCGGCGTCGGTGATGTCGAGCGTGACGGGATGCGCGGCCGGTCCCAGCTCCCCGGCGAGCGCGTCTAGCCTGCCTGCGTCGCGGTCGACCAGCACCACGCGATGCCCGGCGCCGACCAGCGCCTTGGCGATGGCGCGGCCCATGCCGCCGGCCGCGCCGGTCAGCAATGCAGTTCCCGTCATTGGCGTTCCCTCGTTGACATGGCGGGCATTCTGGCAGCCCGGTCATGCGCCTACATCGACATTCCCGTGCTAACAGTTATGCTGGCGGCGAGGGGCCGCATGGAAATCAAGCAGCTGAAATCGTTTTCGGCCGTCGCCGAGTTCGGCAGCTTCTCGCGCGCCGCCGTCGCGCTTTCGGTCGCCCAGCCCGTGCTCAGCCGCCAGGTCAAGTCGCTCGAGACCGAGCTCGGCGTCAGGCTGCTCTACCGCAACGGCCGCGGCATCATCCTGACCGAGGCCGGCAAGCTGCTCGACCAGTACGCCAAGGGCATCCTCGAATCCACGTCGCGCGCGCGGACCGAGATCGCGGCGCTGCAATCCGACCCGCGCGGCAGCGTCACGATCGGCATGCCGCCGTCGGTCGGCTTCGTGCTGACCGTGCCGCTGGTGCAGGCCTTCAAGCGCGCCTACCCGTCGATCGCGCTGCGCGTGGTCGAGGGCTTCAGCGGCCACGTGCTGGAATGGCTCTTGACCGGCCGCATCGACGTCGCGGTGCTGTACAACGCGCCGCGCATGGGCAACGTGCTGTCGCAGCCGCTCCTGCAGGACGACCTGTTCCTGCTCGGCGCGGCCAAGGACCCGTGCGGCCTGCCGGCGCGGCCGGTGCCGGCGAAGCGCATGACCGAGCTGCCGATGATCCTGCCGAGCCGCCCGCACGGGCTTCGCCTGGTGGTCGACCAGATCCTCGGCAAGGCCGGCATCACGCTCAACCCGGACCTCGAGGTCGATGCGATGCCGTCGACGCTGAACCTGATCCAGCGCGGCGTCGGCTACACGATCCTCAGCTATTCCAGCGTGCACCACCTGGTCGACGAGGGCCGCATCAAGGTCTGGCCGATCGTCGAGCCGCAGCTGACGCGCAAGCTGATCCTGGCGACGTCGAGCCAGCGGCCGGGAACCGTCGCGACCAAGGCGCTGACCGAGATCGTGCGCAGCGAGATGCGCGAGCTTGTGCGCCGCGGCCTGTGGCGGCCGCAGCGCCAGCGCTAGGCGCGCGCGCCGATCCGCGCGCGCGGCCGTTCGAATCTGGCGGTCAGAGCAGGGGACCCATGCGCCGCTCGCCGCGCTCGTAGACCACGTGCGCGCGGCCGACCAGCAGCGGGTCGATCGCGCCGATGCCCTCGGGGTCCTTGAGCGAATAGGGCAGCTTGTGCAGCACGTAGCGCATCGCGTTCAGGCGCGCGCGCTTCTTGCAGTCGCTCTTGATCACGGTCCAGGGCGCGTCCGCGGTGTCGGTGTGGAAGAATATCGCCTCCTTGGCCTTGGTGTACGCGTCCCACTTGTCGAGCGAGGCCATGTCGATCGGGCTCAGCTTCCATTGCTTCAGCGGATGGACCTCGCGCTCCTTGAAGCGCCGCCGCTGCTCGTGCCGGCTGACCGAGAACCAGAACTTGATCAGGTGGATGCCGCTGCGCACGAGGTGGCGCTCGAACTCCGGCGCCTGGCGCATGAACTCGTCGTATTCGGCGTCGGTGCAGAAGCCCATCACGCGCTCGACGCCGGCGCGGTTGTACCACGAGCGGTCGCACAGCACGATCTCGCCGCGCGTGGGCAGGTGCGCGGCGTAGCGCTGGAAGTACCATTGTCCCCGCTCGTCGTCCGTCGGCTTCTGCAGCGCCATGATGCGCGCGCCGCGCGGATTGAGATGCTCCATGAAGCGCTTGATCGTGCCGCCCTTGCCGGCGGCGTCGCGCCCCTCGAACAGGATCACCACGCGCTGCCCGGTCTCCTTCACCCAGGCCTGCAGCTTCAGCAGCTCGACCTGCAGCCGATACTTCTGCTTCTCGTAGTTCTTCCGCAGCATCAGGTGCTTGTAGGGATAGCCGCCGTCGCGCCAGCCCTCGGTCAGCTCCTCGTCGAGCCGTTCCTTCTGCTTCGCCGCCAGCACCGACTCGGGCGCGGTCAGCGCCTGGCGCAGCCGTCGCGCGTCGTCGGGAGAGATGCCGGCGAGGATCGCCTCGATCGACCGGGCGAGCGCGGGCACGTCGCCCCTGGCGGCATGGGCGAGGATGTCGCGCATCGCCGCTTCGGTCGCCATCTGCGCCGCCGCCACCTTCTCGCCGACCGCGAAGCGTTCGATGCCCGCCGGGTCGCGCGCCGGCGCGATGTCGCCGGAAGCGGCGCGCCGCGCGGCGGCCGCCCGGGAGACAGGCTTGCCGCCGGCGGCAACCGGGGCGGGCGGATGCTTGCCGTTGCCGGAATGGGTCGTTCGCGTTGCCATGTGACGGTCCTCCAGCGGAGCGAAAGCCGATCTCGGCCCCTGTCGCCGACGGGCGACGGCCTGCGCCAGGATCGCGCCCAATGGTAAACCGGTGGTTGATGCAACAGAGTCGCAGCGCGCTTCGGTCGTGTCCGCGGGAGTCGGAACCTCGACCCAGGGGCGGCGACTTGGCGCTTCCATCCGGCATTCCCCGGACCAAACCCGGACCCGCGTCAAATAGTAGCGTCCCTCCGGTCGGCCCGGAAGCTCCGGCCTCGTTCGCGGCCGGCCGCCGGCGATCTGCCACCCGGGGCGTCCTCGGGTCCGATCTGCCCGTCCTTTCCCGGCACCGGGGCGCGGCTCCCCGCTCGCGTGGCGTCCCGCGGGGCCGCGCGTTGAACCGGCCGCGGGGCCGGCGCAGGATCCGGCGATGAACGCGCGGCGGCGATGCGTCACCGTGTTCGGCGGCACCGGCTTCCTCGGCCGGCACATCGTGCGCCGCCTGGTCGAGCGCGGCATCCGCGTGCGGGTGGCGACGCGCCATCCGGACCGCAGCCCGGCGCCGTCCGCGCCCGGCATCGAGGCTGTGCGCGCCGATGTCGGCGATGCCGCGTCGGTCGCGGCGGCGCTGTCCGGCGCCGACGGCGCGGTGAACGCCGTCAGCCTCTATGTCGAGGAAGAAGGGCGGACCTTCGAGGCCGTCCACGTCGACGCCGCGGCGCGCGTGGCCGGGCTGGCGCGGGACGCGGGGCTCGGCGGGCTCGTCCACGTCTCCGGGATCGGCGCCGATCCGCGCTCGCCGTCGCGCTATGTCGCCAGCCGCGGCCGCGGCGACGAGGCGGTGGCGGCCGCGTTTCCTTCCGCCGCCATCCTGCGGCCGTCGGTGTTGTTCGGCCCCGGCGATTCCTTCCTGTCGGCGATCGCCGACCTGTTGCGGCGGTCGCCGGTCTTCCCGCTGTTCGGGCGCGGCCTGACGCGGCTGCAGCCGGTCCATGTCGACGACGTGGCGCGTGCAGCGGCCACGCTGGCCGCGGCGCCGCGCGCGGGCGGCGTCTACGAGCTGGGCGGGCCGGACGTGCTGGCCTATCGCGCGCTGGTGGAGAAGGTCGCGGCGCGGATCGGGCGCCGGCCGGTCATGGCGCCGGTGCCGTTCGGCATCTGGCAGGCGGCGGCGGCGGTGGCCGAGTTCCTGCCCGGCGCCCCGCTGACGCGCGACCAGGTCGCGCTGATGCGGTGCGACAACGTCGCGTCCGGCCGCCATCCGGGATTCGACGCGCTCGGCATCGCGCCGTGCTCGATCGCGGAAACCCTGCCGCTTCTGCTTCCCGACGCCGGCGCGGGCGGGGCGCGCGGCGCCTGAGCGTCGGCCCGACGCGCGCCGGCGGGCGCAAAGCGGGCCCGTGCGCGTCGGGATCACCGAAAGTCGCGCGCCGCGGGAATGGCGCGCCGCGCCTTGCCTGCTTCCGATCCGCCGAACAGCGGCGCCAGCAGCGGGGAATGATCGGCGATGCGCTCCGCCACGACATGGATCACCCGTCCGGAGGCATCGACCTGCACCCGGCCTTCCACGACCATCAGCCGGCTCAGGAGGAACGCGCGGCGCCAGCGCCGGAACACGCCCGGCCACACGATGATGTTCGCGGTGCCGGTCTCGTCCTCGATGGTGGCGAAGATCACGCCGCTTGCCGTATCGGGCTGCTGCCGGATCAACGCCAGCCCGGCGACCCGCAGTCTCTTGCCGTCGGGCGCGTCCTTGAGCCGGGCATTGGGCACGATCCCGTCGGCCGCCAGCGCCCCGCGGAGGAGCGCCAAAGGATGCGCCTTCAGCGAAAGGCGCAGATTGGCGTAGTCGGCGCCGACCTCCTCGGCCAGGCCGGGTTCCGGCAGCAGATCGACGGCGCGCTCGTGCTGCGCGGTTTCTTCGCCGTCCAAGGGAAAGAGCGGAAGGCTTTGGCGCTCGATCTTCCGGCTTTGCCAGAGAGCGCCGCGCCGGGCGACGCCGAAGGAGCCGTGCGCGTCGGCGGCCGCCAGTCGCTCGGCGGCCGGTCGGCTCAGGCCTGCGGCCATCCAGAGGTCGAGCTGCCGGCGAAATCCGCCGCGGCGGGCGCGCCGGGCGGCGGACAGCGCGTCCGCGTCCGCCCGGCGGAAGCCCTTGATCTGCCGCAATCCGAGCCGCAGCGCGAAGCCGCCTCCGCCGTCGGGCTCCAGCGTGTTGTCCCATTCGCTGTGGCCGGCGTCGACCGGACGCAGCGCGACGCCGTTCTCGACCGCGTCGCGCACCAGCTGCGCTGGCGCGTAGAATCCCATCGGCTGGCTGTTGAGGATCGCGCAGGCGAAAGCCACCGGGTAGTGGCGCTTGAGCCAGGCCGAGACGTAGACCAGCAGGGCGAAGCTGGCCGCATGGCTTTCCGGGAAGCCGTATTCGCCGAAACCCTCGATCTGGCGGAAGCACGCCTCGGCGAACTCCCGCCGGTAGCCGCGCTCGACCATGCCCTCGACGAAGCGCGCGCCGAGCGCGCCGATCGTGCCGACATGGCGGAACGTCGCCATGGCGCGCCGCAGCTCGTTCGCCTCCTGCGCGGAGAACCCGGCGGCGACGATGGCGATGCGCATCGCCTGCTCCTGGAACAGCGGCACGCCGCAGGTATGGCCGAGCACGGCGGCGAGCTCCTCGCTCGGCAGCTCGGCCGGCTCCGTGCCCTCGCGGCGGCGCAGATACGGGTGCACCATGTCGCCCTGGATCGGCCCGGGCCGCACGATCGCCACCTGCACCACGAGGTCGTAGAAGCAGCGCGGCTTCAGCCGCGGCAGCATGGCCATCTGCGCGCGGCTCTCGACCTGGAAGATGCCGACGGAATTGCCGCGGCAGAGCATGTCGAACACGGCGGGATCGTCGCGCGGGATCGCGTACAGCTCGCGCCGGACGCCGTAATGGCTTTCGACCAGCGCCAGCGCCTTGCGGATGCAGGTGAGCATGCCGAGGGCGAGGATGTCGATCTTCAGCATGCCGAGGTCGTCGAGATCGTCCTTGTCCCACTCGATGACCGTGCGCCCGGGCATGGAAGCGTTCTCGATCGGCACGACCTCGGACAGCCTGCCGCGTGTGACGACGAAGCCGCCGCTGTGCTGCGACAGGTGGCGCGGGAATCCGGTGATTGCGCGCGCCATCTCCAGCACGAGCGACAGGCGCGCGTCGGCCGGGTCGAGCCCCGCTTCGCGCATGCAGTCGCGCGGCAATCCGTCGCGGCCCCAGCCCGGGATGAGGCCGCTCAGCGCGGCAATGGAATCGGCCGACAGCCCGAACGCCTTGCCGACGTCGCGAACGGCGCTCTTCGGCCGGTAGGTCACGACGGTGGCGACGATGCCGGCGCGCTCGCGGCCGTATTTGCCGTAGATGTATTGGATGACCTCTTCCCGGCGCTCGTGCTCGAAATCCAGGTCGATGTCGGGCGGCTCGCCGCGCTCGACCGAGATGAAGCGCTCGAACAGCGTCTCGATGCGCTCGGGGTCGACGGCGGTGATGCCCAGCACGAAGCACAAGGCGGAATTGGCCGCCGAGCCGCGGCCCTGGCACAGGATGCCGCGCTCGCGCGCGAAGCGGACGATGTCGTGCACCGTCAGGAAATAGCGCGCGAAGTCGAGCCGGGCGACGACCGCCAGCTCCTTCTCCAGCAGCCCGCGGATCTTTTCCGGGACGGCGCCGCCATAGCGCTGCGCCGCGCACGACCAGGCCAGGCGCTCCAGCTCCTGCTGCGCGGTACGGCCCGGCGGCACCGGCTCGTCCGGATACTCGTAGCCGAGCGCGTCGAGGCTGAAGCGGCAGGCCTCGGCGATCTCGAGCGTGCGCGCGAGCAGCTCCGGCCGGCCGGGAAACAGCCGCGTCATCTCCGCGGCCGACTTCAAGTGCCGTTCGGCGTTGCCCTGCAGGCGATAGCCCGCCCCGTCGACCGTGCATCCTTCGCGGATGCAGGTCAGGACATCCTGCAGGCGCCGGCGCTCCGGGCCGTGCGCCAGCACGTCGTTGGTCGCCACCAGCGGCGCGCGCCCGTCGCGCGCGATCTCCGCAAGCCGCTCGATGCGCCGTTCGTCGTCCGGCTGGTAGCGGCGGGTGGCCGCGGTATTCACGCAGCGCCCGAAGCGCTGCTGCAGCGAACGCAGCCACGGCGCAAACGCGGCGTCGAGCCTCTCCGGCGGCACTGCCACCAGCCGCATACCGTCGCCGCACGCCAGCAGGTCCGCGAAGGCCAGCCGGCAGACGCCTTTCTCCGTGCGCCGCTTGCCCAGCGTCAGCAGCTGCGTCAGGCGGCCATAGGCGTCGCGATCGGTCGGGAAGGCCAGGACGCTGGGCGCGTCGATGAAGTCCAGCCGCGCGCCCACCACCAGCCGGATCCCGGCCTGCCTGGCGGCGCTGTGGGCGCGGACGATCCCCGCCAGGGTGTTGCGGTCGGTGACGGCGATGGCGTCGAGCCCCAGCTCCCTGGCGCGCAGCACCAGCTCCGCGGGATGCGACGCCCCGCGCAGGAAGCTGAAATTGCTGGTCGCCTGGAGCTCGGCATACCGGGTGGGCGACGAACTCATGGCAAATGTTCTCTATTTGTTCTAATTAATTCCCGAGCGTCCGCGCGGCGTCAAGCGCAATTCCTCGGTTCAGCCGAGCGCGCCGGCGGCCCTGCGCAGATCGGCGACGAAGCGGTCGATCTCGGCCGCGCGCAGATCGTCGGGCGCGCGCAGCAGGGCGGAGGGGTGAACGGTCGCCATGACATGAGGCGCCAGGGCCGACTTCATGAAGCGGCCGCGCATCTGCGTCACCCGATGGCTCGCGCCCAGCAGCGCCTGCGTGGCGGTGGCGCCGAGGCAGACCAGCACCTTGGGCCTGACCAGCGCGATCTCGGCCTCGATCCACGGCAGGCAGGCGCGGATCTCCATGGCGCTTGGCCTGGCGTGCAGGCGCCGCTTGCCGCGCGGCGTCCACTTGAAGTGCTTCACGACGTTGCTGACATAGGCCTGCTCGCGCCGGAGTCCGGCGGATTCGAGGCAGCGGTCGAGCAGCGCGCCGGCGGGCCCGACGAAGGGGCGGCCCTTGCGGTCCTCCTGGTCGCCCGGCGTCTCGCCGACCAGCATCAGGGCGGCGTGCTCGGGACCCTCGCCGAACACCGTCTGCGTCGCGCCGGCATGCAGCGGACAGGCCGCGCATCCGGCGGCGGCCCGGCGCAGACGCTCGAGCGTGGGATGCGCGGGAACGAGGTTCGCCGCGGTCGCGGGCGCTGCCCGTCGGCCATCGGGCATAAGCGTCCCTCCGGCAAGCTCGATGGCGGCGTCCGCTGCCACTCTCGCGGGTCGGCCGCTTGCCGACCCTAGCATTGCCGGCGATGCGGACGCCAATCGGCCCCGCCGCGAAACCTGCCGCGCGGCCCGCCTCGCCCGTCGCGGCCGCGTTCGGCGTCGAGCCCGCGCCATGTCGAGGCCGGCATGAAGCGCCGCGGCGCCGCGCCCGCACGTCTTGGTCGACAGGGTCGCCATACGGTAAGGTCCTTTGCTAGTGCTTCGCGCGGGGTGCCGATGGCTGACGATGCATTGCCCTTCCGGGCGGATGATAGTGCGCTGATCCGCTTTGGCGACGCCGGGCGCGCGCCCGTGCTGAGCTACGATGTGCCCCAGCCGGCCGAGTACAACGGCCGGCATTTCCTGGAACTGCTGCTCGCCGACGACGTGTGGAGCGCGGCGGCGCGCCCGAAACCGGCGCCGCTGCCGACGGCGCCGACCGCTCCGGCGACGCCGCCCACGCGCCCCGCCCCGCCAACCGTCACGCCGCCGACCGTCGGGCCGGACAAGCCCACGACCGGGTCCGGGCCGGCCGGGAGCGGCAAGTTCCAGCGTCCCTCGCTCGGCTCCATCAACGCGGTCCTGGCGGATGCGGTCGCCAAGGTCCCGAAGGGCCGCGCCGCGCCGGCGGACGGCCCGCTCCTCGGCGGCATCCTGGCGGTGCGGCCGCAGCCCGAGGCATCGGCCGATGGCCCCGCGGCGCCGCGTCCCGCCCATCTGCGCCGCCTGGATGCGCTCGTGGCGCGCCTGGGCGAGGAGCAGGTCGTGGCCGAGATCCGCAACGGCGCGCGCCTGGTCGAGCGGCGGACGCTGGACAACCGGGTCTGCTACGACCTCGTGCCGCCGCCCGATCCGGCGCTGGCCAGGCCCCGGCTCGCGATCGTGCATGTCTGCCGCCTGTCGAGCTTCCTCGGCGAGTACGGCGCGGGGCGGACGATCAGCACCTTCTCCCTCCTGCCCGGCGAGCGGCACGAGATCGAGATCAAGACCTACAAGCGGTCGAAGCGTACGGCGAGCGAGGCGTCGAGCATCCTCGACAGCTTCGAGGAGACCCGCGCCGAGGAGTTCCAGAGCGACCTGAGCAGCGAGAACACGTCGCAGAACACCGAGACCGAGAACTTCAACTACCAGGCCGAGGCGGAAGCGTCGGCGACCTGGGGCTGGGGCCAGGCCACAGCCTCGGGCGGCGTCTCCGGCGGCACGACCGGCCAGCGCGAGGAATTCGCCAAGAACGTCGCCAGCACGACCCAGAAGCACGCCGCCACCGCGGCCGCCAAGCGCCAGGTCGAGGTCAACACCTCGACCACCAGCGAGGTCGAGGAAGGCGAGGAGACGACGGTCAAGCGCACGATCGAGAACATCAATGTCGGCCGCACGCTGAACTTCGTTTTCCGCCAGATGAACCAGGTGTTTTTGACGGTGCTGCACGTGGTCGACGTGCGCATCGCCTTCCGCAACGGCGATCCCGCCATGGAGCGGGAATTCGCCCTTCCGGAGCTGACGCGGCTGCTCGACGAGCTGGTGGCGCCGGCCGCGCGCAAGACCGTGTCGGAGGCGATCTGGCAGGCGCTGACCGCCTGCTTCGACTGGCGCGGCGACCACCGCCCGCTGGTCGAGGCGGTCAAGCTGGCGGCCAAGCCCAACGGCGGCGCCATGTCGGTCGCCGTCGCGCCCGACCGCAACGCCGCCGACTACTGGCGCTTCCGCCGCCAGGCGACGACGCTGGATGCGCTGGCGGATGGCGCAGCCGTGACTGTGCCCGGCGTGGTGCTGGGCGTCACCCGCTCGACCCTGCCGACCGACGGCGTCGTGGTGGACGCGCTGCTGGGACAGGGCAACGCGCTCGATGCCTACTCGATGGGCCTGCAGGTCCAGGCGGTCGCCGAAAAGCAGGCGCAGAACGCGCGCCTGCAGGCCGAGACCGAGGCGCTGCAGCTCAAGCTGCAGGCGGTGCGCGACAAAGACAAGGAGCGGGCGGCGCTGATCGCCCAGGTCTTCCCGCCACCGCCGCCCGCCGCCCGTGAGTGACGACGTCGAGCCGGCCCTGGTCCCGGCCGAGCGAGTGCTGGAGCCGGCTGCGCTGACGGCCCGCAAGACCGGCAAGGGCCCGCTGCGCCGTCTCGGCGAAATCCTCAAGAAGGGATTGTGTCGCGTCGACGCCGACATGAGCCGCTTCGACGCGAGCTGGTTCGGTTCGGCCAAGATGGACAAGAAGGGCAAGAATCCGCTGCCTCAGTTCCGCGCCATCCTGGACCGGCACAACAAGGACCTGCCGCGCATCGCGGCCATCCGCAAGGCGATCCTGGACGCGGCGCGGGCCGAACTCGCTGCCCTACGGGCCACGCAGCCGACCACCCAGCCTGCGTCGCAACCCACCTCGCCGCCGGCCGCGCCGACGACCAATGTCCTGACGACGGTGAACGAGCTCTATGTCGACGCCATGTCGGGGGAGCCCGGCGCCGGCACCTATGATGCGGCCCAATGGCTGGCGCTGATAGAGGCCGACCGCGGCAGCCCGACCGCCTTCGACCCGTGGAACAGCTGGTGGGCGGGCGAATACACGAACCCCAAGAAGTTCTACAATTTGCACATCTGGGATCCGAGCTTGCAGCTGAAGCCGCTCGGTTACGACCAGTACGTCCAGCCGGTGACACAGGTCAGCGCTTCCAAGCAGTGGTTCGCCTCTGCCCGCCGCCTCGAGGAGGAGCACACGGAAGCGAAGAAGGTCGACTATGCGCTCAATGTCTGGTCGGTCACCGACGGCGTGACCGGCTATGTCCAGAAGGACCTTGCGACGTCGCCGCAAAATGTTCCCCATGCGGGGTTCCTGGTAGAGACCAATGTGCTGGTTTGGTGCGCCCTGTTCGAGCCGGTGGGGTTGGACGACAAGGAGAAGCGGGTGCTGATGATGTTCGTCGAAACGGGCTTCCCGACGCCCGCCGCGACCGGGCACTACACGATTCGGGGCGCGCTCACCCAGGCGTGCTGGTCCGGTACGACGCTCGTCATTACCGACAAGTTCGGGCAGATAAACACGCATCGCGGCGACTATCACTGCGCCCTTCGTGTTCGCGACCGGGCGTCGATGGATTGCGCGATCAAGAACAAGGCGCTGGGCGGCATGGATCCGAAGGTGCAGGACGAGATCGTCAAGAAGACCCGCAAATAGCCGGGCACGGCTGGCGTGCCGGCGCCCGCGAAGCGCGGGCGACCGCGGGAACCCGCTGCGTGGACGCCTTGCGCGACCGGGACTACTGTTGGGGTCGGCAATGACGCCGCCGGATCCGAACGGGGAGGCGTCGCGATGGACGCCGCACGACAGCTTGTACGCTTTCTCCTGCTGGCGCTGTGCCTGACCGCGCCGCCGGCCGCGCATGCGCAGGGCACCGCGCGGGTGCTGCATGTCGAGGGCGCGATCGGCCCCGCCATCGCCGACTATGTCGCGCGCGGCCTCGGCCGGGCCGCGGAGGAAAAGGCGACGCTGGTGATCCTGCGGCTCGATACCCCGGGCGGGCTCGACGCGTCGATGCGCGACATCATCCGCGAGATCCTGGCCTCGCCGGTGCCGGTGGTGGCCTATGTCGGGCCGAGCGGCGCGCGCGCCGCGAGCGCCGGAACCTACATCCTCTACGCCAGCCACGTGGCGGCGATGGCGCCGGGCACCAATCTGGGCGCAGCCACGCCGGTCGCGCTCGGCGGCTTTCCGACGCCGGAGCGCGACGAGGGCGGGCGCGGCGGCAAGGACGCCAAGGACGACGCCGAGCGCGCGCCGCGACGGCCTTTGGGCACGATGGAAGCCAAGGCGGTGAACGACGCGACCGCCTATATCCGCGGCCTGGCCGAGCTGCGCGGGCGCAACGCGGATTGGGCAGAGAAGGCGGTACGCGAAGCCGCCAGCCTGTCGGCCGGCAAGGCCCTCGACGAGAAGGTCATCGACATCGTCGCCCGCGACATTGGCGACGTGCTGGCCCAGCTCGACGGCCGCAGCGTGAAGGTGGGCGATCGTTCGATCGCGCTCGCCGCCAAGGATGTCGTCGTCGAGCATGAACGGCCGAACTGGCGCGTGCAGTTCCTCGCCGCCATCACCAACCCGAATGTCGCGCTGATCCTGATGATGATCGGAATCTACGGTCTGATCTTCGAGTTCATGAACCCGGGCACGGTGCTGCCGGGCACGCTCGGCGCTGTCTGCCTGCTGGTGGGCCTCTACGCGCTGTCGGCGCTGCCGGTCAATCTCGCCGGGCTGGCGCTGATCGGCCTCGGCATCGCGCTGATCGTCGCCGAGGTGTTCACCGGGACGTTCGGCCTCGCGGTCGGCGGCGCCGCCTCGATCGCGATCGGCGCGACCATCCTGGTCGAGGACGTGCCGGGCTTCGAGATCTCGTGGCCGGTCGTCGGCGGCGTGGCTGCCGCCAGTCTCGCGTTCTCGCTGCTGGTGGCGCGGCTCGCCTTCACTTCGCGCCGGCGCACCGTCGTCAGCGGGCGCGAGCAGCTGATCGGCATGCAAGGCAGGATCGTGGACTGGAGCGGCGCCGCCGGGCATGTCGCGGTGCGCGGCGAGCGCTGGAACGCCGTGGCCGGCGAACCGCTGGCGCCCGGCCAGCGCATCCGCGTCGCCGGGCTCGACGGCCTGACGCTGCGGGTCGAGCCCGTGCCGACGGAGAACCGCTAGCGGAAGGAGCGCCCCGGATGATCACCCAGCTCGCATTCGTCCTGCCGATCCTCGTCCTGATCGTCGCCTTCGCCGCCACCGCGGTGAAGATCCTGCGCGAGTACGAGCGCGGCGTCGTGTTCACGCTCGGCCGCTTCACCGCGGTCAAGGGCCCCGGGCTCATCATCCTGGTGCCGCTGGCGCAGCAGATGGTGCGCGTGGACCTGCGCACGATGGTGCTGGACGTGCCGACGCAGGACGTGATCTCGCGCGACAACGTGTCGGTCAAGGTCAACGCCGTGATCTACTTCCGCGTCGTCGACGCCGAGCGCGCCATCATCCAGGTCGAGAATTTCGGGCTGGCGACCAGCCAGCTGGCGCAGACGACGCTGCGCTCGGTGCTGGGCAAGCACGACCTCGACGAGATGCTGGCCGAGCGCGACAAGCTCAACAACGACATCCAGCAGATCCTCGACGAGCACACCGATGCCTGGGGCATCAAGGTCGGCAACGTGGAGATCAAGCATGTCGACCTGAACGAGGGCATGGTGCGCGTGATCGCGCGCCAGGCCGAGGCCGAGCGCGAGCGGCGCGCCAAGGTGATCGGCGCCGAGGGCGAGCAGCAGGCGGCGCAGAAGCTGCTGGAGGCCGCCGAGGTGCTGGCGCAGCGTCCCGAGGCCATGCAGCTGCGCTACCTGGGCGCGCTCACCGCCATCGCCACGCAGAACAGCTCGACCATCGTCTTCCCCGTGCCGATCGACATCCTGGGCGCGATGGCGAAGATGGCGGGGAAGGCGGGCTGAGCGCTACTTCCCGCCGTCGACGCTGAGCGTCTGGCCGGAGATCCAGCCGGCCTGGTCGGAGGCGAGGAACAGCACGGCGTTGACGATGTCGTCGACGCTGCCCAGGTGCTTGAGCGCGATGCCCTCGACCAGCAGGCGCTGGCCCTCGGGGCCGTAGGCTTCCCATTGCTTCTGCGTCGTCGGGTTGGACAGCACGAAGCCGGGTGCGACGCTGTTGACGGTGATGCCGAACGGGCCGAGCTCGTGGCAGAGCTGGCGCGTGAGGCCGATCAAGCCCGCCTTGGCGGAGGCATAGGCCTGGATGCCGGTCTTGCTGACGCCGAGGCCCGCGCCGCTCGAGATGTTGACGATGCGCCCGCGCCGGGCCGCCTTCATCGCGGGCGCTGCGGCCTGCGAGAACCAGAAGGCGCCGTCGACATTGGCCTCGAAGATCTCCTTCCACTGCCGCGGCGTGATCTCCTCGAGCGGCCGACCGACCTGGCCGCGCACGCCGCCGGCGTTGTTGACCAGCACGTCGACGCGGCCGCCCGCGGCGCGCTCGGCCTCGGCCACGAATGCGCGCACGCCGTCGCGGTCGGAGACGTCGACCACGCGGCCCTGGATCGGGTGCTTCGTGCCGGCGAGGCCGGCGGTCTCGGCGATCTTCGCCGCGTCGAGGTCGCAGCACCACACGCGCGCACCCAAGCGGGCGAAGCCGTGGGCGATGGCGCGGCCGAAGCCGTGCCCGGCGCCGGTGACGATCACGCCGCGGCCGGGGAACTCGATCAGCATGTCTCGGCCTTGAGTGCGTCCAGGGTGTCCAGGCTCATGGGGCGCCTGCCGTCCTCGATGTCGTGGATGAGCGCGACCAGCCGGTCGAGCGTCGGCGTCGCGACGCCGACCTCGCGCGCGATCGGGGCGACGATGGCGATCTGCGCGTCGATCTCGGTCTTGCGCTTGCGCACCGCCAGGTCGCGCCAGATGCCGCTATGCGTCTTGGCCGAGCCGCGGTTGTGCTTGACCATGGCATCGATCGAGGCCTGCGCCGCGGCTGCGCTCGCCCCCGGCATGAACGCGTCCGGCTCGTAGCCGTTGAAGCCGAGCGGCCTGACACCCTTCTTCCTCGCCACCGCCATCACCTCGCCCGCCAGCCGGCGGTAGAGATCGAAATGACGCTTCGAACCGAGGGCGTCGGCGATCGACTCGTTGGTGAGCGCCGTCGCGAACAGCAGCGCGCCGTAGCCGAGCTTGCCCCAGAGATAGCCCCAGATGTTGTCGGTCAGCACGGCGTCGGGCTCGAACAGCTTGAGCAGCGCATGCATCGCGCGCGCGCGATCCGTGATCTTGCCGTCGATCTCGCCGACCACGACCGCACCGTGCCCGGCATAGATGACGCGGCCGGGTCCCAGGTAGTCGGCGCCGAAATTGACGAAGCAGCCCATGGTGCGGCGCTCCCCGGCGATCCCGGCGATGACGAGCTCGTTGAGCCCGTTCTGCGCCGACAGCACGTAGCCGTCCTCGGCGAGATGCGGCAGCAGCGCCCGCGTCGCCTGCTCGGTGTGCTGCGCCTTCACGGCCAGCACGATGCGCTTGTACGCGCCCTTCACGTCGGCCGGCAGATGGGCCGGCGCGGTGACGGAGAAGTTCTCGACCGGACCCTCGATCGCGAGCCCGGTCGTGCGGATGGCCGTAACATGCTCGGGCACGATGTCGACGAACGCGACCTTCTGCCCGGCGCGCACCCAGTAGGCGCCGATCGTCCCGCCGATCGCGCCGGCGCCCCAGATCAGGATCGGATCATCGTCGACCATTCTTCAGTTCCCCCGGTTCTCCAGGCCATCAGAAAAGATGGTTCACGCGGAGACGCGGAGGAAGGGAGTTGGCGTTTTCGCCGCGCCTCCGCGTCTCCGCGTGAGTCCCTTTACGCAAACCCGACCTTCACGCGCGCTCCATCTGCGCGGCCTTGATCACGTCCTGGTGCGTGGCGACGTGCACCACGCCGTCGCTCTCGATCCAGCCGCGCGCCATGCCGAGCGTGTTGAACGGCGCGCGGACATGGCCCGCGGCGTCGACCGCCACCATGCCGGCGCCGATCTTGTGCGACGCCAGCACGTTGAACACCAGGTCGTCGGTCGCCTGGTCCAGGCTCTGCCCGGCGTAATCCATGCGCGCGGCCACGTCGTAGGCGGCGACGCGGCGGATGAAGATCTCGCCCTGGCCGGTGCAGGAGACGGCGCACAGCCCGTTGCGGGCATAGGTGCCGGCGCCGATGACCGGCGTGTCGCCGACGCGGCCCGGCGGCTTGTTGTTGAAGCCGCCGGTCGAGGTGGCGGCGGCGAGGTTGCCGTCGCGGTCGAGCGCGACGGCGCCGACCGTGCCGTGCTTCTCCGCCTCGCTCGCCAGCGCGATCGTGCCGCGCTGCTTGCGTGCCTTGAGTGAGGCCAGCGCCTGCCTGCGGCGCTCGGTGGTGAAATAGGCGTTGTCGACGACCTGCAGCCCGCTGCGCTCGGCGAAGCGGTCGGCGGCGTCGCCGGCGATCAACAGGC
The DNA here is from genome assembly GCA_964557415.1 of uncultured Rhodospirillaceae bacterium. Lineage (GTDB taxonomy): Bacteria > Pseudomonadota > Alphaproteobacteria > JAEULC01 > JAEULC01 > JAEULC01. The sequence continues at coordinate 16,530 of CAZLBB010000010.1, forward strand.
AGTCCGAGCGCTCCATCACGGCGCGCGCCGCGCGCACCGGGTTGCGGATGCGCCGGACCGCGCACACCGCGCCGGCGGCAAGCGTCGCCCCGTCCATGATCGAGGCGTCGAGCTCGTGGTCGCCCGCCTCGGTGAGCGCCGCGCCATAGCCGGCGTTGAAATGCGGGCTGTCCTCCATGACGACCACCGCGGCCTCGACCGCGTCGAGCGCCGGGCCGCCGGAAGCGAGCACGGCCCAGGCCGCGCGCAGCGACTTCTCCAGGTGCGCGCGGGTCTCGGTCCAGTCGGCCTCGCTCTGGAGCTCGCGCGCGATCGTGCCGCAGCCGCCGTGGATGCCGATGGCGATGGGAGACATGACTTGCAGCTTCTTCTTCGAGAATGGAGAGAGAAGGGCGCCCGACCAGGAATTCGGGCGGGCGCCCTTGCCGAAGCGATCAGTCGAAGGTCACTTGCCCGGGCGAATGTCCATCGCCAGCGTGTCCTCGTCCACGCGCGGCTTGATGGCCACCTTGCCCTTCTGCATGGCCCAGGCCGAGCCGACCGCGACCAGCGGCAGGCGCGGGCGGTCGACCGCCACCAGCTCGTTGGCCTGCTCCAGCAGCGACCGGCGCTTGGCCTCGTCCATCTCGACCGCCGCGTCCTGGATCAGCTTGTCCATGGTCGGGTTCTTGTAGCCGAGCACGTTGAAGGCGCCGAACTTCTTCTCCTTGTCGTTCGAGTGCACGACCGAGGAGAGCGTGTAGTGCGCCTCGCCCGTCAGCGTGCCCCAGCCCGACATCGACAGCGAGAACTCGCCGCGCGTGCGCGCCGGGAAGAACACGGCGGCAGGCTGGGCGTTGGCCTGCGCGTCGATGCCGATGGCGGCCAGCATCTGCGCCACCGACGTGCCGACCTGCCGGTCGCCCGGCAGGCGGTCGCTGGTGAAGCTGAACACCGTCTTGAAGCCGTTGGGATAGCCGGCCTCGGCCAGGAGCTTCTTGGCCGCCGCCGGGTCGTACTTCCGCGCGGGCAGCTTCTTGCTGTAGCCGAAGATGCTGGGCGTGACGAGCTGGTTCTGCGGCTTGCCGAGGCCCTCCATGGCGACCTCGGCCAGCGCCTTGCGGTCGATGGCGAGGTCGACGGCCTCGCGCACCTTCGGGTCCTGGAACGGGTTCTTCGCCAGCGGCGAGCCGTCCTTGGCCGACACCTGCGGGGCCTTGTCCCGCATGTCCAGCTCCATATTGAAGACGTAGACCGTGTCGATCTTGACCACGGTCAGCTTGGAGTCGCGCTCGAGCGTCGGCACGTCCGAGGCCGGCACGCGCACGATCAGGTCGAGCTGGCCGGCCTTGAGCTGGGCCACGCGCGCCGCGTCGTTGGGGATTTCCTTGCGGACATGGCGCTGCCATGGCTCCTTCTCGCCCCAGAACCCGTCGAAGCGCTCGAGCACCAGCTGCTCCTTCGGCGTCCACGACACGAACTTGTAGGGGCCCGTGCCGATCGCGGCCTTGCCGGAGTTGAAGGCCGCGTTCGAGGTGTCCTTGTTCAGGCCGGCGGCCGCCTTGTGCGACACGATGAACAGGCGGATGAAGTCGTTCGGCAGGTTCGGCGCCGGGCCGTCCGTCTTGATGCGGATGGTGTGCGGATCGACGATCTGGGTCGACTGCACGCGCCGCACGTAGATCGTCAGCGGATTGGGGCCGGTCACGACCGGGATGCGCTCGATCGAGAACTTCACGTCCTCCGCGGTGAAGTCCGAACCGTCATGGAACTTCACGCCCTTGCGCAGCTTGAACTCCCAGGTCGTGGCATCGACCGCCTTCCAGCTCTCGGCCAGGCGTGGCTGGATTTCCAGCCCCGGTCCCGACCAGGTCAGCGTGTCGAAGACGTGCTTCAGCGCCTCGGCATGCGTACCGGTGGCGGTGAAGTGCGGGTCGATCGACTCCGGACCGGCGCGCACGCCGATCGTCAAGGTCTGCGCGTCCGACGGCGTCGCCGCGAACGCGAGACACGCGGCCAGGACCGCTACGGCTGCTCCCTGCTTTACCCTGTTCATCATTGCTCCTCCTTCTCCCCTAGATGTGAGGGCCAGTTCGGCGTGTCGGCCACGAGCTTGGCCAGCAGGTTCGACAGCACCTGCTGCTCCTCGCGGCTCAGCACCTCCAGCATGCGCCGCTCGCGCGCGACCATCGGCGGCACGGATTCATCGAGGATGCGGCGCCCTTCGGCGGTCAGCCGCAGCACGTAGCTGCGCCGGTCGCGCTGGTCCGGCGCGCGGCGGATCAGCCGGCGGCGCAGCAGCTTCTGGATCGCGCGGCTGATGGTGTTCTTGGGAAAGCCGGACGAGGCGCACACGTCCTTGGCGGCGATGCCGTCGCGCAGGTGGAGCGCGTAGAGCACGACGTATTCCGGCCGCATCAGGCCGTAGCGCTGCTCGATCCAGCCATAGACCGGCAGATTGAAGTGCAGGCCCAGATAGTTGATGCGGAACGAGAACCAGCACGGATTCTCCCACAGCTTCACCGCGATCAGCGGATGCAGCGGCGGACCGTCGTTCGGCGCCTCGCGCGGCGGCAGCAGCTTCAGCGGCGATCCGGCCATGGGTTCCCGACCGATTGGTTCCATATGGAACTTGACGACACTTGCGCGTCTTGGTCAAGTGCTGCGGCGTCCCGTGCGGCACTTTCCACGGGACGGCCAGCGGGGGAGGCCTTACATGCGCGTCGCCGAGATGAACTGGATGCAGGTCGAGGCCCGCGTCGCCAAGGACGACCGCTGCGTCCTGCCGATCGGCAGCGTCGAGCAGCACGCCTATCTGAGCCTGTGCGTCGACATGATCCTGTCGGAGAAGGTCGCGGTGGACGCGGCCGAGCCGCTGGGCGTGCCGGTCTATCCGGCCGTGCCGTTCGGCATCACGCCGTACTTCGCCGACTTCCCGGGCACGGTCACGCTGCGCGTGACCACCTACATCGCGCTGGTCGACGACATCCTCGAGAGCCTGTACCGCGGCGGGTTCCGCCGCATCGTCATGGTCAACGGCCATGGCGGCAACGGCCCGGTCCAGGGCTTCCTGCAGGAATGGATGGGAAGGCGGCGCGACGCCAAGGTCAAGTTCCACAACTGGTGGAACGCGCCCCGGACCTGGGCCAAGGTGCAGGAGATCGACCCGGCGGCGTCGCACGCGAGCTGGATGGAGAACTTCCCCTGGACGCGGGTTCCCGGCGTGAAGCTGCCGCAGGAGAAGAAACCGCAGATCGACTACGCGCGCATGCGCCTGTCCAACCCGGCCGAGGTGCGCAAGCTCGTCGGCGACGGCAACTACCACGGCCTGTACGAGCGCTCGGACGACGAGATGCTCGCGCTGTGGAACGTCGCCGTCGAGGAGACGCGCGGGCTGATCGAGCGCGATTGGACATGAGAATTTTCTGGGCGAGGGAGTGTTGCCGTGGTTCACCGCCATTTCTTGGGCGGGCTTCCTCAAGATAGTTCATGCGGAGGCGCGGAGACGCGGAGGAGAGTCCGCGCCTTCTCCGCGCTTCTGCGTCTCCGCGCGAGTTCTTTTCCGAATTCGGCCGCGACATGCTCGGCTTCCTGATCCAGCGCATCCTGCAGGCGGTGGTCGTCATGCTGGCGATCTCGGCGCTGGTGTTCGTCGGCGTGTTCGCGGTCGGCAACCCGATCGACGTGCTGATCTCGCCCGACGCCACCCAGCAGATCCGCCTCGACACCATCGCGCGCTACGGGCTCGATCAGCCGCTGTGGAAGCAGTACCTGACCTTCCTCATGAGCCTGCTGCGCGCCGATTTCGGCCGCTCCTTCGTCTTCAACATGCCGGTGCTGGAACTGATCGTGTCGCGCCTGCCGGCGACGCTGGAGCTGACGTTGGCCGCGGTGCTCGGCGCCACGCTGATCGGCGTGCCGCTCGGCATGTACGCGGGCTACCGGCCGGACGGCATCGCCGCGAAGCTGATCATGGGCCTGTCGGTGCTGGGCTTCTCGGTGCCCACCTTCTGGATCGGCCTGATCCTGATCCTGGTCTTCGCCGTGCATCTCGGCTGGCTGCCGGCGGGCGGGCGCGGACCGACCGTCCCCGTCCTCGGCGTCGAGTGGAGCTTCCTCACCGTCGAGGGGCTCAGGCACCTGCTGCTGCCGGCCTTGACCCTGTCGCTGTTCCGCCTGGCGCTGATGATCCGCCTGGCGCGCGCCGGCATGCGCGAGGCGATCCTGTCGGACTACGTCAAGTTCGCCCGCGCGCAGGGCCTCTCCGAGGCCAAGGTCATCGGCGGGCACGTGCTCAAGAACATCTCGATTCCCATCGTCACCGTGTTCGGCCTCGAGTTCGGCGCCACGCTCGCCTTCGCCGTCGTGACGGAGACGATCTTCTCCTGGCCCGGTCTCGGCAAGCTGATCATCGACTCGATCCAGTCGCTCGACCGGCCCGTGATGGTCGCCTACCTGATGCTGGTCGCGTTCCTGTTCATCATGATCAACTTCCTGGTCGACATCGCCTACGCCGCGCTCGACCCGCGGCTCAGGACGGGCAGGGCGTGATGGCCGTCAAGGCGATCGATCGCTCCACGCCGCTCGGCCGCTTCTGGTCGGAGTTCCGCGAGAACCGCATCGCCGTGGCCGCCTTGTGGGTCGTCGCCGTCATCAGTGCGCTGGCGGTGCTGGCGCCGTTCTATGCGCCGCAGGATCCCTACGACATCGGCAAGCTGGTGCTGACCGATGCCCGGCGTCCGCCCGGTCATGTCGGGGTCGGCGGCTATACCTACTGGCTCGGCACCGATGCGCAGGGGCGGGACCTGCTCTCCGCCATTCTTTACGGCCTGCGCATCTCGGTGCAGATCGGCATCGCCGCCGGGGCGATCGCCTTTGCGGTCGGCGGCACGATGGGCGCCACGGCGGCCTTCCTCGGGGGCCGCGCCGAGATCCTGATCATGCGCTTCGTCGACCTGCAGCTCTCGTTCCCGGCGATCCTTCTGGCGCTGGTGATCTCGGCGGTGCTGGGCCAGGGCAAGTGGCAGCTGATCGCCGCGCTGGTCGCGGCGCAATACGCCTATTTCGCCCGGACCGCGCACGGCGCCGCCTCGGCCGAGCGCGCGAAGGAGTACATCGAATCGGCGCTGTCGACGCCGCTGTCGTCGCGCGCCGTCGTGTTCCGCCACCTGCTGCCCAACTGCATGCCGCCGCTGATCGTGGTGGCGACCGTGCAGGTCGCCAACTCGATCGCGCTCGAGGCCACCCTGTCCTTCCTCGGCCTCGGCCTGCCGGTGACCGAGCCGTCGCTCGGGATGCTGATCGCCAACGGATTCCAGTACATGTTGTCGGGCCGCTACTGGATCTCGATCTATCCGGGCATCGCGCTGATCATCCTGATCCTGGCGATCAACCTGGTGGGCGACCAGATCCGCGACCAGCTCAATCCCAGGCTCAAGCGATGAGCGCGCCGGCCGCGGAAGTGCCCGTGCTCGAAGTAAGGGGCCTCAAGACGCATTTCTTCACGCGCGGCGGCGTGGTGAAGGCGGTCGACGGCGTCGACTTCTCGGTGGCGCGCGGCCGCGTGCTGGGGCTGGTCGGCGAATCCGGCTCGGGCAAGACCGTCACCGGCCTGTCGCTGATCGGCCTGATCGATCCGCCCGGCCGCGTCGTCGAGGGCTCGGTGCGCCTTGGCGGCCAGGAGCTGATCGGGCTCGCGCCCGATGCGCTGCGCCGCGTGCGCGGGCGGCGCGTCGCCATGATCTTCCAGGACCCGATGATGACGCTGAACCCGGTGCTCAAGGTCGGGACCCAGCTGTCGATGGCGCTGCGGGCGCACGAGACGATCTCGGCCGACGCGGTGCGCCGGCGCTCGACGGCGGCGCTCGGCCGCGTCGGCCTGCCGTCGCCCGAGGCGTGCCTCGACGCCTATCCGCACCAGCTCTCGGGCGGCATGCGCCAGCGCGTGGCGATCGCCATCGCGATGCTGCACCGGCCCGACGTCATCGTCGCCGACGAGCCGACCACCGCGCTCGACGTGTCGATCCAGGGCCAGATCCTGCACGAGATGCAGAGCCTGGCGGCCGAGACCGGCGTCGCGCTGGTCTGGATCACGCACGATCTCGCGGTGGTGTCCAGCCTCGCCCACGACATTGCGGTCATGTATGCCGGCCGCATCGTCGAATACGGCGGCGCCGACGAGGTGCTGTCGGCGCCGCGCCATCCGTATACGCGCGGCCTGCTCGAGTCGGTGCCGGGCGAGGCGGCGCCCGGCAGCAAGCTGCTGCAGATCCCCGGCAGCATACCCGCGCTCGTCGACCTGCCGCCCGGCTGCGCCTTCCGCGCCCGCTGCGCGCGCGCCGACGGCTCGTGCGAGACGATGCCCGAGATCGTCGACGACGGCGCGGGACGCGCGCTGCGCTGCCATCACCCGCTGGAGGCGGCATGAGCGCGCCGCTCATGGAACTGCGCGGCGTGTCGAAGCGCTTCGTGCGCAGCCTGTCGCTCGGCGACCGCATGGCGGCGAAGCTCGGCGCGGCGGTGGAGACGCGCGAGGTCCGCGCGGTCGAGGACGTGTCGCTCGCGATCGTGGCCGGCGAGACGCTCGGCCTCGTCGGCGAGTCCGGCTGCGGCAAGTCGACGCTCGGCCGCATCGCCGCCGGCATCCTGCCGCCGACCAGGGGCGAGGCGCTGCTCGACAGGCAGCCGGTGATGTCGCACGGCGCCAATCCGCGCAAGCTGACCACGCGCGTGCAGACCGTGTTCCAGGACCCGTTCGCCTCGCTCAACCCGCGCCGCCGCATCGGCGACATCATCGCCGAGGGGCCCTTGGCGCACGGCCTGGTCGCGCGCGCGGGCGCCGAAGCCTATGTCGCGGAATGGCTCGGCCGCGTCGGGCTCGATCCCGGCTATGCCGGGCGCTATCCCCACCAGTTCTCCGGCGGCCAGCGCCAGCGCATCGCCATCGCCCGCGCGCTGGCGATGAAGCCCGACCTCCTGATCTGCGACGAGCCGGTCGCCTCGCTCGACGTGTCGATCCAGGCGCAGGTCTTGAACCTGTTCCTCGACCTGCGCCGCGCGCTCAACCTCACCTGCCTGTTCATCAGCCACGACCTGGGCGTGGTGCGGCATGTCAGCGACCGCGTCGCCATCATGTACCTGGGGCGCATCGTCGAGCTGGGCCCGACCGGGGCGATCTACACCGACCCCAAGCATCCCTACACCCAGGCGCTGCTGGCCAGCGTGCCGCGGCTGAAGCGGCGGCGCGACGTCGACCGCCACGACTTCCGGCCGATCGCCGGCGAGCTGCCCTCGCCGCTGGCGCCGCCCTCCGGCTGTCATTTCCATCCGCGCTGCCCGGCCGCACACGATGCCTGCCGCCGCGTCTATCCGGCGCCGACGGCGATCGCCGGCGACCGGATCGTCGCCTGCCATCTGCACACGGCCGGGGCTCCGGCCAGGCTTCCACGGGCGACATCGGACCCGTAGTATCCCGCAGGTCGAGCGGGGGAAGGTAAACGTGGCTGCTGGAAGGCCCGGAAGGAAAAGCGCCGCGGGATGGCTGAAGGCGACGCTCGCGCATGAGCGCGTCGGCGAGCTGTTCAACGCCTACGACACGGCGCTGCACGGGCTGGAGGCTTGGCCCGGCAACGTCCGTCTGAAGCATCGCGCCGTGCTGGCGCTGGCGCGCGCGGGCGCGACGCAGCTTGCCGAACGCAAGTTCGCCGAGCTCGGCCTGGGCGACGTCGCGGACGACGACGTCCGCGCGCTGCGCGCGCGCATCCTCAAGGACCGCGCGCTGGCGCAGCGCGGGCCCGATCGCCGCAGGCTGCTTGCCGAGGCGGCCGCGGCGTACGAGGCGGTGTTCGCCCATTCGGGCAACACCTATCCCGGCATCAACGCCGCCAGCCTGCGGCTGCTCGCGGGCGACAGCGGACGCGCCGAGGCGCTGGCGCGCCGCGTGCTGGCGAGGCTGCCGCCGGTGCCCGCGCGGCCGGCAGCGTCGCACTACTACGACATCGCCACGCGCATCGAGGCGCTCTACGTGCTCGGCCGTCTCGACGAGATCGAGGCCCTGGTCCCGGCGGCGATGACGGCGAACGCTCGCGACTACGGCGCGCTTGCCACGACGCTCCGGCAGCTCGAGCTGGTGGCGGCCGCGAAGCGCGCCGGGCGCGCGCTGCTCGACCGCTTCGCCATCCCCGGCGTCATCCACTATGTCGGCCACATGATCGCCGCGCCGGGCAGGGCCGGCCGCTTCGCGGCCGACGCCGAAGCCGCAGTGCGCCGCCGGATCGAAGCCTATCTCGACCGCACGCCGGTCGGCTGGGCCTATGGCTCGCTCGCCTGCGGCGCCGACATCCTGTTCGTGGAAGCCCTGCTGCGGCGCAAGGCGCAGGTCATGGTGGTGCTGCCGTTCAAGGCCGATGAGTTCGTCGAATCGTCGGTGCGTCCGGGCGGCGAGCGCTGGGTCAAGCGCTTCCGTGCCTGCATGAAGGAGGTGGACGTGCGCTACGCCACCGAGGACTCCTATCTTGGCGACGCGAAGCTGTTCGCCTACGCCAGCCGCATGGCGATGGGGCTAGCGGTGTTGCGCGCACGCCACCTGCACACCAGGGTCGAGCAGGTGGCGGTGTGGGACGGCGGCAAGGCGGCCGGCGAGGCCGGCACGGCGGTCGACGTGCGCACCTGGCGCCGCAGCGGCCGCGGCGGCACTGTCATCCGCCCGACCGGCGACGGCGGTCCGTCGCGCGCCGCGTGCCGGCCCGCATCCGCCACGAAGGGCAAGGGCGCTGCGGGACGGCGGGTGATGCGCCTGCCGCGCGCCATGCTGTTCGGCGACATCAAGGGCTTCAGCCGCCTGTCCGACGTGCAGATGCCGGCCTTCGTGAACCACGTGCTCGGCGGCATGGCGCGCGTGATCGCGCGCTACGGCGGCCGCATCCTGGTCAAGAACACCTGGGGCGACGGGATCTTCCTGGTGCTGCGCGACGCCGAGGCGGCGGCCGATTGCGCGCTCGACATCCAGCAGGCGGCGAGCGCGATCGACTATGTGGGGCTTGGCCTGCCCGCCGACATGGCGCTCCGGCTCGGCGGGCATGTCGGCCCAGTCTACGAGAACTTCGACCCGATCCGACGCACGCGCAATTTCTTCGGCGCGCATGTCAGCCGCGCCGCGCGCGTGGAGCCGGTCACCCCGCCGGCCTGCGTCTACGTGACCGAGAGCTTCGCCGCCGCGATCGCGCTTCCCCGCCGCGCCCGGTTCGAGTGCGAATACGTGGGCGTCACCGAGGCGGCGAAGAAGTATGGATCGATGCGGATGTTCCTGCTGCGCCGCGCTGCCGTCGCGACGGCGTGAGCGGACATCGGCTGCGAGGCGGCGACAACGCGCAAGGGGCATGATTCGAAGCCGGGTTCCTGTTGGCGTGGTTGCGACTGCAGTCAGCCTCGCATGAATTTGCGATAAAAGCCGGAGAATGCGTTAACACCGCGCCGTCAGCGGCGCCCGAACGTTGCGCGAACTGGCTGTGACATCTCTGTGGCACGGTCACCTTTCGGCCACAGCCGCCTTGAATCACCGAGAGAACCGGCGATCATCCGCGGGGGCTTTGCCGCGCCGCACAACACCTGCCGGTGGGCGGCCTGGGCACGCTTGCGTGCGTCTCGCACGGGGTGCGGCCGGCCGCGCCCGATTTTCGCGCGCCGGGGTTGCGCAGGAGGCCGCAATGTGGCTGGCTGTAGCCGCCGGGGGGAGGAAGTCTGCGCGAGACGAATTGCGCCCAATGCGCATGGCCCGTCGAGCCGGCCGGAGCGCAAGCGATCCCGCAAGATGCAACGGCGAGCGATGACCGTGAGGCACAGGAAGTCCTGGTGGTGGTTGGGCGTGGCGGCGGTCGCCGCGCTGCAGGGATGCGCATCGAATCTCCCGGAGGTCGGGCAAGCGGCTCCGCCGCTCACCAGCGAGGAACTTGCGGCGCTGAGGCTTCCCGAGCCGGCGGTCGAGCCGCCGCCGCCGCCGAAGAAAAGTCCGCCAAAGAAGGTCGCGCGGTCGCGGCCCAGGCCGGCTGCCCAGCTGGCGAGCGCGCAGCCGCAGGCCGAGCCGGCGCTGGCCCCGGTCAACCTGGTCGGACTGGACGAGCACCAGCTGACAGCCCTGCTCGGCGCACCGAACGAACAGGAAGAGCCGGCACCGGGGAAGATATGGCGCTATCGCAAGGCGAACTGCACGCTCGACATCACGCTGTATCCCGACGTGGTGACCCGCACCTATCGTTCACTTGCCTACGAGGTGACCAGCAATGACAACACCGCAGAAGGCAAGCGTGATTGCGTACCCCAGCAACATGTCGATGCCGGAACCCAATGAGTCCGTGGCGGAGCCGATCCCGGCGGCCGGCGGCCCGGCCACGATCCGCCTTGCGCTGGTCGACGACGAGGCCGACTACCGCGAGGCGGTGACCAACGAGCTGGGCGAGCTGGGATTCGAGGTCGTCAGCTTCGCCGACGGGCCCGCGCTGATCGCATATTTCGCCGCCGGCAACAGCGCCGACGTCGTCGTGCTCGACTGGAAGCTGCCGGCCATGTCGGGGCTTGACGTGTTGTCGCAGCTCAGGCGTCACGGCATCAACATGCCGGTCGTCTTCCTGACCGGCCTGCCGGCGCCGACCTACGAGAGCGCGGCCCTCGATCACGGCGCGCTGGACTTCGTGGACAAGGCGCGCGGCGCGGAAATCCTCGCCAAGCGCGTCCGCCTGATCGTCGAGGCCGGCAAGAAGCCGGCCGCGCTTCCCGACGAGGAGGCGATCGCCTGCGGCGACCTGGTGCTGCGGCCGCGGATCAGCCGCGCCTACTGGAAGGACCAGGACGTCAACCTCACGGTCACCGAGTACAACATCGTGCACCGCCTGACCGCGCGCGCCGGCGAGTTCGTCTCGTACCGCGCGATCTACGATTGCGTCCATCACGCGGGGTTCATCGCCGGTCGCGGCGATGATGGCTTCCGCACCAATGTCCGCTCGTCGATGAAGCGTATCCGCAACAAGTTCCGTGCGATCGATGGTGGCTTTTCTGAGATCGAGAACTTCCCTGCCTTTGGATACCGCTGGCGGAGCACGTCGGCCGTTCCTGACTGAAGCAGGGGAGCTTCTCCGCGCCGCATTCGCGTCCCTTACGCTCAAGCTCGTGGGGCTGGTCGGCATTTTCATCGCGTTGCCGATCGTTCTCTACGGCCAGTTCGAGAGCGCCGACCGCAGCACGCGCGAGCTCGTCGCCCGCGCGATGAAGGACCGCAGCTGGCTGATCGCGCAGGCGCTGGGTCCCGTCCTCGATACGGCCCAGCCGTCGCAGTACAGGATGCTGAACCGCGAGCTGCAGAAGTTCGTCGACCGCGGCACGATCCTGCGCCTGCTGCTGCAGCCGCCCGGCGGCCGCAGCTTCTACTACGTCGCGACCGCGCCGTCCTCCGAGCCCGGGCGCGTCGGCGCGGAGCTCGAGAGCCTGGCCGAGCACGGCGTCCTGCCGCGCCTGGCGGAAAGCTGCAGCTGGGACCGCCCGCTCGACATCCGCTACCGCCAGGAAGACGGCCAGGAGGAGATCCTCACCTCGGTCGTGCCGATCAAGCTCGGCACCGGCTGCTGGCTGCTGATCTCGGTGCACAACACGTCCGAGTTCCTCGACACCTCGATCGGGCGGCCGTACTGGCAGACCAAGGAAGTGCGCTTCGCCGCGATGAGCTATCTCGTGTTCGCGCTGCTGGCCGTGCTCATGGCGACGGCGGTGTCGCGCAGCCTGCACCACTTCCGGCGGGTCACGCGCGAGATGCGCCAGGCGGGCGTGGCCGGGCGTTCCTTCGCCGACCGCGCGGTCGTGCCGGAGCTGCGGAGCGTCGCCAACGAATTCGATCGGCTGGTGCACGACCTGCGCAGCGTCGCGCAGGACATCCGCCAGCGCGCCGAGGACAACGCGCATTCGTTCAAGGCGCCGCTGGGCACGATCCTGATGTCGCTCGAGGCGGTCAAACGCGCGGCGCCGAAGGACGATCCCAGGTGCCAGCGCGCCATCACCCTGATCGAATCCTCGCTCGACCGCCTGCGCATGCTGGTGAACTCGGCGCAGCGGCTCGAGTACAACACCGCCGACCTGATCGACGCGCCGCGCGTCTCGATCGAGCTCGCCAGCGTCGTCGCCGACGTGCTGCTGCGCTACCGGCAGGTGCTGGCCGAGCGCGGCCTTCAGCTCGTGCGCCGGCTCGACGGCGAGGTGCTGGTGCGCGCCGGCAAGGGCGTGCTTGACGTCGTCGTCGAGAACATCCTCGACAACGCGATCGGCTTCTCGCCGCATGGCGCGAAGATCATGGTCACGCTGGCGACGGAGCGGGGCGAGGCCCATCTTCGAATCGAGGACGAGGGTCCCGGCATCGACCCGGACGACATCGAGCGCGTGTTCGAGCGTTACGTCTCCCTGCGCCAGCGGGACGACGCCAGCCAGGGCATGCGCGACACGACGCGCTGGGCCGACCATGCGGGGCTGGGCCTGTGGATCGTGCGCCGAAACGTCGAGGCATTGGGCGGACGCGTGCTGGCCGCGAACCGCGACGGAAGCGGCCTCGCCGTCGAAGTGATCCTGCCGACCGTCGACCGATAGGAGCGTTCGCCGCCGGGGACGGTGTGGTCGCCGGCGCCGGCCTCGCTGCGCCGGGCGTGGCGCTTGTCGGTGCCGGGCCGCGTGGCCGCGCCGTCGCCCGCACCGACCGGCCGGGGATTGCCGCCCTGCAAAATTAGGTGGTATACTGATTTTCTTTGGCGGCATACAGCCGTTCAAGGGATGGGGAGGGGGCCGCATGGCGTGGCATCCGGTCGCCGAGGCCGAGGCCTTGAGCGACGACGAGGTGGTCGGCGTCAAGGTCGCCGGCAAGGACATCGCGGTCTGCCGCGCGGGCGGCGAGTACTTCGCCCTCGGCAATGTCTGCACGCACCAGTTCGCGCTGCTGTCCGACGGCGTGGTCGAGGACGGCTGCATCGAGTGCCCGATCCACCAGGGCCGCTTCGACCTGCGCACGGGCGAGCCCAAGGGCCCGCCGGTCAGCAAGGCGGTCCCCATATATAAGGTGCGCGTCGACGGCGGCCGCGTGCTGGTCGAGCTGGACGAAGGGGCCCCGTGACCGCCGGACGCCAGATCGTCGTCGTCGGGGCGGCCCAGGCCGGCGCGCGCTGCGCCGAGGCGCTGCGCGCCGAGGGCTTCGCCGGTCGCATCGTCCTGGTCGGCGACGAGAAGCACCTGCCCTACGAGCGCCCCGCCCTGTCCAAGGGCGTGCTGCTGGGCGAAGCGGCGCCCGACAGCACGCTGGTGCATCCGCAGGCTTTCTACGACGAGAAAGCCATCGAGCTGCGCCTGGGCGTCCGCGCCGAGGCGATCGCGACCTCGGCGCAGCGCCTGCTGCTGTCGGACGGCACATGGCTGTCGTATGACCGGCTGGTCTTGAGCACCGGCAGCCGCATGCGGCCGCTCGTCGGCGCGCCCGACCTGCCGGGCATCTTCATGCTGCGCACGCTCGACGACTGCGCCGCGCTGGCGCGGGCGCTCGTGCCGGGCGCCCGGATGGTCGTCGTCGGCGGCGGCTTCATCGGGCTCGAGGTCGCCTCCAGCGCGGCCAGGCGCGGCCTCGCCGTCGCGGTGGTCGAGCGCCAGGACAGCCTGCTCGAGCGCGTGGTGCCGCGCGCGGTCGCCGCGCAGGTCGAGCGCCTGCACCGCCTGAACGGCGTCGACTTGCACCTGGGCTGCGGCGCCCAGCGCATCCTGGGCGAGGACCGGGTCACCGGCGTCGAGCTCAAGGACGGCAGCGTGCTGCCGGCCGACCTGGTCGTGATCGGCATCGGCATCGTGCCGAATACCGAGCTGGGGGAGTCCGCCGGCGCGCGCTCCGAGGACGGGCTGGTGGTCGACGAGTACGGCCGCACCACGCTCGCAAACGTGTGGGCCGCCGGCGACGTGACCAGCCATCCCAACCCGATCCTCGGCCGCCGCGTGCGGCTTGAATCGTGGCAGAACGCACAGAACCAGGCGATCGCCGTGGCGCGCAACCTCTTGGGCCGCGAGCGCCCCTATGCCGAGGTGCCGTGGTTCTGGTCGGACCAGTTCGACGCCAACATCCAGATGTACGGCCTGGCGGGCGCGGGCGACGCCGTTGCCTGGCGCGGCGATCCCGCCAGCGGCAAGGCGATCGGCTTCGCCTTCGCTGGCGGGCGCCCGGTCTTCGCGGTCGGCTTCAACATGGGCGGCGAGCTGCGCCAGGCACGCCGGCTGATCGAGACGGGCGCCATGGTCGACGCGGCGGCGCTGTGCGACCCGGCGCGCAAGCTCAAGGACATCGTATCGGCGGCGGCCGCCTCGGCGGTCGCGCCCGCGGCGTGAGGCGGCTTCGGGGCCGCTCGAGGAGGCAAGCTCATGTTCAGCGCTGACACGGTCATCGGCCAGCCCGGCACGGGGCCCAAGGAGCGTGCGTCCGTCGCTCTGAAATGGCCGGAGCAGGGCCTCGGCGTGGTGCCGGACTGGATCTACACCAGCGACGTGATCTACGCGCGCGAGATCGAGCGCATCTTCCACGGGCGCACCTGGAACTTCGTGGCGCTCGAGGCCGAGATCCCCAATCCCGGCGATTTCAAGCGTTCCTATGTCGGCCCGACGCCGGTCGTCGTCGCGCGCGACACCGACGGACAGATCCGCGTGGTCGAGAACCGCTGCGCCCATCGCGGCGTCGAGTTCTGCCGCTCGCTGCGCGGCAACGCCAAGGAGTTCGTCTGCCCCTACCACCAATGGACCTACGACCTCGCCGGCAACCTGCAGGGCGTGCCGTTCAAGCGCGGCCTGAAGAAGGAAGGCGGCATGCCCAAGGACTTCCGCAACGACGAGCACGGCCTGCGCAAGCTCCACGTGCAGGCGCTGCACGGCGTGGTGTTCGCTTCCTACGCGGCCGACATGGAGCCGCTGGCCGAATACCTGGGTCCCGAGATCCTCGCCGACTTCGAGGCGGTGTTCAAAGGCCGCAGGCTGAAGCTGCTCGGCTATTACCGCAACGAGCTGCCGGCCAACTGGAAGCTCTATCACGAGAACCTCAAGGACCCGTATCACGCGACGCTGCTGCACTCCTACCTGGTGACGTTCGGCCTGCTCGCCGTCGGCAACAAGTCGGCCATGATCGCCGACAGGAGCGGCCGGCACGGCACCATGGCCTCGGCCAAGAGCGACGATCCCGCGGCCTCGGTCGACCAGGACAGCAAGAAGGAGATGCGCGCCTTCCGCGAGGACATGAAGCTGGCGGACGGCCGCTTCCTCAATTTCGTGCGCGAGTTCGACTCGCCCTGGTCGGTGACCATGCAGACGATCTGGCCGAACCTGATCGTGCAGCGCGAGCTGAATACGCTCGGCATCCGCCACATCGTGCCCAACGGGCCGCACAGCATGATCATGATCTGGGTCATGTTCGGCTACGAGGGCGACGACGAGGAGATGACGCGCCATCGCCTGCGCCAGGGCAACCTGATGGGCCCGTCGGGCTTCCTCGGTCTCGAGGACAACGAGGCGATGAAGTTCCTGCAGGAAGGCGTGCGCCGCTCGACCGACGACAAGTCGGTGCTCAAGCTCGGCGGCGACACCGAGGGCACGACCTACACGCTGATCAGCGAGTCGGCGATCCGCGCCATGTATCGCCACTACCGCGACGTGATGGGACTCTGAGCCATGACCAGCAACGTCACGCCCCTCAAGCCGGCGCTCGCTCCGGCCGACCTGCGCGCGCTGCGCCTGGAGATCGACGAGTTCCACGCGCTCTATTGCGAGACGCTCGACCGCGGCGACGTCGAGCAATGGCCGGACTTCTTCACCGACGACGCGGTCTACCGCGTCACGGCGAAGGAGAACCACGACGCGGGCCTGGCCGTCGGGCTCGTCTATGCCGACAGCAAGGCGATGCTGCGCGACCGCGCCTTCGCCATCGCGCGCACGCAGATGTTCGCGCCGCGCTACCTCCGGCATTTCGTCAGCAACACGCGCGTGCTGTCGGCCGAGCGCGACCTGATCCGCGCCCGCGCCAACTACCTCTTGCTGCAGACGCTGATGGAAGGGCCGACCACGATCCACCAGGCCGGGGTCTATCTCGACGTCTTCGCCCGCGCCGACGGGCGCCTGCTCCTGAAGGAGCGCCAGTGCGTCTACGACACGCTGCTGATCGCCAACGACCTGGTCTACCCGGTCTAGGGATCAGTCCATGCGCAGCACGGTCCGGCCATATGCGTTGTTCGCCTCGATCAGGCGCACCAGGGTCGCCATGAACCGGTCGCGCTCGACCTGGCTCAAGGGCGCGAGCAGCCGGTCCTGCGAGCGCTGCATCGCGGCGAACGCCTTGGCCGTGAGCTCGCGCCCCTTGGCGGTGAGCGAGGTCAGCTTGGCGCGTCGGTCCGCGGGGTTCGGCATGCGCTTCAACAGGCCGCGCGCCGCCAGGCGCACGATCACGTCGGCGACGTTGGTGCGGTCGATGCCCAGCTCCTCGGCGAGCGAGTTCTGGTCGAGCTCGCCGCGCACCAGCAGCGCCGTCAGCAGGCCGTACTGTACCGGCGTGATGTTGAACTGCCGGCATTCCTCGAAGAAGAGCGCGTAATGGATCTGGTTGAGCCGCCTGAGCAGATAGCCCGGCCGCGACCACAGCGGCAGCCGCGGCTCGGCCGCGTGGCCGCCGGCCTCGGCGCGGGGCGTTGCGGCGCGGCGCGGCGGTTTGCGCGTCGGGGACCGGTCGGGCGGCGGATGGCGCGGTTTCTTCATCCGGCGGATGGCAGGAGCGACATGAAGGCGGCGCGACCGTGACACAGGCGGCGAAGCGGCACAAGGCCGAAACCGGCGGCGCGGCCGGCGCGCTCGCCTTCGTCCCGGCGGTCGAGCTGGCGGCGCGCATCCGCGACAAGCGCCTGTCCGCGGTCGCGCTCGTGCGCGCGACGCTCGAGCGCATCGCCGCGTCGCAGGCCCGGCTCAACGCCTTCGCCGAGCTCGCCGCCGACCAGGCGCTCGCCGCCGCCGAGGCGGCCGACGCGGCCGTCGGCCGCGGCGATGCGCTGGGGCCGCTGCACGGCGTGCCGTTCTCGGCGAAGGACATCCTCAACACGGCCGGCGTGCGCACCGCCTGGGGATCGCGGCTGATGCGCGACAACGTGCCGGGCGAGGACGCCGTCTCCGTGGCGCGCCTCAAGGCCGCCGGCGCGATCCTGGTCGGCAAGACCACGACCTCGGAGTTCGCGCACAAGCTCCTGACCGACTCGCCGCTGCACGGCGTCACGCGCAATCCATGGCACACGTCGCTGACCCCGGGCGGGTCGAGCGGCGGCTCGGCGGTTGCGGTGGCCGCCGGCCTCGCGCCGCTGTCGCTCGCCACCGACGCCGGCGCCTCGACGCGCCTGCCCGCCGCCTGCTGCGGCGTGGTCGGCTTGAAGCCGACGCTCGGCCTCGTGCCGCACAGCCAGGTGCCGGACGGGTTCAACAACTTCATCCATCTCGGGCTGATGGCGCGCGACGTCGCCGACGTCGCGCTGATGCTCGACGTCGTCGCCGGGCCGCATCCCTCCGACCCGCATTCGCTGGGAAACCCCGCGCCGGGGGCGGCCGCGGCGCTCGCCGCGCCCTTCGACGCCGCGCGGCTGCGCCTGCGCTGGCGCCCGCTCTGCGGCAACCGGCATCTCGACCCGCAGGTGGCGCAGCTCTGCCGCCAGGCGCTCGACCGGCTCGGCGCCGTCGTCACCGAGGACACGGGCGAGATCGAGAACCCGGACGCCGCCTGGACGGTGCTGCAGCAGTCGAACTGGGCGGCGCGCTTCGGCCAGCGCATCGATGCCATCGAACCCGACATCGATCCCTCCTTCGCGCAAGGGATTCGCGCCGCGCTCGGCTATTCGGGACAGGACGTGGTGCAGGCGACCTACAAGCGCACGCAGTATTTCCGCATGGTCCAGGCCTGGCTGGCCGACGCCGACTGCATCGTCACGCCGACCATGAGCCGGCCGCCGCTTCCCGTGGATCATCCGGTCTTCCAGCTGATCGAGGTCGCGGGCGAGACCGCCGGCGACATGCGCGCGGCCTGGACGCCTTACCTGAGCCTGTTCGACCTGACCGGCCATCCCGCCGCCAGCGTGCCCTGCGGGCTGACGCGCGACGGCCTGCCGGTCGGTCTGCAGATCGTCGGCCGCTGGCATGCCGACGCCGCCGTGCTGCAGCTGGCGGCGCGGCTGCAGCAAGTCGTGGGCTGGACCCAATGGAGGCCGCCGCACGCAACGTTCTGAAAAGACAACCACATGGGGAAAGAGGGACATCATGGGACAGATTCATCGTCGCAATCTGCTGAAGGGCGCGGCCGCCGGGGCGGCCGCGGGGATCGGCGTCGCGCCGGCGGTCGCGCAGGCGCAGACGCCGGTCAAATGGCGCATGGTCACGAGCTGGCCCAAGGCGCTCGACGCCCTGCACGGGTCGGCCGAGGCGATGTGCCAGCGCGTGGAGAAGCTGACCGAGGGCAGGTTCCAGATCCGCGTCTTCGCCGCCGGCGAGATCGTGCCGGCGCTGGGCGTGGCCGACGCGGTGCAGAACAACACGGTCGAGTGCGGCCACACGCTGACGTCGTTCTATTTCGGCAAGAAGCCCGCCTGGGCGTTCGACGCGGGCGTCGCCTTCGGCCTCAACGCGCGCCAGCAGGCGGCATGGATGTATCACGGCGGCGGCAAGGAGCTGCTGAGCGAGATCTACAAGAGGGACAACCTTGCGGCGATGCCCTGCGGCAACGTCGGCGTGCAGATGGGCGGCTGGTACCGCAAGGAGATCAAGAGCGTCGCCGACCTCAAGGGTCTCAAGTTCCGCATCGGCGGCCTCGGCGGCAACATCATGACCAAGCTCGGCGTCGTGCCGCAGCAGATCGCGCCGGGCGACATCTATTCCTCGCTCGAGCGCGGCACGATCGACGCCGCCGAGTGGATCGGCCCGTACGACGACGAGAAGCTCGGCTTCCATCGCGTCGCCAAGTTCTACTACGCGCCGGGCTGGTGGGAAGGCAGCGCGCAGATCACCACGCTGGTCAACCTGGCCCAGTGGCAGGCCCTGCCGCCGGCCTTCCGCGAGGCCTACGAGGCCGCCGCGGCCGAGCAGACCCTGTCGATGATGGCGAAGTACGACGCCAGGAACCCCGAGGCGCTGAAGCGCCTGATCGCCGCCGGCGTGCAGGTGAAGCAGTTCCCCCGCGCGGTGCTCGATGCCTGCTACAAGGCCACGTTCGAGACCTACAGCGAACTCGCCGCCAAGGACCCCGACTTCCAGCGCGTCTACCACTCCTGGCTGCCGTTCCTCGACGAGTCGAACCGCTGGTTCCGCATCTGCGAGGCCGGCCTCGACAACTACCGCTTCGCGCAGGCGATCAAGCGGACGTAGCGCGGTCGTCGCCGAGGCAATGATCTGATCCGGTCCCCCTCTTCAGGCGCGACGGCGCCTTCGGCGTCGCGCGGACGCGGGAGGGGGGGCCGGAAGGGGAGCGAGCGCTGCTCGCGCGGTCTCCCGCTTTCGTGGCAGTTTGTCGAAAACACCTCGGCTCACAGGGGGTAGCGGGGCACAATGGACCAGCAGGGCACGGGGATCGGCGCCAGCGTCCGGCGCAAGGAGGACCATCGCCACCTGCACGGGCGCGGCAATTTCGTGTCGGACATGATCCTGCCGGGACAGAGCGAGGTCGCGTTCCTGCGCAGCCCCGTGGCGCACGGGCGCATCCGCCGCATCGTCAAGCCGGCCGGGCACGAGCGCGACGTGTACCTGCGCGACGACCTCGTCGGTGCGCTGCCGATCCTCGCCACCTCGACCATCCCCAGCTACAAGCTGAGCGAGCATCACCCGCTGGCGCGCGGGAAGGTACGCTACGTGGGCGAGGCCGTGGCCATGTGCGTGGGCGCCACGCGCGCCGCGGCCGAGGACATCGCCGAGCGCATCGAGCTCGAGATCGACGAGCTGCCGCCGCTGGTCGATGCCCATGCCGCGCGCCTGGATGCGGCGACGCGCGTGCACGACGAATGGGCAGACAACCTGCACCTGACGCTCGGGCTCGACAACGGCTACGCCCAGCAGTCGGCCGGCGCCGAGGTCGTGGTCCGGCGCGAGGTCACGCTGTCGCGCCAGGCGATGGTGCCGATGGAAGGCAAGGTCGTGCTGGCGACCTGGGACGAGCGCCTCGACCAGCTCGTGGTCTACGCCTCGACCCAGGTGCCGCACATCATCCGCGTCGGCATCGCCCGGTTCCTCGAGCTCGACGAAGGCCAGGTGCGGATCATCTCGCCCGATGTCGGCGGCGGCTTCGGCTACAAGTGCGTGCTGCAGCCGGAAGAGCTGTGCGTCGCCTGGCTGGCGCTGAAGCACCGCCGGCCGTTCCGCTACGTCGAGGACCGGCGCGAGCACCTGGTCGCCGGCGCCAATGCGCGCCAGCACCACTACAAGCTGACCGCGCACGCCGACAGGACGGGCCGCCTCAAGGCGCTCGACGCCGAGGTCACGATCGACGGCGGCGCCTATTCCGCCTGGCCCTTCACCATCGGCCTCGAGCCGGGCCAGGCCACCGGCAACCTGCCGGGCCCGTACGATTTCCGCGGCTACCGCTGCAAGACCTTCTGCGTCGCCACCAACAAGCCGGGCTTCCTGCCCTATCGCGGCGTGGCGCGCACCGGCGTGTGCTTCGCCATGGAGCTGGTGATGGACGCCATCGCCCGCGCCGTCGGGCGCGAGCCGTGGGAAGTGCGGCACGACAACCTGGTGCCCGCCTCGGCCATGCCCTACGACAACGTCGCGCGCAAGCACTACGACAGCGGCGACTACCAGAAGAGCCTGATCCAGGCCAGGGACAAGCTCGACCTGGCCAAGTGGCGCGCGCGCCAGAAGCGGGGCGAGCCCGACGGCAGGCTGATCGGCGTCGGCTTCGCCACCTACTGCGAGCAGACGGCGCACGGCACCAGCGTGTTCTCGTCCTGGGGCCTGCCGCTGATCCCGGGCTATGACAACGCCACCGTGCGCATGACGCCCGACGGCGGGCTCGAGCTGCGCGCCGGCGTGCATTCGCACGGGCAGGGGATGGAGACGACCCTGGCGCAGATCGCGCACCAGGTGCTGGGCGTCGAGCTCGGCCGCATCCGCGTCGTGCTCGGCGACACGGCGGTGACGCCGTTCTCGACCGGCACCTATGCGTCGCGCAGCATCGTCATGGCCGGCGGCGCGGTCGCCAATGCCTGCCGCGCGCTGGCGCCGCGCCTGGCGCTGATCGGCGCGCACCTGATGCAGTGCGCGACGAGCACGGTGCGGATCGAGAACGGACAGGTGGTCGGCCCGCTGCGCGCCGTGAAGCTGCGCGAGGTGGCCGAGGCCTGGTATCTCCGACCCGAGCGCCTGCCACCCGATGTCGACCGCGGCGGGCTCGAGGTCACGGTCGGCTTCAAGCCGAAGGTCGACACCGGCGCCTTCAGCTACGCAAGCCACGCGGCGGCCGTCGCCGTCGACCCGGCGCTGGGCGCGGTCGAGATCCTCGACTACGTGATCGTCGAGGACTGCGGGACGCTGGTGAACCCGATGATCGTCGACGGCCAGACCAAGGGCGGCGTGGCGCAGGGGCTCGGCACCGCGCTCTACGAGGAGACGCCGTACGACGCCAACGGCCAGCCGCTCGCCTCGACCTTCATGGACTACCTGCTGCCGGGCGCGAGCGAAGTGCCCGACCTGCGCATCTTCCACATGCAGACGCCGTCGCCCTACACCGAGTTCGGCATCAAGGGCATGGGCGAGGGCGGCGCGATCGCCCCGCCGGCCGTGGTCTTCAACGCGGTCAACGACGCGCTCAAGGACCTCGGCGTGGAGGTGACCGAGACGCCGCTGACGCCGCGCCGCCTGCTCGCCGCCATCGCCGCGGCCAGGCGCGGGGAGCGGCGCGCATGAAGGCCGCCGCGTTCGACTACGCGCGCCCGCGCGACCTGGCCGAGGCGACGCGGCTCCTGGCCGAGGCGGCGGGCGCGGCCAAGGCGCTGGCCGGCGGCCAGTCGCTCGGGCCAATGCTGAACCTGCGTCTCGCCCGTCCCGGCCTGCTGGTCGACATCGCCCGGCTCGAGGCGCTGCAGGGCATCGCCGACGGCGGCGACCATTGGCTGATCGGCGCCGGCGTCACCCATGCGCGGCTGGAGGACGCGGCCGGCAGGCTGCCCGGCGCGGAGATGCTCGCCCATGTCGCGCACGGCATCGCCTATCGCGCCGTGCGCAACCGCGGCACGGTCGGCGGGAGCCTCGCCCATGCCGATCCCGCCGCCGACTGGCCGCTCGCGCTGGCGGCGCTCGACGCGACGGCCGAGATCGCGGGACCGAAGGGCACGCGCCGCGCGGCGGTCGCGGCGCTGATGACCGGCGCCTTCACCACCGTGCTGGCGGACGACGAGCTGATCGTGTCGGTCGCGGTGCCGAAGGTCGCGGCCGGGGCGCGCTGGGGCTACTACAAGTTCTGCCGCAAGCCGGGCGAGTTCCCGGAGGCCAGCGCCGCGGTCGTGCTCGATCCGGCGCGCAAGGTCGCGCGCCTTTACGCCGGCGCGCTCGACGGGCCGCCGCAGGCGCTGCCGGCGCTGGCCGCGGCGGCCGCCGGCGGCACGGTGCCGCCGCTCGACGACATCGAGGCGGCGCTCGCGCCCGTCGCCCGCGGCCTCGACGACATCGACCGCCGCCTGCACGCCGTCGCCGTGCAGCGCGCCCTCAAGCAGGCGATAGCCGCATGACCACGATCAATCTCACCGTCAACGGCCGCGGCGTCACCGCAGCGGTCGAGCCGCGCCAGCACCTCGCAGACTTCCTGCGCGAGCATCTGCGCCTGACCGGAACCCATCTCGGCTGCGAGCACGGCGTGTGCGGCGCCTGCACGATCGAGATGGACGGCGCGCCGGCGCGCTCCTGCATCGCCTTCGCCGCCGGCTGCGACGGCATGAGCCTGCGCACGATCGAGGGCTTCGACGACGATCCGCTGATGGCCGAGCTGCGCGAGGCCTTCTCGGCCGAGCACGCGCTGCAATGCGGCTTCTGCACGCCGGGCATGCTGGTGACCGCGCGCGACATCGTCCAGCGCCTGCCCGATGCCGACGAGAAGCGCATCCGGCTCGAGCTCGCCGGCAATCTCTGCCGCTGCACCGGCTATGCCGGGATCGTCAACGCGATCAAGCGCGTGCTGGCCGCGCGCAAGTCGGCGGGAACGCGTGCCGCCGCCGCCGCTGTCGCTGCGACGCCGTTCACGCCCTTCGCGCCGGCCGCGACCGCGCCGGCCGCCACGGCGCCCGCCTTCGCCAAGGCTGCTCCCGCGGGGGAAGCTGCCGGGCCCACGGCGAAGGCGGGCTGGACCGAGCTGGCGGAGAGCTTCGTCGTGCGCCGCCCGCCGGCCGAGGTGTGGCGCCTGCTCGGCGACCTGGAGCTGATCGCCCGCTGCCTGCCCGGCGCCGAGCTGGACGAGCACGACGCGCGCAACGTCAAAGGACGCATGCGGGTCAAGGTCGGCCCGATCGCGGCCGCCTTCGCCGGCGCCGCCACGATCGAGCGCGACGACCGGAATCTGGCGGGCGTCGTGCGCGGCGCCGGTTCCGACGGCGCCACCGGCTCGCGCACGCGCGGCGAGGTCGAGTACGTGCTGCAACCCGACGGCGCGGACGCCACGCGCGTCGCCGTCACCATCCGCTACAGCCTGCAGGGCGCGCTCGCCCAGTTCTCGCGCTCGAGCGTGGCGCGCGACCTGGCGCAACGGCTGATCGGCCAGTTCGCTTCCAATCTCGATGCCAGGCTCGATCCGGGGCGCGCGGGCGCAGCCGGTCCCGCGGCGCCGGCCGAAGGGCTCGATCTCGGCGGCCTGGTCTGGGCCTGGATCAAGGAGCGCCTCGCCCGCCTGTTCGGCCGCAACGTCTGAAACCAACCCCCAGGAGCATCCGATGGCACTCGTCCCGCTCGCCAAGCAAGGCAACTTCCTGCACATCTACGACTTCAAGGTCGACGCCGACCACATCGACGACTTCGTCAAGCTGTTCAACGATTTCGACTATTCCGACGGCAACCCGATGCACAAGTCCTGGGCCCAGGTGAAGGACGGCGTGCTGTGCCAGGACGTCGCCGACCCGACGCATTTCTGGCTGATCGCGGAATGGTCCGACATCCAGGAGCACGCGCGCATCCGCAAGATCCTGGCAGAGGAGCTGAGGCCCAGCTTCATCAAGCACATCGTCGGCGGGAAGTTCGTGCCGGCCTACGGCAAGGTCGTGTCGAGCACGCCGCAGCACCTGCTCGACAAGGCCGCGCAATAGCGCCGGACAGGCCTTGGCCCGGCCCGGAAAGGAGGGCTACGGCTCGCGCCTCGTCCCGACCTGCGGCAGCTACGGCATCTCCGCGGGGATCGGCTCGCGGGCGCTGACCCGCTGGCAGGAGTCGCTGCGCCGGTTTGGTGCAAGGCGTTGAGCCGCCGTCGGAAAGCGCGCCGCGCCCGGTGGCGCCCTTTTTTTGTCACACCTGCGTTGGCGCCGCATCGGCTATGCCGCCACCGAGCGCGGGGGAATTCAACCCACGCGCTCGGGCGAGCGTTTGCCCGGAACTGGTCGAGTCGATGGAGGACGCAGGAAAATGCGAAGAACCCTGATGATCGGAAGCGTCATCCTCGCGTTTACTGGTGCGGACGCGATGGCCGATGCGGCAGCGACGGCGGACGTGCGCGCGGTGGTGCAGAGGCTCGGCGACCGGACGATCGCCGCATTCGCGGCGGACGGGCCGGAGCGACGGCGCCGGCTGCTGGCCGAAGCGGCGCCCGCGCTCGATTTCCAGGAGATCGGCCGCAACGTGCTGAACTACGCCGGCATCAAGGTGCCGGAGAATCGCGAGCCCGAGATCATCGATGGCATCGCCGCCTACGTGAAACGGGTCATGGCGACCGAACTCGAGCGCATCCGGCCCGAGAAGGCCGAGATCGGCAGGATCGAGGCGAAGGGCGAAGCCGAGGCGCACGTGGCGCTGACGCTCGCCGGACCGCAGGACGAGCTGAAGGGCGACTGGCAGCTCAAGAAGAGCGGGGAGGGCTGGCGCGTGACCGACATCCTGGTCGCCGGCAACTCGCTCGCCTCCCATCTCGGCGGCAAGCTCTCGCGCCATGCCGCCGGCGGCATCGAGCAGCTCGACGAATTCCTGAAGGGCGAGCGCGAACGCCTGAAGAAGCAGATGGCCCAGCGCTGACCGCCCGATAGCGCCGCCATGCGAGCGGCCCCGCCCGGCAAGGGCGGGGCCGCTTCCGTTCGTGCCGCATGAAGAACCACGCGGCGTGAGGGGAATTCGGCCTGGACGCGGCCAGCGTTCCTTGCCGGCGTCGCCCCCCGCGCCCCGGATCGACCTTGCTGGCGCTCGAGTCCGCCATCCGCATGAAGACGGGCCGCGCGCGGACGTGGTTCGCGCGGCGCGGGCGCGATAGGATCGCCGCCTTCGCAACGAACCCCGGGGATTCCCTGCATGCCGTCCGTCCGACAGCCCTTGACGCCGCGCGATCTGTCGATGCTCGCGCAGCTCTCGGCGCAGCCGCACACGCCGGAGCGGTTCTTCGCCGCCATCGACGCGCTGGTCGAGCGCACGATCGGCCATCGCCTGTTCACGATCATGCGGCTGCACGCCGCGGCGATGGAGGTCGAGCGCGTCTACAGCAGCAACCTCGCGGCGTACCCGGTCGGCGGGCGCAAGAAGAAGCGCGGCACGCCCTGGGGCGAGGTGGTGCTGGACCGCGGCGAGCTGTTCGTCGCGCGCGACGCCGAGGCGGTGAAGCGCGCCTTCGACGATTATCAGCTGATCTTCAGCCTGGGCGTCGGCGCGATCATGAACGTGCCGATCAGCTTCGACGGCGAGCGCCTGGGCACCATGAACATCTCGCACGAGGCCGGCTGGTTCACCGAGGCCGATGCCGATGTCGGCCGCGCGATCGGCGCGCTGCTGGTGCCCGCCCTGATGCGCGGCGGGAAGTCCGCATAGCGGCTAGTCGAGCGCATGCCCAGGTAAGCGCATACAAGCGGCGCTTGCGCAATTCGGCCCCTCCGTCACAATGCGCTGGTCCGGCTGGCGGGACGGACGCGCGCGAGGAACGGGGGATGGGCTTGGCGCTGCTCGATGTCCGCGGGCTCCGACGGAGCTTCTACGGCGTGCAGGCCTTGAGCGGCGTCGACCTCGAGGTCGAGGCCGGACGCATCACCGGGCTGATCGGTCCGAACGGCGCCGGCAAGACCACGCTGTTCAACTGCGTGACCGGCGTGGTGCCGCCGGACGGCGGCCGCGTGACCTTCGACGGCGTCGACATCACCGGCTGGCGCGCGGACCGCATCGCGCGCGCCGGCCTGGTGCGCACCTTCCAGATCGCGCGCGGCTTCCCGCGGCTCAGCGTGTTCGAGAACCTGCTGCTCTACGGCGACCGCCAGCCGGGCGAGGCCGTCGCGACCGCGCTGCTGCGCCCGGCCGGGGCGCGCCGGCGCGAAGGCGAGCTGGTCGCGCGCGCCTCCGCCATCGCGCGGCGCCTCAACCTCGTGCGCGTGCTCAACGACCCAGCGTCGGCGCTGTCGGGCGGGCAGAAGAAGCTGCTCGAGATCGGCCGCGTGCTGATGGCCGCGCCGAAGCTGGTTCTGCTGGACGAGCCGGTGGCCGGCGTCAACCCGACGCTCGCGCGCGAGATCGCCGAGCACCTGCGCGGGCTGGTCGCAGACGGCCTGACGATCCTCCTGATCGAGCACCACATGGACACGATCGCGCAGCTCTGCGACCACGTCGTGGTGCTGGCCGAGGGCCGCAACCTCAAGGAAGGGACCTTCGCGGCGCTGGCGCACGACGAGACGGTGCAGGAGGCCTACATGGGCCGGCGCCAATGGGACCCGCTCCAGCGGGCCATCGGCCGATGACGCTGCTGAACGTCGAGGGCCTGGTCGCCGGCTACAGCGCCGCCGACGAGATCCTGAAGGGCGTCGACTTCGCCATCGAGCCGGGCGAGATCGTCGGCGTCATCGGACCGAACGGCGCCGGCAAGTCGACGCTGCTCAAGGCCATCGCCGGGCTCCTGAAGCCCAGCCGCGGCAGCATCACGCTCAAGGACCGGCCGATCGCCGGCCACGCGCCGCGCGAGATCAGCCGCATGGGCGTCGCCTACGTGCCGCAGGAGCACAACATCTTTCCCACCATGTCGGTGCGCGAGAACCTCGAGATGGGCGGCTACGTCGATCCCGCCGGCACGCACCGCCGCATCGAGCTGGCGTTCGAGCGCTTCCCCGTGCTGGCGGCGAAGCGCCGCCACGCCGCGCGCACGCTGTCGGGCGGCGAGCGGCAGATGCTGGCCATGGCCATGGCGCTGATGGTCGAGCCGCAGGTGCTGCTGCTGGACGAGCCGTCGGCCGGCCTGTCGCCGGTCGCGGCCGAGCGCCTGTTCGAGAGCGTCATCGCCATCAACCGCGACGGCGTGACCATCGGCATGGTCGAGCAGAACGCGCGCGAGGCCTTGTCGATCGCCGCGCGCGCCTACATCCTGGTCGACGGACGCAACCACCGCAGCGGCCGCGCCGCGGAGCTCGCCGCCGACCCGGACATCAGGCGGATCTTTCTCGGCGGCTGATCGCCGCCGCGCGCCGGAAGATGGAACAGAGACGAGGAAAAAGGGAGGAACACATGACCCGACGCCACCGCATCGCCACCTCGCGCCGCCGCTTCATCCAGGGAACGGGCGCGCTCGCCGTCGGTCTCGCCATGCCGGCGATCGGCCGCGCGCAAGGCGCCCCGCTGCAGCTCGGCATCCTGACGCCCTTGACCGGCGCCGGCGGCTTCGACGGCCCGCGCATGCTCAAGGCGATGAAGGCCGTGATCGACGAGGTCAACGCCGCCGGCGGCCTCATCGGCCGCAAGGTCGACCTCGTGATCGAGGACGACCAGACCAACCCGGAAGCCGCGGTGCGTGCCGCGCGCAAGCTGATCGACGTCAGCAAGGTGCCGGTGATCATGGGCACCTGGGCCTCGGCCGTGACCTCGGCCGTGGCGCCGCTCTGCTGGGAGAGCAAGACGTTCCTGACCACCGTGTCGGGCGCCGATTCGATCACGCTCCTGCCGCACCAGGGCTACCTCATCCGCACCCAGCCCAACAACCACCTGCAGGCGGGCAAGCACGCCGAGTTCATCGCCTCGACCGGCGCCAAGCGCGTGTTCATCATGTCGATCCAGGCGCCCTTCGCGCAGCCGACGCAGCGCCGCGCGACCGAGGTGCTGAAGGAGAAGGGCTCGGAGATGGTGGGCGGGCTGATCTACGAGAAGGAGAAGACGACCTACCGCTCCGAGGTCGACCAGGCGCTCAAGACGAAGCCCGACCTCGTCTACCTGAACGGCTACGCGCCCGACGTGACGGTGATCCTGAGCGACCTCTACCGTGCCGGCTACTCCGGCCCGCGCTTCGCCCAGTCCTACGCCGTGACCGGCAAGGTGCTGGAGGCGCTGCCGCCCGAGGTGACGGCCGGCGTCATCACCGTGCAGCCATCGGCCGACATCGATTCGCCCGCCTTCGGCCTCGCCGCCAAGCGCATGGGCATCGCGGAGCCCGATTCCTACGAGACCCAGGCGACCGACTGGGCGAGCCTCGTCTCGCTCGGCATCGCCAAGGCCAAGGAGGCGACCGGCACGGGCCTGCGCGACAACGTGCGCAAGATCTTGCAAGGCTCCGGAACCAAGGTCTACAGCGCCGTCGAGGGCCTCAAGCTCCTGGCCCAGGGCAAGGAGATCAACTACGAGGGCGCCAGCGGCCCCTGCGACTTCACCGACATCGGCGACATCATCGACTGCAAGTTCCGCTACAACAAGATCGAGAACGGCAAGCCGGTGTTCCTGAAGATCGCGTAGGAAGCAACGCCGTGGCGCGGTTCGTCCGGTCCCCCCTCCCCTTGCGGGAGGGGGGCAGGGGGAGGGGGGACGAAGAAACTTGATGCCCCCCATCCTCGCCGAGATCGCGCAACTCGTCGTCAACGGGATCATGACCGGCACCATCCTCGCGGTGCCGGCGATCGGGTTGACGGCGATCTATGCCGTGCTGCGCTTCCCCAACTTCGCCGTCGCCTCGCACGCGACGGTCGGCGCCTTCGCCGGCTACGTCGCCAACGTCGAGCTCGGCCTGCCCGTGCTGCCCTCGGTGGCGATGGCCTTCCTGGTCGCGGGCCTGGTCGGCGTGGCGGCGGACGAGCTCGTGCTGAAGCCGTTCCGCGCCGCCGGCTTCATCACCACGGCGATCGCCTCGATCGCGCTGACCATCGCGCTCGAGAACCTGGTGCGCTTCGGCTTCGGCAACGAGCTGCGCGGCTACGACCTGCCGCTGCTGCGCGACTGGCGCTTCGGCGGCATCCGCGTCGGGCCGCAACAGCTGCAGAACCTCGCCATCGCCGTCGCCGCCATGGCGGCGCTGTTCGCCTTCCTCGCCTTCACCCGCACCGGGAAGGCGATGCGCGCCGTCGCCGACAACCCGATGCTGGCCTCGATCAAGGGCATCAACGCCGACGTCGTGGCAAGGCTGGTCAGCTTCGTCGGCATGGGGCTGGCGGGGCTCGGCGGCATGCTGATCGGGCTCGACACCACGATCGACCCGCTGACCGGCTTCCGCGCCATCCTGAGCGTCTTCGCCGCCGCCGTGGTCGGCGGGCTCGGCAGCATCCCCGGCGCGGTGATCGGGGCGCTCACCGTCGGCATCGGCGAGGAGCTGTGCCTCTTGTTCCTGTCGCCCGACTACCGCAGCGCCGTCGGCTTCACCGCGATCCTCTTGGTGCTGACCCTGCGTCCGCGCGGCATCCTCGGCCAGCGGGCGTACTGACGTGGAGAACTACGTCATCGCCATGGCCGTCTCGGCCGGCATCTACGCGCTGATGGCGCTCGGCCTCAACGTCATCTGGGGCCTGGCCGGCATGATCAACCTCGGCGCGGTCGGGTTCTTCGCCATCGGCGGCTACATCACCGCGCTCACCACGCTCAAGCTCGGCTTCCCGATCTGGGCCGGCACGATCCTCGGCACGGTCGGCGCGGCGCTGGTCGGCGCCGGCGTGGCGCTCCTGACCGGCCGGCTGCGCGGCGACTATCTCGCCATCGTGACGCTGGGCCTGGCCGAGACCATCCGCGTGATCTCCAGCAACATGATCTGGCTGACCAACGGCACCGACGGCCTCTCCGGCATTCCCGGGCCCTTGCGCGGCTCGCTGTCGCCGACCGCGTTCAACCTGCTCTACCTCGGCGTCGTCGCCGCCATCGTGGCCGCGGCCTATCTCCTGTCCGAGCGCCTGGCGCGCGCGCCGTTCGGCCGCGTGCTGCGCGCGATCCGCGACGACGAGCAGGTGGCCGCGGTCGCCGGCAAGCACGTCATGGGCTTCAAGATCCGCGCCTTCGCCATCGGCGCCGCCGCGCTCGGCCTCGCTGGCGCGCTCTACGCGCACTACACCTCCTACATCGCGCCCGACCTGTTCGTGCCGCTCCTGACGCTCTACATCAAGCTGGCGCTGCTCGCCGGCGGTCTCGGCAACAGCCGCGGCGCGCTGGTCGGCGCCTGCGTCGTCGTGTTCTTCCTCGAATCGACGCGCTTCGTCATCCCCTACGTGCCGGGCCTGAGCGCCGTGCAGGGCGCGGCGCTGCGCGAGTTCCTGATCGCGCTGCTGCTGCTGGTGCTGCTGCGCTACAATCCCGCCGGCCTCGTCCCCGAGCGCCTGCCGCGCATCGCCCCGTCCTGAACCATCGCTTCCCGCCACACGAAGGAACGCCGCGCATGACCACGAGAATGCTGGGCCAACCCGGCTTCTGCATCGTCCCCGATTTCGACCGCCCGCCGCGCGCCGAGATCGACAGGCTCGGCCGCTTCGCCGTGTCGCTGATCGGCGACGGGCTCGGCCGGCGCGCGATCATGGACGCCGCGATCCGGCCGATCAATCCGGCGCGGCGCCTGTGCGGCTCCGCCTTCACGGTCGAGACGCGCGGCGCCGACAACCTGATGCTGCACGCCGCTCTCGCGCTCGCGAAGCCCGGCGACGTGATCGTGTGCGACGCGCACGGCGACCTCAGCGCCGCCGTGTGGGGCGGCCTCATGGGCGCCTCGGCCGTCAAGCTCGGCCTCGCCGGCCTCGTGATCGACGGCGCCGTGCGCGACCGCGAGGAGCTGTTCCAGCTGGAGCTGCCGGTCTTCGCCCGCGGCGTCACCCCGCGCGGCCCGCACAAGGACGGGCCCGGCCAGATCAACCTGCCGATCGCCTGCGGCGGCGTGCCGGTGCATCCCGGCGACGTCGTCGTCGGCGACGGGGACGGCATCATCGTCGTGCCCAAGGCCGACCTCGCCCTCGCTATCCAGGCCGCCGCCGCGCGCGACGCCAGCGAGGCCAAGCGCCGCGTCGAGATCGAGCGCGGCGAGATCAACCAGCCCTGGCTCGAGGCGACGCTGCGCGCCAAGGGCGTGCTGAAGGCGGGGGAGAAGCTGTAGAAGCGGGAGACGGTGAGCAAGCGTCCTATGCTTGGTTCATGGCAATGGTGGCGTTAGCGCCGCCAAGCTTAGTTCCTCGTCAATCCGACCCATATCGAGGGCGCCGTCGTTCAGCATAATTGGCGACTTCGGTTTCACGAACGGCAGCATAGCGAGGTTGAACGAGAGTCTGTTGCATACATGGCCGTAAATCTCCCGAGCAGACATGTCCTGAGAAATTTCCATCGGAATCAAGATCGAATTCGTAACGGGGATTGGTATTTCCATTACAGCGCAGAGGTCGGTCACCTCCTTTGTGGTGAAGCGAATGGGCGTCTTTGCGTGGGCAAAGGCGTTTCGGATGTGGCGAATTATCTCAAGGTTTCGATACGCCCTCTCGCCGCAAATATTCATTGCGTAGGCCATCACGACCTTATTCCGGAAGCTGCCGAACGGTTTGTCTGGGCCGAAAAGGAGAGATGTCCTCTTGCGGACGAGGCGACTTGTGAGCACCGAGTCCAGGGCATTCTCAACATCGGCCGCAAGGATGATGGCCGCACCTCGGTCGTTATTTTCAGCGAGCGCCTCCGCATGAAACTCGGTTAGATCGTCAAGCGTGAGGCTTGATTTGGCGAGCTCTATCAATGCACCGAATAGGGCTTTCGGCATCGATGCGGGACCTTGCGGAGTCTTTGGCTTGTGTCTCGGGCCGACGGCCGATCTGCTGGTTTGGGCGGGCGCTTGGGCATGGCAATGTCCTGTCGTAGGTAAGCGGGAACACGACGAGCAGCGCAGCGTGCCTGAGACGCAGCGGGTAGGTGATGAGTATCTGCGGAGCCTGTTGCATACGCCGCCTAAACGACGGCCAAAGTGTGACCGCGTGCCTAAGAGCGTGGCGGAACGCCCGGCGGCCAAAAATAAGCGATCCAAGCGGCGATAGCCTGCGCGACGCCCGCCAGTGCGGCGATGATGACGAAGACGTTCACGACGGTCGGAACGGTGAAGCGATGCTCAACGGCGAGGCGCTTGCTGCGCCAGAAAAGTTGACCTTTGTCGTCTTCCTCGAAATGGTCTAGGGCGTGAACCCATAAACGTGCCGTCGGCTGTCCTGCCAGGTCCGCTTTACCTTCGTTAGCAGTCGATATGCCGCACCGCAGCGAACTGTCGCTTTGTGCCAAATGCGGAAGTGGCGCTACGTCAGTATTCAGTAGCGTCTCCTGCTTCCACGAGACGCCGATTGTCGTTGCGTGATCTGAACGATCACACGGGACCGATGCTACTGCAGGCTCCGACAATACAGAACAGGAAGGCGGCGGCCATTCGCGCTCAGAGGTTCACGCGTAGGCAGGGCGCCCGCATCGCTCACTTCATAGCAGCCAAGCTCTCCACGAGAGGGAGATTTTTCACCCTAATGATGCCTATGCCAGGGTAGTCCAGGTCGATGGTCATCCATAGAGCGACCGCAAGGACGACTCCGTAAACGGAGTCGAGCAGGGAAAAGCGGCGGCCCACACGGCCATTGCCGAAACCCATCAAGCCAACGCCGATTGCCGCCGTCCCCAGAAGTACCGACATGATCGGCCAGGGCAAATGTCTTCTCGCCATCGCGAGGTGCGTCGAATGCAGATCGATGACCTCGTTGATCGGCGGGAGAACGACTAACATCAGTGGCGCGTTGTCCCGCGTGCCCTTGATCCCCGATTGCCACATTCGTTCGTGCAGGCCACCTACTTTGGCGAGCAAGGGCTCAATCTGATCGCGTCGCTCGCTGCTCAGCAATTGGATCCGATCGGCGGTGTACTCTCTGAGCGCAGCCCTCAGTTCGCTGCGATGAGGTTCGGCAATGGCATCGGCCCTCAAGTAGGCAGTGCCGAGCGCATTCGCCTCTTTCACAACGATGTCTAGCCGGTCGACAAAACGCGATGCTGCCCCGGAAAAGGCGAAGCCGATCAAGAATGCAACCACAGCGGCCGTGGATGCCCGAACCAGGGCTAATTGTCGGTCAAAAGCGTCATCAGCCGAACGGACCATCGAACCCAACCAGAGGCCAAGTTCGTGAGCAGCCACAACTCCGCCGATCAGGCCACAAACAAGGAGAAGCTCAGTCATCCGCACGGCACAATCTCGCGCAGCACTTTGCCCTCAAGACGCCGTTCGCCCCGTGACTTGTAAGGAATCGATTCATCGGTCGACCACACGAGCCGTAACTTTTTCATGCTTGCCCTTCCTAGAAGCTTGGAATTTCCAAAAGGTGTTGCCGCCTTCCATGCCTCCAACTGAAGGATAGCATACCTGCCAGAAGAACACGCTGCGGGACCTCGACCCGGTTTATGACCGCTTCGGGTCATGCGCAGACGCGTTTAGCGCGTCCGCGATAGGTCCGCTCACGTTCGAGCGGCAGTCGTAACCGAGCATCGTCAGTGCTTCGGCTTCGTGCCAATCACTGACATCGGTTAGCCAATTTTATGCGGCGTGCTTCCATAGATGCGTGTTCAACCATCCCGTCTCCGGTCGACGGAGGCGATGTTCCCTGCCAGCCCATACGATTGTAGTGTTTGGCTCAAATCAAGGCACGAATCTGAGCCGCGCAAGGAATATATAAGTTGGCGAATAGGTGATCGGAAGTACGGGTCTAAAGGCATCGCCGTTGAGGGGGGCGCAGATGGACGCAAGTATTCGCACGACAGAAGCACGCTGGGAGGCCGGCAAGGCGCTGCGCGACAAGTGTTCGCGCGCGTCGCATGGCAAGGTCGTGTTCGGGCAGGGCCAGAAGCGCGACGTCGTAGCGCTGATCAAGGCATCAAACAAGGACCGGCTGGAGAACCTGGTCCCCATCCGCCACGGGCGCATGGCGCAGTCGCCCTTCTCGTTCTTCCGCGGCACGGCCGCGATCCAGGCCTACGACCTTGCCGGCACGCTGGTGAGCGGCATCAACGTCCAGGTCTGCGGCGGCTGCCGCCTGATGAATTTCGGCGGCTTTGCCACGCCCGAGCGCAACCTCGCCTTTGACATCAACGATTTCCCGTCCCCGCGCGCTTGCGCATCGACTCGCGATAGGCCTTCGAAGCCTGGTACTCCCGGATCACGATGGAGGATATCAAGGAGCTGACCGGCGGAAGCGCGGACATCAAGCGCCGGGTCGACCGGAAGATCGCCGAGGCGCGCGAGCGTACTGGCGAGTCCGTGGCCAACAAGCTCATTGCCACGGCGGAGGGGTGACCCGCCTCGCCGATCAACCGCCGCTGCTCTATCACGTCGACAAAAAGATTCTGAACCCGGAGACGCTCGCGGCGTTTTTCAGGAGCTATCTTTCGACGCTGCCGGAAGAACGCCCCATGTTGTTCGACCGTTTCACGCCGGTCAACCTCGCGCTGAAGGTCGTGGGCGTAGGCAGCGTGGGGACGCGCTGCGCTGTCTGCCTGTTGCTCGCCGCGCCGGACGATCCCTTGATCCTGCAGGTCAAGGAAGCGCGGTCCTTGGTGCTCGAACCCTTTGTCAAGGGTTCGCGCGCGGCCCATTACAGCCAGCGCGTCGTCATCGGGCAGCGGCTGATGCAAAGCGCCTCCGACATCTTCCTCGGCTGGGCCAAGGGGTCCGGCGGCCGCGACTTCTACGTGCGCCAGGTCCGCGACATGAAGGTGTCGGCCGATATCGAGGGCCAGCCCCCGCGGATCGCGCGCTATTACGCGATGCTCTGCGGCCGGGCGCTGCCGCGCGCGCACGACAAGGCGGGCGACGCGGCGATGATCGCCGGCTATCTCGGCAGCAAGGACCAGTTCGACGAGGCGATCGGCGACTACGCCGTCGCCTATGCCTACCAGGTCGAGCGCGACTACGGCGCCTTCGTCAAGGCGATCTGGGCCGGCAAGCTCAAGACCGACACGAGCTGGAGCAAGCTGGCGACCATGCTGCGATAGGACGGGTTTGCCGGCGCACCGCGCTGGTTCACGCCGCCAGGCGTTCGCCCGTCCCCGAGGGGCCCAGCCCCTGCGCGTCCGCGATGCGCGCGATGGCGGCGTCCTCCGGGAAGGCATAGATCTTGTCGATCGTGCGGTCGAGCAGATCGAGTTCCTGGCGCAGGGCCGGATGCCGGGCCTCGGGCAAGGTCTGGATCAAGTTGCTGAGCATGGCGCGCAGACGGCGGGCGATCTGCACGTTCTCCGCCCCGTAGAACCGGATCTCCGCCACCGCCAGGTTGACGAAGTCCTCCCAGTTCGGCGTGCGCCACAAGACCCTGACCTCGCCCGCCTCGTCTCGAATGTGTTCGTTCTGAGTATGGCGTCGACCGACCTTGCGCAACAGCCGGTGAAGCTGGTCGATAGCGAGCACCGCCGTGGTCGGATCATTGATCGCCTTGGACAGCGCCTTGATGCCGATGTCCACAAGGATTCGGAACGCGAACATCGGGTCCTGCTCCATCGTCCGCTCGGGCCCGAAGGCCACCGCCTCGCAAAGCCGCTCCTCGTCGACGATCTCCCCGCCATAGATCTGAAGCAGCGGCTCGTCGACCCCGACGAAATCGCCGACATACGGCATGATCTCCACGATGCAATCGGCCTGTCGCGCCGCGGCCGCCAACTGCTCCAGGTTCACGGCAAGCACGATGCCCGAGATTCCGCGGCGGTAGACGATCTGGCGCGGACGCTCCGGCAGGGGAACTGGCGCCGCGCCCCGCGACGAATGCTTGCGCGCATAGACCGCCTCGATCACCTTCAGCCCCTGCTCCCCCACGAGGGCGGTGATGCTGACTGGCCGCATCAGCCGTGCCGCGTAGTCGATCAGGTAGAGGAAGGCGACGATGCAGCCAAGCGCCGCGACGATCGTGATGGCGTAGGCGAGCTGGTTCACGCTGACCTCGACGCGACTGGACATTCCGATCGCGAGAAGCAGGGTGAACACGAAGAGGCCGACAGTGTACCGGACCACGTTGTTCCGCAATAGGGTGGGCGCGATGACCCGCGGCGTAAGCTGTCCGCTGGCGACCTGCACCGCGACAAGCAGGGACCCGAAGGTGAAGACCAGGAAGGTCAGGACCAACGTGACGATCGCGTCGAGCACCGCGGGTGCGCCGCCGACGGTACCGGCGTAGAACGACCAGCCGACCAGCGGGTCCAGAACATCTAGGACGCGGATCGTCACCTGCTCGATCAGCATCGCGAATACCGGCACGATCCAGAGCGACGAGCGGACATAGTTCAGGATCTGGTACCAACGATTCCAGTACATAGGTTCCCCCATCAGGAACCGTGGCCGGCGACCCGAACCGACGATCGGTCGACGCCGGTTACCTTCTCGGTTCCACAGGGAGTTTTAGCATGCGGCCATCGGCGCTTGCGACTGGCCGTCATCAGAATGGTGCTGGACGGTTGCGCGTTTCGTTCGACCCTCGCGAGTCTACTTGCCGGCACTGGCGATGCCATTGAATAGGAGTTGCATGTCTCATGTGGGTCAAAAGCGTCGATCCCGCCATGTCCGCGGCACTTCCGGTTAGAGTCTCACTGCGGAAGTGCCGATTTGCCGTTGGTGTTGTCGCCCCAACCGTGATTCAAGCTCCTAAACTGGAGCCACGAATCATGCGCTATGAACTCAGCGACGGCGAATGGAACTTCATCCGGCCGAGGCTTCCAAACAAACCACGCGGCGTTCCCCGCGTGGACGACCGGCGTGTTCTCAATGGCATCTTCTGGGTTTTGCGATCGGGTGCGCCGTGGCGCGATCTGCCAGATATCTACGGGCCTCGGACGACTTGCTACAACCGGTTCGTCCGCTGGCGACGGGCTGGCGTCTGGGACCGGATCATGGAGACGCTGGCCGCCGCTCACGATGCGACGGTGCAGATGATCGATACGTCTATCGTACGGGTGCACCAGCACGGGGCCTGCGTCGCGCGAAACAGCAAACAGCACATGGGCCGTTCGCGCGGTGGGCTGACCAGCAAGGTTCACGCCGTTGTTGACGCCAATGGGTTACCTGTACGCCTCGGCCTCACCCCCGGCGAGGCTCATGACAATCGGTTCTGCCCGGTGCTCCTGGCCGGATTGCGCCCGCAAACGATGCTGCTCGCGGATCGCGACTACGATGCCGACTGGATCAGGGCGCTCGTGAACCAGCAGGGCGCCTGGGCCAACATTCCGCCAAAGCAGAACCGCAGGGAGCCCATCTGCTTCAGTCCCTATCTCTACCGGGCACGCAACCTTGTCGAGCGGTTCTTCAACAAGATCAAGCAATGCCGTCGCATCGCCACCCGCTACGACAAGCTCGCAGCCAACTACCTCGCCTTCATCAAGCTGGCATCAATCCGCATCTGGCTGCGCGCTTATGAGTCCACGCCCTAGCTGATCCAGGCCAACGATTTTCCGCATGTTATTCATCCCCCCTCAACTATCGTCTTACGGGGTCAGAGTGCGATTCCCTTGGCGCGGTT
Organism: uncultured Rhodospirillaceae bacterium; assembly: GCA_964557415.1. GTDB lineage: Bacteria > Pseudomonadota > Alphaproteobacteria > JAEULC01 > JAEULC01 > JAEULC01. The sequence continues at coordinate 54,437 of CAZLBB010000010.1, forward strand.
CACCCCACCTCCCGCCCCCGCTCGGCCACGCTCGATCCAACGAGTGACAATTCCAACTCCACCCGGTCGTGCGCGAGCTTCGGCCTGATCCGGCCACGTTCGCCGCGCGCAATCCGCAGCGTGCGCGCCTTCATTTCCTCGTAGGCGGTGATGCCAATTTTCAGAGTCGTCATGACATCGACCGCCATTTCTCTGGAGCTATGCCGCGCTCTTCAGCGGCCGAGCGCGCTCGATCCGCTTGCGCTCGCTCGGGTCGTGCATGGCCGCCCATAGCTCGTTCCGCCGCTGCGCGTTGAGCCAGAAGTCGGGGCTGTTGCCGAAGACGCGCGCCAGGATGAGGGCGGTCGGGGCCGTCACAGCGCGGCGGTCGTTGCACAGCTCGTTGACGTGCTTGCGCGGAACGGCCATGGCCTGGGCCAGCGCAGCTTGCGTCAGGCGCATCGGCCGCATGAATTCCTCCACCAGGATTTCGCCGACCGTTGCAGGCTTTCGCTTCGTCATCAGCATGGCTTACCTCACCTGTGGCTATGGTCGCCGAGATGGATGCCGGCGGCCCCTCGATGCGCGCCGGAATGCGCCGCGACCGGGCGCCATCCGTCTATCCGCGGCGGGCGAACTGCGCGACGGCATCGATCGCCTGACCGACGGTCATGCTCTCGCGCCCGTGCTGCTCCCTGCCATCGCGAAGGGCCAGCTGGCAATGCGCGTCGAGCGACGGCAGGCGCTCGTCCGGGGCGTCTCCGGACCAAATCCCCAGCTCCACGACGCCGCCTTCTCCGAAATGGGCATCGAGCGTTTCGACCCAGACCCCCATGTGGGGCTCGTCGACGGAATACCGCCAGAACAGGTTGATCCCGGTGCGCTCGCGGACGATCCGCCGGAACAGCGCCGCGACATTCTGGCCCGAGCGCGATCGCCCGTAGCCCAGGAACGATATTCCGGCGAAATGGAGGGCGTCGGCCGCGGTCGGCTCCGCGTGGGCCGGGATGTCCGGCTCGCCCGGCTCGTCGATCAGGCCGGCCTGCACGCGCCACGGGCGGTCCAGCGCGATGGAATCCGCGGGCTGGCGCCGGCGCGAGAGCGTGAACCGCACGCGTTCGGACGCGTTCGCCTTCGGCATTGCGACGCCGACTTGATCGACCAGCCCGTCCGCTTCTTGTTTGGACGCATAGGCGAGCTCGAGCTTCTCGGCCATCCAGGGATAGGGCAGCCTCGAACGGAAAGCCTGCTCGATCTCGGAAACGGCCGCGCCGGGCGCAAGAAGCTCGGCCGAAGGCGCGGCGGCGCCGGGCGTTCGAATGGTCATGAACCGGGAATCCCCCAGGGCATCGACAGGGCCGATCCTACGCGTCAATGCGGCGGGACGGTAGCGCGGCTGCCGATCGAGGCACCGCATCGAGGCGACGACAGCCGATCGCACGCGGGCGCGGCGTCGGGCTCGGTCGCGAGGCCTTGGATCGCGCCGCCGCCCGCCTGCTAGTCCGCCTTCTCCAGCACCTCCGTGGCGGCGCCGTTGCTCCACGTGCCGACCAGCCTGCCGTCGGCCTCGACCGTGTAGATGACGGGATCGGGCTGGCCCCAGTCGACCACCAGCTCGTCGCCGTCGAAGGCGCCGCTGCCGCGATAGGTGTTGCCGACCTCCCACAGGAAGAAATAGCGGCTGCCGCGGCGCGTGATGCGGCAGGTGCCGGAATAGGTCGTGCCGTTGGGGTTCGTGCCGGTGACGGTGTAGAGGCCGCCGATGTCGGGGACCGCCGGCGCGGCCGGCGGCGGCAGCGCGGCCGGCGCCGGCTGCGGCGCCGGGGCGGGCGCCAGGATCGCGCGCTGCAGCACCTCCTCCTCGGCCTTGCGCTTCCTGAAGGCGGCCGCGTCCTCCAGCAGCGCCGTCGCCACGTAGCCGGGCGCGGCGCCGCGGCGCTCGATCATGTACCAGTTCTGGTCGCGGACCTTGCCGAGCACCTGCACGGCCTCGCCCTCGCCGAGCGTCGCCACGACCTTGGCATTGAGGTCGGGCGCGGCGCGCACGCGCGCCGGCTCGCGCGCGCGGTACTCGCGGTCGATCGGCTCGATCGCATCGGGCTTCGCCGGCGCCGCGGCGATCTGGGGCGGCTTCGCCTGCGCCTGCTGGCTTTGCGCCTTCGCCTGGCCTTCCAGCTCGGCGATGCGGGCGCGGGCAAGGCCGGCGAACACGCCGGCGGGAAACTGCTTCAGATACTCGCGGTATTCCTCGATGCGGTTGCGCGACTGTGCCGACTGCCAGAACAGCGCCTCGCGGTCCGCCGGTGCCGCGGCGCCGCCGGGCGGCGGCGCCGCAACATTGATCGTGAAGTTGAAGATGAAATCGCCGCGCAGCGACGACGACACCCAGGGCGTCTGCTGCCCGTTGGTGCGCTGCTCCACGGCCGCCGTCACGCGCTTGAACACTTCCTCGGCCTTGAGGTTGGGGATGGCGAGCGCCTTCACCAGCTCCTCGGTATAGGGGCCGTTGGCGCCGTCGCCGTCGGCCGCGACCGAGCCCGGCGCCGTGGCATAGGCGATCAGCCCGCCGCGCGCCGCGTCGATCGCCGCCATGCCGCGGGCGGCGCCGCGCAGGCGCTGCTCGAACGGGTTGTTGCGGCAGGCATCGAGGATGACCATGCTGACGCGCGCGCGCGCCTGCTCCAGCTCCTCGGTCAGCGCGCCGACGTCCACGGCCTGGAAGCGCAGGTCGGTCTCCGCGGCCAGGCTCGCGTCGACCGGCAGCAGATAGTTGCGCCCGCGCGACTGGATGCCGTGCCCGGCGTAGTAGATCAGCGCGATGCTGTCGGGCTGGAGCCTGGCGAAGAACGCGCCGATCGCGCTCGCCATCTGCGCGCGGGTCGCGTTCTCGCCCGTCACGACGTCGAATGCCAGCTGCTTCAGCCTTGCCGCCATCAGGCGCGCGTCGTTGACCGGATTGCGCAGCGGCGCGTCCTTGTAGGCAGCGTTGCCGATGACGAGCGCGAAGCGCTTCTCCGCCGCCGCGCCCTGGGCCGCGGCCGGCGCCGCCGGCAGCAGCGCGGCGCAGACGGCGAGCAGCAGCGCGGCGGCAATCGCCTTGATCATGGGCCCTTCCCCGGGCGAAGTCCGATCCGCTGCCATCCTGCCACGAAGGCGCGCGCGCCAGAAGCGCGGCGGTGGTCAGGTCGCCGCGACCGTCGGTAGGCGAATGTCTAGGCTGGATAACCCACGGTCTGGGCGAAGGTGGCGAATTCCCCCGCGCCGAGCCGCATCGCGCGGTTCAGCCGGTCGTAGTCGATCGCGGCGCGGAACACGGTCGCGAGGCCTTCCCCGGCGCAGTAGAGATAGACGTTCTGGCCGACGAAGCTGGCGTCGACCGACGCGTAGAGCCGCCGGTCCTCGCGGGCGAGGTCGCCCATGCGGCTGCCCTCCGCCACATACACCAGGTTGAGCGGCGCCGTGGCGACGAAATCCTGCGTGCCGGTCGCGGCGCGGATGTCCTCGGCGAGATGGCGCACCAGCCGGTGCGCCGCCGGGTCGTAGCGCCACACGCCGTCCTGCATGCAGGCGTAGACGTCGATCGCGATGATGTGCCGCCAGCACGGCGCGGTGCGGTCGCCGCTCGGCCGGTTGACGCCATAGGCCGCCCACAGCAGGTCGCCCAGCACCTGCGGCGGCAGCGCGCGCGCGGCGAAGGCGCGGGTCGACCGCCGCAGCGTCAGCGCGTCCATCAGCGGCTTGCCGCCCTGCTTCCGCGCCGGCGGCAGGTCGATCGCCGCCGCCGGCTGCGCCCGCGACTCGCTGCCCGCGGCCGCCACCGCGACGCTCGACACCAGTCCCAGATTGGCCGTTCTGCGCGTGATCATGACCCGTACCCCCGGTTGCCGCGGCGGATTGTCGCCGACGGAGCCGCGGCACGCTTTGACCGAGGTCAATGAAACGTCCCGCCGCCAGGCCGATCCTGCACAGGCTGTATCGGCCCATTTTCCGATCACGCGGGGAACACGATGGCCCGGATTCGCAGCGAGATCATCCTGTCGCTCTGCGTCGCCGCCGCGCTCGCGGCGAACGGCGGCGTTGCGGCGGCGGCCGAGAGCCGGCTCGCGCCCGGCGACTTCGCCTATCTCGGCGCCTTCCGCCTGCCCGACGACGGCGAGCGGCCGAGGACCTTCGCCTGGGGCGGCGGCGCGATGACCTTCCGCCCGGACGGCGATCCGGGCGGCGCCGGCGACGGGTTTCCCGGGTCGCTGTTCGTCATGGGCCACGATCGCCTGGCCTATGGCGAGCTGCCCGACGGCAACCAGGTGGCCGAGATCGGCATCCCGCGGCCGGCCGTCGCCAAGCGGCCGGAGGCGCTGCCCGCGGCCCGCTTCATCCAGCGCTTTCACGACGTGGCCAAGGGCCGCTTCCAGGGCCGCGACGAGCTGCCGCGCGTCGGCCTCGCCTATCTGGACGACCCGGCGACGGGCCCCAGGATCCATGTAGCCTGGGGCCAGCACATGCAGCCGCCCGAGCGGATCGGGACCCATGGCTGGTTCAGCCCGACGCTGGCCGAGCCGCGCTTCACGGGCACCTGGTTCATCGGCGAGCAGTCCGACTACATGGTGAACGGCTACCTGTTCGAGATCCCCGAGCCCTGGGCGACGCGGCATGCCGGCGGACGGCGTCTCGCCACCGGGCGCTTCCGCGACGGCGGCTGGTCGGGCATGGGACCGGCGCTGTTCGCCTATCGCCCCTGGACCGACCGGGCCGGCGCACCGGCGCCGCCCGGCGCGCGGCTCGAGGAAGTGGTCCTGCTGCGCTACGCGACCTCGCGCGAAACCGAGCGCATCGAGCGCGCGCTCGCGGGCTACCAGCATCCCGACGAATGGAACGGCGGCGCCTGGATCACGACGCCGGGCGGCAAGTCGGCGGTGCTGTTCGCCGGCACCAAGTCGGTTGGCGCGAAGTACTGGTACGGCTTCGCCAACCCCGCCGGCCCGAACCTGCCCTGCGTCGCCGGCGACTTCGTCGGCCAGTTCCCGGTCTGCCGGCTCGCCGACGGCGCTTCCTGCCCGCCGTCCGACCTGAAGGAGTGCCGCGGGCACAACGACTTCCGCGGCTGGTGGAGCAGCCGCTTCGCCGCGCAGTTCATCCTCTACGACCCCGACGAGCTGGCGCGCGTCGCCGCCGGCGCGATCAAGCCGTGGACGCCGCAGCCCTACGCGATGCTCGTCGTCGACCAGCACCTGCTGCTGAACCCGGCCGGCATCGAGCCCGAGATGCTCGGGACCGGCGCGCAGCGCCGCTACCGCCTCGGCCCGGTCGCCTACGACCGCGCCCGCGGCCTGCTCTACGTCCTCGAGCTGTTCGCCGACGAGGCCAAGCCCGTCGTGCACGTGTGGAAGGTAGGGTGACGCCCGCAGCGCGTGCCCGCCCGCGTCAGGTTCAGGTCCCCAGCAGGTGCCGCAGGCGCGCGATGGCCGAGGCGGGCGTGGTCAGCACGCGGGCCTTGGTGACCTCGGCCACGCGCGGCGCGGCGCGGGCCATGGAGAACTGGGCGAGCACGACCACGTCGGCCGCGCCGGCCGCCTTGACCGCGTCGGCGACCAGCCGGTCGTGGCGTTCGGCGTCGCCCAGCTCGAGCGCCGCCATGGCGTTGCCCGGCACCACGTGCGTCGCGAGGTCGAGCCTCAGGCTCCGCGCGCGCGCCGCCTGCTCGAACTCGGCCCGCATCGACGCGATGGTCGGGGCGAAGGTGGCGAACAGCGCGATGCGGCCGCCCGCGTCGAGCGCCTCGTCGATCATCGCCTCGTTCGGCTTCAGCGTCGGGATCGCGACGGTGCGCTTGGCCGTCTCGATGCAGGGGCCGAAGGCCGAGCAGGTGAACAGGATCGCGTCGGCGCCGGTGGCGGCCACGTAGCCCGCCAGGTCGCAGAAGCGCCGGTGCATGGAAGGCGTCAGCCCGCCCGCGGCGGCCACGTCGCGGCTCAGCGAATCGTCGAGCAGGTTGGTCGGCCGCGCCTCCGGCCACAGCGCGCGGAAGGCGCTGCCGATCGGCTCGAGCGACAGCGGCGTGGCATGGATCAAGCCGATCTTGCGGCTCATGCGGGCCTCCTTTCGCGCTTGGCGCGGGCATAGGTATAACCATCCGGGGCCGCGCGCTAGTATCGGCGCGACGGGGAGGAAATGCATGGTCATCCTGGGCGCGATCGCCGACGACCTGACCGGGGCGACGGACCTGTGCAACACGCTGGTGCGCGAGGGCATGCGCACGGTGCAGGCGATCGGCGTGCCCGACGCGCGGCTCGAGGTGCCCGACGCCGACGCGGTGGTCGTGGCGCTGAAGTCGCGCACCATCCCGGCCGGCGCGGCGGTCGAGCAGTCGCTGGCCGCGCTCGACTGGCTCCGGCGCGCCGGCTGCCGCCAGTACCTGTTCAAGTACTGCTCGACCTTCGATTCGACCGACGCCGGCAACATCGGGCCGGTGGCCGAGGCGCTGCTCGACGCGCTTGGGCAGCGTTTCACCATCTACTGCCCGGTCTTCCCCGAGACCGGGCGCACCGTGTTCCAGGGCCATCTGTTCGTCGGCGACGTGCTGCTGTCGGATTCGCCGATGCGCGACCACCCGCTGACGCCGATGCGCGACGCGAGCCTGGTGCGCGTGCTGCAGCGCCAGGCCAGGCACCGCGTCGGCCTGGTGCCCTTCGCCGTCGTCGACCAGGGACCGGCGGCGGTCGCCAGGGCCTTCGCCGAACTTGGAACCGCCGGGGTGCGCCACGCCGTCGTCGATGCGGTCAGCGACCGGCACCTGCGCGACATCGGCGCGGCCTGCGACGGCCTCGCCCTGGTCACCGGCGGCTCGGGCATCGCGCGCGGCCTGCCGGCGAACTACCGCAAGGCCGCGCTGCTGACGGCGGGCGCCGCCGACCGGCTGCCGCCGAGCCGCGGCCATGCCGCCGTGCTCTCTGGCAGCTGCTCGGCGGCGACGCTGCGGCAGGTCGCGCATTTCCGGCAGCAGCGCCCGGCGCTGAAGCTCGAGCCGGCCGAGCTGGCGGCGGGCGCGGCGCCGGTCGAGCGCGCGATCGCCTGGGCGCGCCAGCGCGTCGCCGACGGGCCGGTGCTTATCTACGCCAGCGCGCCGCCCGACGAGGTGCAGCGGGCTCAAGTCCGGCTCGGGCGCGAGCGGGCGGCCGCGCTGGTCGAGGACGCCATGGCCGCGATCGCCCGCGCGCTGGTCGGCGACGGCGTCGGCAGGCTGGTGGTGGCGGGCGGCGAGACCGCCGGCGCCGTCGTCAACGCGCTCGGCGTGCGCGCGCTGCGCATCGGCGCGCAGATCGACCCGGGCGTGCCCTGGACCTCCGCCGTCGGCGGACCGGCGCTGGCGCTGGCGCTGAAGTCGGGCAATTTCGGCGGCGACGACTTCTTCGAGAAGGCCCTAGGATGTGCGCCTTAAGGGGATGTGCGCCATGAACGAACGGGACGCGCGCGACCGCATCGCGCGCTTCGGCAAGTCGATCTTCGACCGCGGCCTGACCGCCGGCACGTCGGGCAACATCAGCGTGCGCCTGAGCGACGGCTGGCTGATGACGCCGACCAACTCGTCATTGGGCGACCTCGATCCCGGCCAGCTGTCGCGGCTCGACGGCGGCGGCAGGCTCGTCGCCGGCGGGCAGCCGACCAAGGAGTCGTTCCTGCACCGGGCGATGTACGAGGTGCGCCCGGACTGCGGCGCGGTCGTGCACCTGCATTCGACGCACTCGGTCGCGGTGTCGTGCCTCGCCGACATCGACAGGGACGACGTGCTGCCGCCGATCACCGCCTACTACGTGATGCGCGTCGGCAGGCTGCCGCTGATCCCCTATTTCAAGCCGGGCGACCTGAAGCTGGCCGAGGCCGTGCGCCAATACGCCGGCCGGCATCACGCCGTGCTGCTGGCCAACCACGGGCCCGTCGTCGCCGGCACCTCGCTCGAGGCCGCCGTCGGCGCGATCGAGGAGCTGGAGGAGACGGCCAAGCTGTTCCTGCTGCTGCACGGCCGCAAGGTGCGCTACCTGACCGACGCGCAGCTCGAGGAGCTCGGCGCGCAGAAGCTGCGATGAGGGCGACCGCGCCGCGCCTTCGAGGCCGGCGACGCCGCGACGCTCGCGTCGTTCAGAGCTTCGGCACGAATACGAAGTCGCCGGTGCTGTGCTCGGAGCGGACCATCGGCCCGTAGGTCGGAATCTGCTCCAGCTTGTAGCGGCTGGCGATTTCCGCCACGCGCAGGCGGACGGCGTCGTACAGCTTGATCGTCTCCATCAGGTCGTCGTTGGTGCGCAACAGGTCGATCAGGGTGCCGGTGAACGGCGAATGCTTGCCGAGGCCGGTGTCGAGCACCGGCTGCAAGCCGCCGGACGACATCACGACGCGCGGACGATTGGCGGCCAGCTTGGTCAGGTTGTCGAAGCGCTGCTCGGGCGTAAGGCCGCCGCGCAGCTCGGCCACCATGTTGCGGGTCATGATGCCGCCGTAGCAGGAGTCGGCGATGACGAGGATCTGCCGCGCGTTGAAGATCTTCAGCTGGCCCGCGACCGCGTTCGTCTCCAGCCATTCGGCGTTGTTGCCGCGCTCGGCCAGGGCGGGGATCCAGTAGCCCTCCCTGTTCTGCTCCTCCAGGGTCCCGTGGCCCGAGTAGAACAGCAGGAAATTGTCCTCGCTGGTCAGCTTCTGGCGGTACTCGTTCAGCTTGCGCATGATATCGGCGCGGGTCTGCGCGTTGGCCATCACCTCGACCTGGAACCCGTAGCGGCGCTGCAATATCTCCGCGACGCCGCGCGCGTCGGACACCGAATTCGCCAGCGGGTCCCAGAACTTGTACTGGTCGATCCCGATCAGCAGGGCGTGATAGCGCCCGAACTTGTTCGGGTCGCCCATCGCGATGGCGGCCCGCTTGCGGTCGACCGAGGCGTCCGCGCGCAGTTGCGGCGGGGCGGCGGCGGGCGTCGCCTGACTGGCCTTGATGTCCTGCTGCAGTTTCGCGACCTGCGTGTTGAGGCCGGCGATCTGCCGCTCGCGCTGCGCCAGGTCCTTCTGCTTCTTCGCCAGCTCGGCCTCGGCGGCCGCCAGGCGCTTCTGCAGCTCGGCCTTCGCCTGCGCGTCGCCGGTGGAGCGCGACAGGTCGGCCTGCATCCTGCTGCGCTCCTGGCTCAGCCGCTCGACGTCGCTGCGCGTCGCATCGGCGCGCTGGCGCTCGCGCGCCAGCCGCTGCTCCGCCCGGTCGAGGTCGCCGCGCAGCCGATCGACTTCGCGCCGCAGCTGGCCGACCTCCTGCGAGCGGCTGGCCAGGTCCTGCTCGAGCCGCGCGATGCGCGCCACGGTGTCGGGGTCGGCCTGGCGGCTGCTGCGCAGCGCCTGCACCTCCGCCTGCCGCGCGGACAGCTCGCGCTCCAGCTGCGCGATGCGGTCGCCGGCCGACTTGTCGGTGTCGCTCCGGCGCCGGAGCTGCTCCACCTCCTGCTGGCGCAGGGACAGGCTCTGCTCCAGCTCGGCGATCCGGTCGGACGCGGACTTGTCGGCGTAGTCCTTGAGGACGCCGGGCGGAATGCCCGAGGCGCCCTGCACCAGGCGGGCCGCCTCCTGCCGGTCGGCCGGCACGCCCAGCCCCTCGGCGTAGAGCCGCGCCAGCGCGGCCGCGGCCCGGCGGTCGCCCTGATCGACCGCCCGGCGGTACCACTGCGCCGCCTCGGCGTAGTCGGGCCGGCCGTTGACGCCGCGCTCCAGGATCTCGCCAAGATAGTACTGCGCCTGTGCGTTGCCGGCCTTCGCCGGCTCGAGCCAGACCTCGTAGGCCCGCTTCAGATGGCCCTCTTCCTCGATCACGAACGACCCGCCGGCCACCGCGCATTCCTTGGCCGAGGTGCGGATGACGCGGCCGCGCGTCATGTAGGTGCGGCGCATTCCCTGCTGCACCATGCGTCCGGGCAGCACGCATTCGACGATCGTGAAATCGTCGAGGTCGGCGCGCACCGCGGCGCCCGATTGCTGCGCACCGGCCTCGCAAGCGAAGCCGAGCGTCAGCGCAATGGAAAATGCCGCGCCAGCGGCCAGGCGGAATCCGTGCATGGCTGCGCCATCCTCGGTCTGGAGGCGGGGACCGCGTCTGTCGCCGGCGCGCCTAGAAATTGAAACGGGCGCCTACCTGGAACGCGTGCGCCTCGACGTCGCGGAGGCCGAGCACCGTCCCGTAGTTGGCGAAGAAGGCGCCGAGCCCGCCCACGTCCAACGATACCCCCACGCCGGCCAGGGCGTAGTCGCTGTCATTGCGTTCGACCGCGACGTTGAAGCGCGACAGGCCGGTCGGGTCGTTGGAGTATTGCACGGGAATGGCGGTCGTGCCATCGAGGAACTGGTGCACCCACTCCAGCCGCGCGGACGGGGACAGGATGCCGAGCTCGGTACTGATGTTGTACACCGCGGTGGCGCCGATGCCGGTGACGAACGACGTATCGTTGACGCTGCCGTAGTCCAGGTTCAGGCCGCTGGCGCCCGTCTCGGAGAACCCGTCCGTGTGGTTGCGCTGGTACTCCAGCCGGATCGCCGGCGTCACCGCCCAGGAGCCGAGGCGGATCTCGTAGCCGCCGCTCAGCGAGACGAGCGCCGACCATCCGTCGAAGTCGCCGTCGGCGAACCGGTCGACGGCGGCGGCCGCGCCGCTGCTGGGGATCACGATGTGGCGGCGCGCGTCGAACGTGCTGAGGGCGCCCGCGGCGATGCCGTTGATGTACCAGTGGTCGTCGACGAAGTACGTGCCGAAGACCGAGAACTCGTAGCGGTTGCTGTCGAGGAACTGGCCCGACGGCGTGTTGGCGTCGACGTCGAAGTCGTTCTCGGTCCGGGTGTAGGTGAACGCGCCGCCGAGGATCAGGTTGTTGTCGACGCGGTAGTCGACGCCGACCGTGCCGCCGCCGCTGATCGTATCGAAGCCGCTGACCTGGCTCGACGCGTCCTGGTTGCCGAACAGGAAATTGCCGTTGACGAAGATGCCCCAGGGCTGCTCGGTCGCCAGCCCCGCGGTCGCGTCGGTCGCGGCGAACTGGTTCAGCTGCAGCGGGCTCGAGCCGAGGTCGTGCGGCCGCTCCGCCAGCACGCCGCGGTTGCGCAACGCCGCCAGCCGCGCCGCGATCACCGGCGCCACGTTGCTGCGCGCCTGCGCGCCCTGCAGGCTGGGCACCTGCGCCTCCTCGCCGTTGATCGACTGCAGGGCGTTGTTGAGGCCGCCCGAGTCGAGGCCGAGGTCGAAGTTCCCCTGCCCGGCGGGAACGCCGCCGCCGTTCGCCCGCGTCGCCGTGGTCACCATCTTGGAGCATTGGGTCAGCAGGTCGGAGCGATCGTTGTTGGTGATGAGCTGGGAATTGTTGGCCAGCGTCGGGCAGACCCGGTCGATCGAGAACGCCATGCCCGACTGCGCCGCGTTCTGGCCCGAAAGCTGGGTCAGGGCATTGGCGGAACCGGAATCGACGTAGCCCTGCGCGAAGGCAAGCGCCGGCGTGAATACGGCCAGGGCCGGAACCAGCCGGAGAACGCATCGACCTTGCATTGGCCCCTCCCCCCTGCAACTGCCGCGGGCGGTCGCCTGCGGCTGAAAGGCAATCTAAAGGGCGGCCGGGGCTGGAATCTATCGAAAAGTTCGCGAATCGGGCCATCGGCGCCCTATAGTGCCCCAATGGACACGGTCGATCACATTGTCGTGCTCATGACCACGCGCGGCGGCCAGTGGTACGGCCGCGAGGAAATCACGCTCGAGCAGCATTCGCTGCAGTGCGCGCGCCTGGCGGAGCTGGAGGGCGCGCCGCCGGCGCTGGTCGCGGCGGCGCTGTTGCACGACATCGGCCACCTGCTGGCGAAGGCCGATACCGGCGAGGGCCAGGCGCGCGACGACCGCCACGAGGCGGTCGCCGCCGGCTACCTTTCGCGCATCTTCGGGCCCGACGTGGCCGAGCCCATCCGCCTGCACGTCGACGCCAAGCGCTATCTCTCGGCAACCGAGCCCGGCTATCGCGCCGGCCTGTCGCCCGCCTCGGTGCGCAGCCTCGCCCTGCAGGGTGGCGCGCTGGCGCCCGACGCCGCCGCCGCCTTCCGCGCTTGTCCCTATGCCGACGACGCGATCCGCCTCAGGCGTTGGGACGACCACGCCAAGGATCCGACGGTCAAGACCGGGTCGGCCCGCGACTACATCCCGCTGCTGCGCAGGCTGGCGCGTTAGCGGCAATGTCGGCGGCGAGCCGCGCGGGCGCATGATCGCCATGGCGCCGGCGCTGGCCTTCGGCGCGGCGAGCCACTAGGGTTGGACGAAATCCGTTCGCGTCGACCGGGGGTTACATGGGTTCCGCGGAGACCGGCGCGCGCTATCCGCGCGACATGATCGGCTATGGCGCCGTGCCGCCGCATGCCGAATGGCCGGGCGGCGCGCGGATCGCCGTGCAGTTCGTCGTCAATTACGAGGAAGGCGGCGAGAACTGCGTCCTGCACGGCGACGCGGCGTCGGAGGCCTTCCTGTCCGAGATCGTCGGCGCCCAGGCCGTCGTCGGCATGCGCCACGTCAACATGGAATCGATCTACGAGTACGGCAGCCGCGCTGGGTTCTGGCGCCTGCATCGCCTGTTCACGTCGCGCGGCGTCAAGGTCACGGTCTACGGCGTCGCCATGGCGCTGATGCGCAACCCCGCCGCCGTGCTGGCGATGCGCGAGGCGGGCTGGGAGATCGCCTCGCACGGCTACCGCTGGATCGACTACCAGCATGTCGACGAGGCGACCGAGCGCCAGCATTTGCAGCTTGCGCTTAAGCTCCACACGCAGGCCACGGGCAGCCGGCCGCTCGGCTGGTATCTCGGCCGCTGCAGCCCGAACACGCGCCGGATAGTGGTCGAGGAGGGCGGCTTCCTCTACGACGCCGATTCCTACGCCGACGACCTGCCCTACTGGAACCACGACCACGGCAGGCCGCACCTGATCGTCCCCTACACGCTCGACGCCAACGACATGCGCTTCGCCACGGCCCAGGGCTTCAACTCGGGCGAGCAGTTCTTCGCCTACCTCAAGGACAGCTTCGACGTGCTGTACGCGGAAGGCGCGGAGCGGCCGCGCATGATGTCGATCGGCCTGCATTGCCGCCTCGCCGGCCGCCCCGGCCGCGCCGCGGCGCTGGCGCGCTTCGTCGACTACGTGCTGCGCCACGACGAGGCCTGGGTGTGCCGGCGCGTCGACATCGCCCGGCACTGGCGCGCCACGCATCCGCCGGCGCCCCGAGGGACATGAGGTCATGAGCGACGCCGAAAGGATCCGCGCCTTCCTGGCGCCGCGCGAGGCCGAGCAGGCGGCGTTCCTCGCGGCGCTGGTGCGCCAGGCCTCCGACAACCCGCCGGGCGACTGCGCGCCGCATGCGCGCGCGGCGGCCGGGCTGCTGGAGGGGCTCGGCTTCGCGGTCGAGCGGCACGACGTGCCGGCGGACGAATGCCGCGCCAGCGGCATGGTCAGCGCGACCAACCTGGTGGTGCGCCGGCGCTTCGGCGACGGGCCGGTGGTCGCGCTCAACGCCCATGGCGACGTCGTGCCGCCGGGCGACGGCTGGACCGTCGATCCCTACGGCGCCGAGATCCGCGACGGCTGGATGCATGGCCGCGGCGTCGCGGTGTCGAAATCGGACTTCGCCACCTACGCCTACGCGCTGCTGGCGCTCGGCGCGCTCGGCCGGCCTCTGCGCGGCGCGGTCGAGCTGCACTTCACCTACGACGAGGAGGTCGGCGGCGAGATCGGCCCGCGCCGGCTGCTGGCCAAGGGCATCTCGCGGCCCGACCTCGCGATCGGCGCAGGCTTCTCCTACCAGGTCGTCACCGCGCATAACGGCGTGCTGCATCTCGAGATCGAGCTGCGCGGCAGGTCGGCGCACGCGGCGCGGCCGGAAACCGGCGCCGACGCGCTCGAGGCCGCCACCTACGTCCTCTCGGTGCTCTACGCCGAGCGCAACGGCTTCCCCGCGCGCCCGTCGCGCATCGAGGGCATCGGCGCGCCGAACCTGACCGTCGGGCTGATCTCCGGCGGCATCAACACCAACGTCGTGCCCGACCGCGTCACCTTCCGCCTCGACCGCCGCATCGTGCCGGAGGAGGACCCGGCCGAGGTCGAGCGCCACCTGCGCAACCTGATCCGGACCGCCGCCGCGCGCAAGCCGGGCATCACGGTCGAGGTGCGCCGCGTGCTGCTGGCGCACCCGCTCAAGCCGCTGCCCGGCGCCGAGCGCCTGGCCCAGGCGCTGGCGCGCCACGGCGAGGCCGTGTTCGGCGAGAAGATCGCGACCACCGGCGTGCCGCTCTACACCGACGCGCGCCACTACGCCGAGGCCGGCGTGCCGATCGTCCTCTACGGCGCCGGCCCGCGCACGCTGCTCGAGGCCAATGCGCATCGCGCCGACGAACGGCTGAAGCTCGACGACCTCTTCAAGGCCACGCGCGTGGTGGCGCTGGCGCTGGCGGAGCTGCTGGGCGGGTAGCAGCGGGGGCGCACGGTCACCCCCACCCTAACCCTCCCCCATCAAGGGGGAGGGGAGCGAATCGGAGCGCATATTTCTCTCCCCTCCCCCCTTGTGGGGGAGGGTTAGGGCGGGGGGCTCTCTACCCGCCCATGAACGCGCCGCCGTTGACGTCGATGACGGCGCCGGTGACGAACGCCGCCTCGTCCGACGCGAGATAGGCGACGGCGGCGGCGACTTCCTCGGGCGTGCCGAGCCGGCGCACGGGCAGGCGCGCCAGGTAGGCGCGGTTCTCGGCCTCGGAGAAATTCTCGTTGAGCGGCGTCACGATGCGGCCGGGAGCGACGCAGTTGACGGTGATGCCGTCGGGGCCGAGCTCGTTCGCGAGCAGGCGCGAGAAGCCGATGATGCCGGCCTTGGTGGCGCCGTAGTGCACGCCCGGCACGTCCGAGCGCGTGCGTCCCGCCAGCGACGACATGTTGACGATGCGGCCCCAGCGCCTGGCCTGCATCGACGGCAGGCAGGCCTGGCAGAACAGGAACGCGGCGGTCAGGTTGACGTCGAGCACGCGGCGCCATTCCTCCAGCGCCATGCGCGCGAGCGTCGCCTTTTGGCCGGCGTGCTTGGGCGAGATGCCGGCGTTGTTGACCAGGATGTCGGCCCCGCCGAAGCGCTCGCCCGCCAGCGCCGCCGCGCGCTTCGCGGTGTCCGGCGCCGCCACGTCGCCGGCGACGGTGACGACCGCGCTCCCGGCGGCGGCGAGCTGCGCCGCCGTCTCGGCGAGCGCGCGCTCGTTGATGTCGACCAGCACCACGCGCGCGCCGTCCGCGGCCAGCCGCGCCGCCACCGCGCGGCCGATGCCCTGGGCGGCGCCGGTGACCATCGCCGTACGGACCGGGGCGGTGCGCGCGGCCGGCTCGATGGCGCTGGTCATGCGGAGGCTTCCTTTCGCGGGGTCGCGCTGCTGGGACTGCGGAGGGCGGGACGGGAAGGCGAGGCGATCCTAGTCGAGCCGGGCACGCGGAGGGAACATGGGCGGCCGTCCAGCCTCTTTGTTGTAGACAATAGACAAAATATCGCGAATCGTTGCGTGCGGCGCCAGACGTCAGCAACGAGGCGCCGACAACAAGACAGAGAACGGGAAGGAAATGCTCGCCAGCCGCCGTCCGCGCCGCCGTCGCGTGGCGTCCTAGGCCCGCCATGCCCGCATCCGGCGAGGCTCCGCTCCGGGCGATCGAGTTCATGCGCTCGAAGTCCCTGCCCATGCTGGTGCAGGAAGCCATCCTGCGCCTGATCCAGTCGGGCGACCTCGGCGCCGGCGCCAAGCTCAACGAGGTGGCGCTGGCGACGCGGCTCGGCGTCAGCCGCGGCCCGGTGCGCGAGGCGTTCCGCGCGCTGGAGGAGGCGGGGCTCGTCCGGCTCGAGAAGAACCGCGGCGTGTTCGTGCGCGAGCTCCGCCCCGACGAGGCGGTCGAGCTCTACGAGCTGCGCGCCGGGCTCGACGAGATCGCCGGCCGCATCCTGGCGCCGCGCGTCACGGACGCCGAGCTCGCGGAGCTTGGCGACCTGGTCGAGCGGATGGAGCAGGCCGGCTCGATCGCGTCCTACTTCCCGCTCAACATCCGCTTCCACGACCGCATCATCGAGATGGCCGGCAACCGTCCGCTGATGGCGACCTACCGGCGCGTGATCAACGAGATGCACCTGTTGCGCCGGCACGGCCTCGTCTCCGGCGGCGGCCTGCGCGTCTCCAACGACGAGCATCGCGCGATCGTCGCCGCGCTGGCGACGCGCCGCCCCGATGCGGTGGTGGCGGCCATGCGCGACCACGTGATGGCCGGGCGCGAGCGCCTGATGCGGGCGATCCGCCTCGGCGTCGCGTCGGCGGCGGACTGACGGGAGAGCTTATGGCCTCGGTCGAGCTTGGCGGCCTCACCAAGCGCTACGGCGCGCTCGCCGTGGTCGACCGCGTCAGCCTGCGCATCGAGCACGGCCAGCTCGTCTGCCTGCTCGGCCCCTCCGGCTGCGGCAAGACCACGACGCTCCGGCTGATCGCCGGGTTCATCGAGCCGTCCGAGGGCGAGGTCCGGGTCGGCGACCGGCTGGTCTCGTCCGCCGGCTGGGCGATGGAGCCGCAGAAGCGCAACATGTCGATGATCTTCCAGAGCTACGCGCTGTGGCCGCACATGACCGTGGCCGAGAACGTGGCCTACGGGCTCGAGCTCCGCCGGCTGGACCGCGAGACGATCAGGCGCAAGGTGCAGGCGATGCTCGCCACGACCAGGATGGACGCCTACGCCGAGCGCTATCCGGCCGACCTGTCGGGCGGGCAGCAGCAGCGCGTGGCGCTGGCGCGCGCGCTGGTGGTCGAGCCCGAGACGCTGCTGCTGGACGAGCCGCTGTCGAACCTCGACGCCAATTTGCGCGAGGAGATGCGCTTCGAGGTGCGCCGGCTGCACGACGCGTACCGCTACACCACGGTCTACGTGACGCACGACCAGGCCGAAGCGATGACCACGGCGGACCAGATCGTGGTGATGAACGCCGGCCGCATCGAGCAGGCGGGCGCGCCCGAGGAGATCTACTACCGGCCGCGCTCGGAGTTCGTGGCGCAGTTCATCGGCGGCACCAACATCCTGCGCGGCAAGGGTCTCGACGGCCGGCACCTGAGCTTCGCCGGACAGGCGCTGCGCTGCAGCGGGGCGGAGGTGACGGCGGGCGGCGCGATCGCGGTCTCGATCCGGCACCACGACATCCGCCTGCTGGCGGCGCCGCCGCCGGGCGGCGAGAACGTGCTCGAAGCCCGCGTCGCGCGCCAGGTGTTCCTCGGCAGCACGCGCGACTACCTGGTCGAGGTCGCCGACGGCACGCAGCTGCGCGTGGTGGCGCCGGCCGAGCACAGCATCGAGTCGGGCAGCCCGGTCTGGCTGCACCTGCCGCCGGAGCGCTGCCGCGCGCTGGCGGACTGAATCAGAAACAAGAAGGCGATCACGAAACGGAGGAGACAGCCATGTACGAGACGAAGTTCACGCGAAGGGGATTCCTGCTGGCATCGAGCGCGCTGGGCATCAGCGTGCTGGCCGCGCCGCTCGCGGCGCTGCCCGCGGCCTCGCCGGTGACGCCGCAGCTGGTCGAGGCGGCGAAGAAGGAGGGCAAGGTCGTCTGGTACACCTCGGTCGACCTGCCGCTGGCGCAGAAGGTGGCGCAAGCCTTCGAGGCGAAGTATCCGGGCGTGTCGGTACGCGTCGAGCGCACCGGCGCCGAGCGCGTGTTCCAGCGCATCGGCCAGGAATACTCGGCCAAGATCCACGCCGTCGACGCGGTCAACAGCTCGGACGCGGCGCATCTCCTGGTGTGGAAGCGCGAGGGCATCCTCGCGCCCTACGTGACCGAGGACATGGCCAAGAACTACCCGCCCGAGCATGTCGACCCGGACGGCATGTTCGCGAGCTTCCGCGCCACCTTGAGCCCGATCGCCTACAACACCAAGCTGGTCGCGGCCGCCGAGGCGCCGAAAGGGTTCAAGGACCTGCTCGACCCGAAATGGTCGGGCAAGATGGTGAAGTCGCATCCGGGCTACAGCGGCTCGACCTTGACCGCCACGTTCCAGACCGCGCGCGACCTGGGCTGGAGCTATTTCGAGGCGCTGGCGAAGCAGAAGGTGATGCAGGTGCAGTCCGCCACCGAGCCGCCGAAGAAGCTGTCGCTCGGCGAGCGCGCGGTCATGGTCGACGGCGTCGAGTACGTCCTCTTGCAGATGATCGAAAAGGGCGACCCGCTGGCGATCGTCTACCCGGCCGAGGGCACGCCGCTGGTGGTCGGCCCCTCGGCCATCATGAAGAACGCGCCCAACCCGAACGCCGCGCGCCTGTTCCATTCCTTCCTGTTCACGCGCGAATGCCAGCAGCTGATCGTCGACGTCGGCGGCCTGCGCTCGTTCCACAAGGAGGTCAAGGACAAGGAAAGCCGCACGCCGCTCACCAGGATCAAGCTGATGAAGGAAGACCCGGCCGCGGTCGAGAAGCAGGTCGAGGAGATCAAGGCCAAGTACACCCAGCTGTTCAAGGTGTAGTTCGGGTGAATCACCGACTTGGTTCCCCTTTCCGGTCCCCCCTCCCCTCGCGGGAGGGGGACAGGGGGAGGGGGCGTGCCGGCAAGAGCTCGGGCGCTCATCGGCGGATGAGCTGCATCTGCATTCTCCCTGCGCCGTTCCGCGTCTGCGTGACGACCCCTCCCCCTAACCCCCTCCCGCAAGGGGAGGGGGGGCAGAGCAGATGACCACCATCGCCGCCCCGCTGCCGCGCGGCCGGCCGCGCCGGCTCGACCTGTCGCGGCCGGTGATGCTTGGCCTGGCGGCGGTGCTGTGCGTCCTCATCGTGCTGCCGGTGTCGCAGCTCGCCTGGCACGCCGTCTTCGACCGCGACGGCGCGCCGACGCTGGAGAATTTCCGGCGCCTGTGGAGCGATCCCGCCTTCGTCGAGCCGATGCTGACGACCTTGACGCTGGCCGCCTCGGTCAGTGTCGCGTGCTGTATCGTCGCCGCGCCCATCGGCTGGCTGGTGGCGCGCAGCGATCTGCCCTTCACCGGCGCGGTGCGCGCGCTCGTCATGGCGTCCTTCGTGACGCCGCCCTTCCTTGGCGCCGTGGCGTGGGAGATCCTGGCCGCGCCGAACAGCGGCCTGTTGAACCAGTGGTACCGGACGCTGACCGGCGCCGGGACCGACCAGTACCTGTTCAACGTCTACTCGATGGGCGGTCTGATCTTCGTGATCGCCTGCTACACGTTTCCCTATGTCTTCGTGCTGGTGTCGAACGCGCTCGACCGCATCCCGGCCGACCTCGAGGACGCCTCGGCGATCCTCGGCGGGCATACCTGGCGCACCGCCGTAAAGGTCACGATCCCGCTCGCGCTGCCCGCGCTGCTGGCGGGCGGGCTGGTCGCCTTCCTGCAGGCGATGATCCTGTTCGGCTCGCCGGCGATCCTGGCCCTGCCGGCCGGCTTCCACACCATGACGACCAAGATCTGGAGCCTGTTCCAGTATCCGCCCAAGCCGGGCCTGGCCGCCGCCGCCGCCCTGCCGCTGCTGCTGATCACCATCGTCCTCCTGCGCGGGCAGCACTGGCTCATGGGCCGGCGCGGCTATACGGTGGTCGGCGGGCGCTCCGGCCGCCCGCGGCCGACACTGCTCGGCGCCTGGCGCTGGCCGGCGCTGGCGCTGTGCCTCGCGGTGCTGGCCTGCTCGGTGTTCCTGCCCTACGGCGCGCTGCTCAAGACCGCGTTCTCGCGCGTCGTGTCGCAGCCGGTCTCGTTCGACAACCTGACCCTGCAGCATGTCCGGTTCGTGCTGTTCGAGTTCTCCGGCACGCGGCTCGCGCTGCAGAACACCTTCCTGCTCGGCGTGCTGTCGGCGACCTTCGGCACGGGCCTCGCGCTGGTGATCGCCTACCTGACCGGAAGGCGCGCTGTGCCCGGCCATCGCGTGCTGGCGTTCCTGGCGACCGCGCCGGTATCGATCCCCGGCATCGTGCTCGGCGTCGGGCTGTTCCTCAGCTACACGCGCCCGCCCTTCGTGCTCTACGGCACGCTGTGGATCCTGCTCGTCGCCTACATCACGATCGAGCTGCCGGCGGCCTACCAGCAGCTGCAGTCGGCGCTCAAGGCCGTGCATCCGGAGCTGGAGGAGGCCAGCCGCATCCTCGGCGCCACGCGGCTGCAGGCGCTCGGCCATGTCACCGCGCCGCTCTTGCGCTCGGGCGTGATCGCCGCCTGGTGCTTCGTCTTCATCGGCACGATGCGCGAGCTGTCGGCCGCCATCATGCTGTTCACCGCCGACACCAAGGTGATCTCGGTCGTCATCTTCGACCTGAACGAGAGCGGCGATCTCGGCGCCATCTCGGTGCTCGGCATCGCGATGCTGCTGATCACCTTCGCCGTCGTGCTGCTGGTCAACCGCATTCCCGGCTTCGGCGGCTGGCGTCCGGCGCGCCCGGGAGGATGAGAACAAGCGAAGGAGGAAACCATGTCCGATCGAACGAAACTGCTGGCGGCGCTCGCCGCGTTGCCGCTGGTCCTGACGCTGGCCGTGGCCAACGCGCAGGCCCAAAGCCAAACCAAGTACCCGCATTCGACCGTGACCATGGTCACGCATTCCAGCGCCGGCGGCGGCAGCGACGTGTTCCTGCGCGAGCTCGCCAAGCACCTGGGACCCGCGATGGGCGTCAGCTTCGTCGTGGAGAACGTCAGCGGCGGCAGCGGCGCCAAGGCGATGGCGCGCCTGGCCAAGGCGCCGCCGGACGGCTCGGTCTTCTACGCCACCACGCCGACCTACATCCAGACGACGCTCTTGAGCAAGCCCGAGGTCGGCTACACGGCGCTCGAGCCGGTCGCGACCGTGTTCCTCGATCCCGAGGTGGTCTACGCGCGCGTCGAGTCGCCGCACAAGACGCTCGCCGCCGTGATCGAGGACGCGAAGAAGAACCCGGGCAAGGCCAAGTGGGGCGCGGCCAATCCCGCCTCGCTCGAGCGCATCGCGCTGGAGAAGCTGATGCGTCTGACGGGCGTCAAGGCCGCCGTGGTCAGCCACGAAGGCGGCGGCCAGCTGATGATCAACGTGCTGAACGGCACGCTCGACATCGGCATCGGCGAGGTGCAGGAGATCCGCGCGCAGCTCGACGCCGGCAAGGTGCGTATCCTGGCGACGCTGACCGACAAGCGCCTCGAGCAGTTCCCCGAGGTCGCGACCGCCAAGGAGCAGGGCATCAACCTGACCGTCACCAAGTTCCGCGGCCTGGCCGGCCCCAAGGGCATCGACCCCAAGGCCGCCGCCGCCATCGGCGACGGCATCAAGGCGGTGCTGGCGAGCCCCGACTACAAGAAGCAGTTCGAGAAGGAGAGCCTGGTCGTCGCCTTCATGCCGCATGCCGAGGCGGTGAAGTTCACCGACGGATTCGCCAAGGAGATCGAGGCCTCGCTGCAGGAGTTCGGCCTCCTGAAGAAATAGGCCGGGGGACACGGTCGGCCATGACGCGCTATCTCCTCCCGGGCGCGGCCGCGCGGGCGCTGGCCGCGGCGTACTACGCCGCGGCCGACGCCCTGCCGGTGAGCCTCCTGTCCGACGCGGTCGGGGCCGACGGCGTGCCCAAGGCGCTTGCCGTCGCGCTCGGCCTCGGCGGGCTGGCGCTGCTTCTGCGCGCGGCGCTCCAGGTTGGCGAGCGAAACGAAATCGATCAGCC
>CAZLBB010000011.1:0-74481 GCA_964557415.1 uncultured Rhodospirillaceae bacterium
CAGGCGCGCCAGCGGCGCGAAGCGGCCGTTGGGGAAGCTCTCGAGATAGGCGCGGAATTCCGCCGGGCTGCCGCTGTTCTTGATCGCGTCCCAGAAGGCGAGCTCGGCCTGGTCGTCGCCGCCGCCGGTGCGCTGCGTCGCCGATGGAGCCGCCTGCGGGGCGGCCGGCGCGGCGGCGACAGCGGTCGCCGGCGGCGCGGCGCCGGCTCGGTTGAACACCAGCTCGCCCGTCAGCGACGACGACTCCCACGGCGTCTGCGCCCCGGCCGAGCGCTGCATCACCGCGACGCGCACGCGCTTGAACACCTCCTCGGCCTTCAAGCCGGGTTCCTTCAGCGCCTTGACCAGCTCCTCGGTGTAGAGGCCGTTCCTGCCGGTGCCGTCCGACGCGGTCGAGCCGGGAGCGGTGGCGTAGGCGATCAGCGTGCCGGCGGCGGCATCGATCGCGGCCAGTCCGCGCGCGCCGCCGCGCATCTTGCGCTCGAACGGGTTGTTGCGACAGGCGTCGAGGATGACGATGTTGGCGGCGGCGTTGCGCGCGTCGCCCATCTCGGCCAGCACCAGGTCCACGTCGACGCCCTCGACGCGCGCCGCGGCCTCGGTCTCGATCGCGGCCTCGACCGGGATCAGGTAGTTGCGCCCGCGCACCTGCAAGCCATGGCCGGCGTAGTAGAACACGCCGGCGCCGGCGCTCTTGAGCTTCTCGCCAAAGGCGAGGATCGCCAGCTCCATCTCGCGCTTCGACGCGTTCTCGCGCTGGATCACCTCGAAGCCCAGCGCGCGCAGCGTCTCGGCCATCAGCCGCGCGTCGTTGACCGGGTTGGCGAGCGGCATCGCCGCGTAGCTGGCGTTGCCGATGACAAGCGCGACGCGGCCCGGTCCGGACGCCTCCGCCGGCGCAACCGCGCCGATGCAGAGGCCGAGCAGCAGAAGGATGAGCCGGGCCGCCGTCATGGCGGAATTCTATGCCCGGACGCCGCCGTCGCCAATCAGGCGCCCTTGGCCCATTCCTTCATCGCCGGCAGCGCCATCACGGCCTTGACGTAGTCGGCCGAGGCCTTGTCGAGCTTGACGCCGTAGGTGACGAAGCGCGTGCAGACCGGCGCGTACATCGCGTCGGCGATCGTGAACTTGCCGAACAGGAACGGGCCGCCCTTGCCGTAGCGCTTGCGGCAGCCCTTCCAGATCTGCGTGATGCGCGCGATGTCGGCCTTGACCTGGTCGCTCGGCGCCGAGGTCTTGCGGCGCGCGTTGATGTCCATCGGCATGGCCTGGCGCAGCGCGGCGAAGCCCGCATGCATCTCCGACGACACGGCGCGGGCCATGGCGCGCGCCGCCTTGTCCTTCGGCCACAGGCCGGCCTTCGGGAAGGTCTCCGCCACATACTCGCAGATGGCCAGCGATTCCCAGATCACCAGCTTGCCGTGCTTCAGCACGGGCACCTTGCCCGAGGGCGAGTGGCGGCGGATGCCGGCCGCGGTGCCGGCCCAGCGCAGCGGCACCAGCGTCTCCTTGAACTTCTGCCCGGTGGCCTTGAGCGCGAGCCAGGGACGAAGCGACCAGGACGACCAGGCCTTGGTGCCGATGACGATCTCCAGCGCGGGCATGCGACGGGTTCTCCAGTTGCGGCGATGATCGAGATTCTTGCTCTCTGAGCACCATCGGAAGCAAGCCGCCCGAGACCCGCGGATCGGCCTCCCGCGCGAGGACAAGCGGTGAACTTAATTGTCCGGTCCCCCCAACTCGTCTCCCCCTCCGATCTGCGCTTTTCACCCCAACCAGAGCCACTCCCACCTATGAGAGAACTTCAGTCAGGTTTCCGTCCCTGGGCGCCCTAAAGCATATCAGCAATTGCCGCCGTTGATCAGGGGGATGATTGCGTTGCCCGCGCGGATATTTGTCCTGGAGCAGGATCGCGCGCGACCACGTGCCCGAGGGCTACGACACGCAGGTGGTGATCCGCTGGGGCGACCGCATCTCGACTGACTCGCCGGCCTTCGACGTGACCGAGCAGAGCGTCGCCGCGCAGGAGACGCAGTTCGGCTACAACAACGACTTCCTCGGCTACCTGCCGCTGCCGATGGGATCGAACAGCAGCGAGAACGGGCTGCTGTTCGTGAACCACGAGCACACGATCGCCGGCCAGATGTGGCCCGGCCTTCCCGCCGGCCGCGCCGCGGCGCTCGCCACGACCAGGAAACAGACCGAGATCGAGCTGGCGCCGCACGGCGCCTCGGTCATCAAGGTGAGGAAGACCGGCGGCCGGTGGCAGGTGGTGGAGAACGGCAGGTACACGTGCCGCCCGGCGGGCCGGGCAGGAACGCCGACCATGTCGCGGCAGAGGCGACGTGGAAGATGTTCCTCGTCGCGGGCAAGCCGGGGATCGACGCGGGCACGATGCACCATCGCGCCCCGTCGGAGCACGGCTGGCTCACCTGCCCGGACAACTGCGCCTTCGATTCGAAAGGCCGCATCCCGATTGCCGCCGACGGCGCGCCGAGCGCCGCGCAGGTGGCGGACGGCGTGTACCTGGCGGATGTAAGCGGCGTCGGCCGGGCCCTCACCAAGCTGTTCTGCCAGGCGCCGACCTGCGCCGAGGTCTGCGGGCCCTGCCTGACGCCGGACGGCAAGACGCTGTTCCTGGCGATCCAGCATCCGGCCGAGGACTCCGGATCGACCTTCGAGAAGCCGTCGACGCGCTGGCCGGACTTCAAGGCCGACATGGCCGCGCGGCCGTCGGTCATTGCCGTCGTCAAGAAGGACGGCGGCGTGATCGGCAGCTAGGCTTCCCTCCCCTGCCCCCGCTTGGAACGGGCGCCGGCACACGGCGCCGGCGCCCGTTCGTTTCCGGGCCACCGCCGGCTGACCCGTTTCGCCGCGCCGGCTTTTCGGGCATGGTCTCGCTCCCCGACAGGAGTGACCCATGCTCGATTGCTTCGCGCCGCGCCCCTCGCCCGAGACCGTGCCGATCGTGCCGGTCGGCGCCGCCGACCTGAAGAAGCGGCTCGAGGCCCAATCCACGGCGACGGTAGCCTGGCTCGAATCGACGGGTTTCAAGGGCAAGGCCGGCCAGCTCGCCCTGCTGCCCGGCCGCAACGGAAGGCTGGCGCGCATCTTCGTGGGCATCGACAAGGAGGACCCGCTGTGGGCGCTGGCCGACCTGCCGTCGCGCCTGCCGGCCGGGCGCTATGCGCTGGACGCGACATACGACCGCGGCCAGGCGACGCGCGCGGCGCTGGGCTGGGCGCTGGGCCACTACGCCTTCGTCCGCTATCGCAAGCGCGAGCGCAAGGCGATCGACCTGGTGTGGCCGCGTGCGGCCGACCGCGACCTGGTCGTGCACACGGCGGAAGCCGTCTATCTCGTGCGCGACCTCATCAACACGCCGGCCGCCGACCTGGGGCCGGCGGAGCTGGCCCATGCCGCCAAGGCGCTGGCGCGCCGGCACCGCGCGCAATGCAGCGTCATCGTCGGCGACGCGCTGCTGAAGCGCGACTACCCGATGATCCATGCCGTCGGCAAGGGCAGCGCGCGGGCGCCGCGGCTGATCGACATCGCCTGGGGGCCGGCGAAGGGCCCGCGCGTCACGCTGGTCGGCAAGGGCGTGTGCTTCGACTCGGGCGGCTACGACCTGAAGCCCAGCTCCGGCATGAAGCTGATGAAGAAGGACATGGGCGGCGCCGCGCACGCGCTGGGCCTCGCCTCGATGATCATGGCGTCGCGCCTGCCGGTGCGCCTGCGCGTGCTGATTCCGGCGGTCGAGAACATGGTGTCGGGCACGGCGTTCCGCCCGCTCGACGTGCTGCGCACGCGCAAGGGGCTGACGGTCGAGATCGGCAACACCGACGCCGAGGGACGGCTGATCCTGGCCGACGCGCTGGCCGAGGCCGACCGCGACAAGCCGGCGCTGCTGGTCGACTTCGCCACGCTGACGGGCGCCGCGCGCGTCGCGCTGGGGCCCGACCTGCCGGCGCTGTTCACCGACCACGACGACCTCGCCGACGACCTCTTGCGCCACGGCCGCGAGGAGAACGATCCCATGTGGCGCCTGCCGCTGTGGCGTGCCTACCGGCCGGGCCTGGACAGCAAGGTCGCCGACCTCAACAACATCTCCGACTCCAGCTTCGCCGGCGCGATCTACGCCGCGCTCTTCCTCAAGGAGTTCGTCGCCGACTCCACGCCCTGGGCGCATTTCGACGTCTACGCATGGAACAGCCGCCCCCGCCCCGGCCGCCCGGAGGGCGGCGAGGCCATGGCATTGCGCGCGGTCTATGCGCTGATCAAGGCGCGGTTCGGGAAGTAGAGCTCGGGCTCGCTTGTATCGGACGGCTCGGAGCGCATAGGCTCGATCCGCAAACGAAACGACCGATCGCAATGCCCAAGACCCTGACCGCCCATCACGGGCTCGAGATCTGGCGCCGGGCGCTGACCGGCAGCGTGCGCGGCGAGGGGCCCGACCTGACCGCGCGGCAGATGGCGCTGATGCTGACCGTGTACCTGACGCCCCAGCCGCACACGGTGCGCGGGCTGGCGGCCTCTCTCAACGTCTCGAAGCCGGCGATCACGCGCGCGATCGACCGGCTGAGCCAGCTCGACTTCGTCCGGCGCAAGCACGACGAGGCCGACCGGCGCAGCGTGCTGCTGCAGCGCACGGTGCGCGGCTCGGTGTTCCTGCGCGACTTCGGCGAGCAGATCGCGCGCGCGGCGAGATCGCTGGAGGGATGAGCCGCTAATACCCCGCGCGCGGATCGACGATGTTCAGCGGCTTCTCGCCGGCGCGGATGCGCCGGATGTTCGCGACCACCTGCTGCACGGCCGAGCGCGGGTCGATCATCCCGGCGATGTGCGGCGTGAGCGTGACCGCTGGGTGCGACCAGAGCGGCGAGTCCTGGGGCAGCGGCTCGGCGCGGAACACGTCGAGCGCGGCGCCGGCGATGTGGCCGGCGTCGAGGGCGGCCACGAGGTCGCTTTCGACCAGCTGCGGGCCGCGGCCGATATTGATGACGCAGGCGCCCCGCGGCATGGCGGCGAAGGCGCGCGCGTCGAGGATGTCGGTCGTGTCGGGGGTCAGCGGCAGGACGCAGACGACGATCTCGCTGCGCGCGAGGAAGTCGTGCAGCTTCTCGCGGCCGGCGAAGCTCGCGACACCGGGGATCGACTTGGGGCCGCGCGACCAGCCCGCGACGTCGAAGCCGAACCCGACCAGCGCGCGCGCGACCGCGCCGCCGATCTCGCCCAGGCCCATCACGCCGACGCGGCGCTCGACGGTCTGCTTCAGCGCCACCTCGCGCCAGATGCGCTGGCGCTGCTGTGCCTCGTATTCCGGGCCGTTGCGATGGAAGCGCAGCACGTGCCAGACGGCATACTCGGTCATCTGCCGCGTGAGCTGCACGTCGATCAGGCGCACCACCGGCACGCCCTCGGGCAGGTTCGGGTCCGCGAACACGTGGTCGACGCCAGCCCCGAGGGAGAAGATCGCCTTCAGGGACGGCAGGCTCCGCAGCAGCCCGTGCGGCGGCCGCCAGACCAGCGCGTACTCGATGTCCTCGATCCTGCCCGTCTCCGGGTAGATGCGGAAGTCGAGGTCGGGGAGGAGCTTGGCCACCTCGTCGCGCCACCACAGCGCGCGGCCGGAATCGGTCCTCATCAGGAGCGCCATCGCAATCCCTCGTCGTTCACGTCGCCGTCACGCCTTCCCGCGCCGTCTCGAGCTCGAAGGCGGCGGCGATCAAGGCCTTGGTGTAGTCCTCGCGCGGGGCGGCGAAGATGCGCTCGGTGGGACCCTGCTCGACCACCTTGCCGTTGCGCAGCACGATCACGGCATCCGACAGCGCGCGCACCACGCGCAGGTCGTGGCTGATGAACATGTAGGCGAGGCCGTGCCTCGCCTGCAGCGCGCGCAGCAGATCGACGATCTGCGCCTGTACCGAGACGTCGAGCGCCGAGGTCGGCTCGTCCAGCACGACGAACCTGGGCTTCAGCACCATGGCGCGCGCGATGGCGACGCGCTGGCGCTGGCCGCCGGAGAACTCGTGCGGGTAGCGATGTCGGGTCTCGGGGTCGAGGCCGACCTCCTCCAGCGCGGCGACGATCAGCTTCTCGCGCTCTGCCGGCGTGCCGCCGAGCTTGTGGATGCGCAGGCCCTCCTCGACGATCTGGCCGATCGACAGGCGCGGGCTCAGGCTCGCGAAGGGGTCCTGGAAGACGATCTGCATCTGCCGGCGCAGGGGACGGAGCGTGCCGGCGTCCCTGCCCTGCAGCTCCTCGCCCGCGAAGCGGATCGAGCCGGTGCTCTTGATCAGGCGCAGCAGCGCCAGGCCCAGCGTCGTCTTGCCCGAGCCGCTTTCGCCCACCACGCCGACGGTGCGGCCGCTGGCAAGCTCGACCGAGACGCCGTCGACCGCCTTGACGTGGTCGACCGTGCGGCGCAGCAGCCCGGCCTTGATCGGGAAATAGACCTTGATGTCGCCGCCGGTGAGCAGCGGGGTCGATTCGAGCGGCCGGTCGGGGCGGCCCTTGGGCTGCGCCGCCAAGAGGCGCTTCGTGTACTCGTGCCGCGGACGCTCGAAGACCTCCTCGACCGGGCCCTGCTCGACGATCTCGCCGTTGGTCATGACGCAGACGCGGTCGGCGATCTTGCGCACGATGGTCAGGTCGTGCGTGATGAACAGGATCGCCATGCCGAAGCGCTGCTGCAGCTCCTTCACCAGCTTCAGGATCTGCGCCTGGATGGTGACGTCGAGCGCGGTGGTCGGCTCGTCGGCGATGAACAGGTCCGGCTCGTTCGCCAGCGCCATGGCGATCATGACGCGCTGACGCTGCCCGCCCGAGAGCTCGTGCGGATAGGCGCCGAGACGCTTCTCGGCGTCGCGGATGCCGACCAGCTGAAGCAGCTCGAGCACGCGCGTCCGCGCCGCCGGCCCGCTCAACCCCTTGTGCAGCTGCAGCACCTCGGTGATCTGGCGCTCGACATGGTGCAGCGGGTTGAGGCTGGTCATCGGCTCCTGGAACACCATGGTGACGCGGTCGCCGCGGATCGAGCGCAAGGTGCGCTCGTCGGCGCCGATCATCTCGCGCCCGGCGAAGCGGATGCTGCCGGTCGGATGATGCGCCAGGGGATAGGGCAGGAGCTGCGGGATCGACAGCGCCGTCACCGATTTGCCCGAGCCGCTCTCGCCGACCAGCGCTAGGGTCTCGCCCCGGTCCAGCGTGAAGCTCGCGCCCCTGACCGCCGTCACCGTGCGGCCGGGCGTGCGGAACTCGACGCCGAGGTCGCGCACTTCCAGCAGCTTCTCCGTCACCGCGTCTCTCCGGTGAAGGTCTTGCGCGGATCGAACGCGTCGCGCACCGCCTCGCCGACGAACACCAGCAGGCTCAGCATCACGGCGATGACGAAGAAGGCCGAGATCCCGAGCCAGGGCGCCTGCAGGTTGTTCTTGCCCTGGTTCAACAGCTCGCCGAGCGAGGGCGACCCCGCCGGCAGGCCGAAGCCGATGAAGTCGAGCGCCGTCAGCGTGGTGATCGAGCCGTTGAGGATGAAGGGCAGGAAGGTGAGCGTCGCCACCATGGCGTTGGGCAGGACGTGGCGGAACATGATGGTGACGTCGCGCGCGCCGAGCGCGCGGGCGGCGCGCACGTAGTCGAAGTTGCGCGCACGCAGGAACTCGGCGCGCACGACGCCGACCAGCGCCATCCATGAGAACAGCAGCATGAGACCGAGCAGCCACCAGAAGTTCGGCTGCACGATCGAAGCGAGGATGATGAGGAGATAGAGCGTCGGCAGGCCCGACCAGATCTCCATGAAGCGCTGGAACACGAGATCGGTCCAGCCGCCGAAATAGCCCTGCACCGCCCCGGCGATGACGCCGACGATCGAGCTGAGGACCGTCAGGATCAGTCCGAACAGCACCGAGATGCGGAAGCCGTAGATGACGCGCGCCACGACGTCGCGCGCCTGGTCGTCGGTGCCGAGCCAGTTCCTGGAAGACGGCGGCGACGGCGCCGGCGTCGGCAGGTCGGCGATGACGGTGCTGTAGTTGTAGGGGATGGGCGGGAAGACCATCCAGCCCTTGGCCTCGATCAGCTTCCTGACCTCGGGGTCGCGATACTCGGCCTCGGTCTCGAAGAAGCCGCCGAACGTCGTCTCGGGGTAGGCCTTGAGGAAAGGCGCATAGAAGGCGCCGTCGTAGCGCACGAGGATCGGCTTGTCGTTGGCGATCAGCTCGGCGAAGAGGCTCGAGACGAACAGCACGAGGAAGATCCAGAAGCTCCAGTAGCCGCGGCGGTTGGCGCGGAAGTTGTGCAGCCGGCGGCGATTGATGGGCGATAGCTTCACCAGCGCCATCGCCTAGACCCTGCGGCTGGCGAAGTCGATGCGCGGGTCGATCACGACGTACATCAGGTCGCCGACCAGCCCCATCAGCAGCCCGAGCAGCGTGAAGAAGTAGAGCGAGGCGAACATGACGGGGTAGTCGCGGTTGATCGCCGCCTCGAATCCCAGGAGGCCGAGCCCGTCGAGCGAGAAGATGATCTCGATCAGGAGCGAACCGGTGAACAGCACCGAGATGAAGGCGCCGGGGAAGCCCGCGATCACGATCAGCATGGCGTTGCGGAACACGTGACCGTACAGCACGCGGTTCTCGCTCAGGCCCTTGGCGCGCGCGGTCATCACGTATTGCTTGTTGATCTCCTCGAGGAACGAGTTCTTGGTCAGCATCGTCAGCGTGGCGAAGCCGCCGACGACCATGGCCGTCACCGGCAGGACCATGTGCCAGAAGTAGTCGGCATAGAATTCGAGCGAGCCCAGGCGCTGGCCCCAGCTCGCGCCGCTCCACTGGTCGGACCACAGGCCGCGCAGCGGGAACCAGTCGAGATAGCGCCCGCCGGCGAACAGCACGATCAGCAGCACGGCGAACAGGAAGCCCGGGATGGCATAGCCGACGATGATGGCGCCGCTGGTCATGACGTCGAACCGGCTGCCGTCGCGCACCGCCTTGGCGACGCCGAGCGGGATCGAGACCAGGTAGACCAGCAGCGTGGTCCACAGGCCCAGCGAGATCGACACCGGCATCTTCTCGATGACGAGCCGCACCACGCTCTGGTCGCGGAAATACGACGTGCCGAAGTCGAAGCGCAGATAGTTGCCCATCATCAGCACGAAGCGCTCGTGCATCGGCTTGTCGAAGCCGAACTGCTTCTCGATCTGCTTGATGAATTCGGGGTCGAGGCCGCGCGCGCCGCGGTACTTCTCGGCCGTCGTTCCGCCGGCCTGCCCGGCCGGGCGCTGGGCGCCCTGCTGCGCCGTCTCGCCGGCCTGGCCGGAGAAGCGGGCGGTCGCCTCGACCGCGCGGCCGCGGATCTGGGCGATCATCTGCTCGACCGGCCCGCCGGGCGCCGCCTGGATCACCACGAAGTTGATCACCATGATGCCGAACAGGGTCGGGATCATCAGCAGGATGCGGCGGATGATGTAGGCGAGCATGGGGCGCTGATTGCGTCTCTTGGCGGCCGGCTTCGACCAATCATAGGCGATGCCCCGGACCGGCGCGACGATCGAATTTGCGCCGCCGGAGTGAAACCTGCGTGATCGTCAACGCATCGCCGGCGGGCTATGTTCCCGGCCGATGACCGTTTCCTCCGCCGCTCCGCGCTTCGGTGCCTGGGGCTTTCGCGAGTTTCGCCTGCTCTGGGTCGCCCAGTTGGCGGCCGATTTCGCCGCCAATATGCAGCTGTTCGCCATCAACTGGCACGTGTTCGAGCTGCTCGTCGGCAGCACGCTATCCGTGTCGCTGCTGGGATTTCGCTTCGAGCTGAACGGCGCGGCGGCGGGGCTGGGCGGCATGGGCCTGGCGCGCCTGCTGCCGATCGTCGTGTTCGGCATCACCGGCGGCATCCTGGCCGACGCGCTCGA
The DNA here is from genome assembly GCA_964557415.1 of uncultured Rhodospirillaceae bacterium. Classification (GTDB taxonomy): domain Bacteria; phylum Pseudomonadota; class Alphaproteobacteria; order JAEULC01; family JAEULC01; genus JAEULC01. The sequence goes on from CAZLBB010000011.1 coordinate 9,911, forward strand.
CCGCCGCCGGCTGATGATGTGGACGCGGCTGTGCGTGTTCCTGGTCGCCGTCGCCCTGGCGGTGGCGACGGCGCTGGGCGGCGCTTCGGTCGCGCTGCTCTACCTGATCTCGGCCGCGGGCGCGGCGCTCGCCGGGTTCGACACGCCGGCCAGGCAGTCGATGGTGCCGGCGAGCCACCTGTCGCACGCCATCAGCCTGTTCTCGCTCGCCTTCCGCTTGTCGGCGATCGCCGCGCCGCTGGCGGGCGCGTTCCTGATCGAGGCGTGGTCGATCGCCGCCGCCTATTGGGCGATCGCGGCGAGCTTCGCCGTGCCGGCGCTGTGCCTGGCCGCGATGCGCTTGAGCCGGCCCGACGACGCGATCCGCGCGCAGCCGAGCCTCGCCGCCTTTGCCGAGGGCGCCCGCTTCGTGCACCAGACGCCGATGCTGTGGAGCACCTATCTGCTCGACTTCTTCGCGTCGTGCTTCGCCACGGTCGGCGTGCTGCTGCCGATCCTGGCCGAGGTCGTGTTCGACTCGGGCGTGCAGGGCTATGGGCTCCTGGCGGCCGGGCAGCCGCTCGGCGCGGTCGCGATCAGCCTGGTGCTGGCCTGGTGGCACCGGCTGCGCTGGCAGGGGCCGGTGCTGATCGCCTGCGTCGGCCTCTACGGCACCGCGCTGGCGGTCGTCGGCCTGTCGCGCTCGATCTGGCTGTCCTTCGCCATGCTGGCGCTGTTCGGCGCGGCCGACACGGTGTCGACCGTGATCCGCGCCACGCTGCGCCAGGTGCTGACGCCGGACCATCTGCGCGGCCGCGTCGCCAGCATCGCGCTGATCTTCTTCCGCGGCGGGCCGCGCATCGGCGAGCTGCAGGCCGGCATGACGGCGGCGCTCTTGGGCGCGCCGTTCGCGGTCCTGCTGGGCGGGCTTGCCACGGTCGCCTGCACGGCGCTGGTGGTGTGGCGCTTCCCAGAGCTCCGGCGCTACGACACGGTGGCCGATGCGCGCGCGGGCGGGCGCCAGGTCGCGAGATAGACGCCGGGCAGGATCATGAGCGCGCCGACCAGGTGGAAGAGCTGCGGCGCCTCGCCCAGCGCGATCCAGGCGACGACCACGCTGTAGAGCGGCCCGACATAGAGCATCGGCGCCGTGCCCGCGGCGCCCAGCACCTTCTGCACCCGCGCGTGGCACTGATAGGCGCCGATCGAGGGCACGAAGGCCAGGAACACGACAATGCCGAGCGAGCGCCAGTCGGCCGGCGGCGGCCCGATCGTCGCCGTCTCCCACAGCACGAACGGGAACAGCACGAGGATGCCGGCCATCATGTTGACCGCCAGCCGCGTCAGCACCGTCAGCACGCTCGGCCGGTGCGTCAGCAGCACGGAATAGATCGCCCAGGAGAACGAGGCCGACGCGATCCACAGGTCGCCCTCGGTGAACTCGAGCCGCGCCATGGCGCCGACGTCGCCGCGCAGGATGATCCACAGCATACCGGCGAGCGCGAGCGCGATGCCGGCCACGGCGCGCAGCGTCACGCGCTCTCCGTAGAGCGCGCCGGCGAGTGCCACGATCAGCACCGGCGAGGCGCCGTAGATGATGCCGATATTGGTGACGGTCGTCGTCGCCGCGCCGATATAGACGGCGGCGCCGCACACGCCCATGCCGAGCGCGCCGAGCACGAGGTGGTCGCGCCATTCGGCGAACGCGCCGCGGCGCTTGCGCCACAGCTCCGGACCGATGAACGGCAGGAACAGCAGCACCGCCAGGATCCAGCGCCAGAACGACATGGCGAAGGGCGGGAACAGGCCGGCGGCCGCGCGCGCCATCACCTGGTTGCCGGTGAACAACAGCGGTGCGATGTACATCAGTATCATCGCCAGCCGCATGTCCTGCCGCGACGGGCGGGCGGCGCCCGGCGCTGTCGTTTCCCTCTCCATGGCAGCCGAAGGGACCACGACCGGCGCGGGCGGCGCAACGGCCGCGGCTGCATGACTGCCGCGCCGGATCGGGCAGGGCCGGATGCGCACGAACGATGCTTTGCGACCGCGCTGCTTTGCGCTAATGATGCCGCCGGCCCGCTTCGGGGTGAGGAGCCGGGCCGGACCGCCATGGAGAGCCGATGGCCAAGGAAGACCTGATCGAGTTTCCCGGCACCGTTGTCGAAATCCTGCCCAATGCCATGTTCCGCGTGAAGCTGGACAACGATCACATGGTGCTTGCGCATACATCGGGGAAGATGCGCAAGAACCGCATCCGCGTGCTGCAGGGCGACCGGGTCAACGTCGAGATGACGCCCTACGACCTGACCAAGGGTCGCATCACCTTCCGCTTCAAGTGATCGGGCCGGCCGATGGGCCCCGCAACCGGCCAGTTGGGGCGCAGCGGGCCACCAAATCCGGACACACAGCGACTGGTGCTCGCCTCGGCCTCGCCGCGGCGGCTTGAGCTTCTGCGCCAGGTCGGCATCGAGCCCGACCAGGTCGACCCGGCCGAGATCGACGAGCATCCGCGCCGCGGCGAGCTGCCGCCCGAGCTCGCCCGGCGCCTGGCGGAAGAGAAGGCGCGCGCGGTCGCCTTGCGCCATCCCGGCGCCTTCGTGCTGGCGGCCGACACGGTGGTCGCCTGCGGCAGGCGCGCCCTGCCCAAGGCCGAGGACGCCGAGACCGCCGGCACGTGCCTCGAGCTGCTGTCGGGCCGGCGCCATCGCGTGCTCGGTGCCGTCGCGCTGATCGCACCCGACGGGCGCATGGCCGAGCGCCTGGTCGCCACCGTCGTCATGTTCAAGCGGCTCGATGCCGCGGAACGGCAGCGCTATCTCGCCGGCGGAGAGTGGCGGGGCAAGGCGGGCGGCTACGCGATCCAGGGCCACGCCGCACTGTTCGTGCGCTGGATCAACGGCTCCTATTCGAACGTGGTCGGCTTGCCGCTGTTCGAGACGGCGCAGATGCTGCGCGGCGCCGGCTACGCGATGGACGGCGCATCGTGAGCGACGCTGCATGAGCGCCAGGGACGCGATCGACGAGATCCTGGTCGACCATCTGCCGGGCGAGACCCGCGCGGCGCTCATCGAGCGCGGCCGGCTGGTCGAGCTGTTGCTGCTGCACCCGGACCGGCAGAGCCGTGTCGGCGCCGTCATCCGCGGCCGCGTCACGGCGCTGCGGCGCGACCAGGGCGCGGCCTTCGTCGAGATCGGCGCGGACCGGGCCGGGTTCCTGTCGCTGCGACGCGGCGCCAAGCCGCCCGACGAGGGCGAGGCCGTCATCGTGCAGGTGACCAAGGACGCCGCCGGCGACAAGGGCGCGGGCCTGACCGACCGGCCGCTGGTGGTCGGGCGCTACCTCACACTGCGCCCCGGCCAGCCCGGACTGGAGCGCGCGCGGCGGCTGGATCCGGAGCGTTTCGACGCCGCCGCCAAGGTCCTCGCCGAAATCGACACGGCGACGGACGGGTTCATGCTGCACCCGTCTGCCGCCGACGCCGCGCCGGCGGCGCTGGCGGCGGAGGCGAAGGCGCTGATCGAGTCGTGGCGCCAGGCCACCGCGCGCGGCGCCGCCGCGCCCGCGACACTGATGCCGGCGCCCGATCCGGTGCTGCGCGCGGTCCTGGCCCATGGCGGCACGCTCGCGGCGGTGCGATGCGACGACGCCGACTTCATGAACCGGCTGCGCGCGGAGCTCCGCCGCCTGGCGCCCGAGCTGGAAGGCCGCGTGCAACGCCACGATGGCGGGGCGCTGTTCGCGCGGCACGAGGTCGAGGACCAGATCGACGCGGCCCTGGCGCGCCGGCTGCGCCTCAGGCGCGGCGGCGAGCTAGTCATCGACGAGCTCGAGGCGATGACCGTCATCGACGTCGACATGGCGGGGCAGCAGGGCACCGGCGCGCAGGCCGACGCGGCGCTGGCGGTGAACCTGGAGGCGGCGGACGAGATCGCGCGGCAATTGCGCCTGCGCGACATCGGCGGCATCGTCGTGATCGACTTCCTGCGCCTGGCCGCACCGCCGCAGCGCAAGCGCGTGGTCGAGGCGCTCAGGCGCGCGACGGCGGGCGATCCGCAGCAGGTCGACGTGCTCGGCATGACGCCGGCCGGGCTCGTCGAGCTGACGCGCCGGCGCGGCCGGCCGTCGCTCGCGCAGCTGATGGGCGAGGAATGCGCCGCCTGCGCCGGCAGCGGCCGCACGCGCTCGGCCCTGACGACCGGCTTCGCGCTGCTGCGCGCCGCGCTGCGCCAGGCGGGCGGCGCGCCGGCGCGGCGCCTCGGCGCACACGCCGCACCGGCCGTAATCGCGGCGCTGCAGGCCGAGCACGCCTCGCTGGAATGGACGCGCCGGCGCCTGGGCGCGACACTCGATCTCGTTCCCGATGCCGCGATGGCGCCGGACGGCTACGACATCGTCCCGGAGTAGGCGATGACCAAGGACGCAAGCGACAAGGTCGCGATCCTGAAGACGCGCTGCCCGATCTGCCGCAAGCCGGCCGTGCTGCGCTACCGCCCGTTCTGCTCCAAGCGCTGCGCCGACATCGACCTGGCGAAATGGTTCGGCGGCGAATACCGCGTCGAAAGCGAAGAGAAGCCGGAGTCGGGCGAGGAGGAGCCTTCGCCAGGCTCAGGATGAGGATGGTCCAGACTCTGAAGTCACATCCGGCCCCGCATTCCCCTTAGCCTCATCCTGAGCTTGTCGAAGGATGAAGGCGCTTGGCGATTCAACCGCCGTCTGGGCCCGATCGGGGATCGCGCTTCGTGCCGTATCGCTTCATCATCTCCGCCACGATCTCGCGGTAGCGCGCGAAGGGCGACTGGCCCAGCGCCGGGTCGAGCGGGCCGCAGCGCTTCAATCCCTCGCGGCCGAAACGGTCGCGTACGGCCTGTTCGAGCCAGCGGCGCGCCTGCAGCGCGCGGCGCGCTTGGCGGCCTTCGCCGTCGAGCCATTGCCGGTGGCGGTCGCTCGCGGCGACCAGCGCGTCGATGCCCTCGCGCCGCGCGGACGAAACCAGCAGCACCGGCACGCGCCGCCGGCCGGGCGCGGCGAGCGACAGGCCGGCCTCGAGGTCGGCGGCGGCGCGCTGGGCGGCCTCACCCAGGTCGGACTTGGTCACGACGGCGATGTCGGGCGTCTCGACGATGCCGGCCTTCATGTATTGCAGGCTGTCGCCGGCGCCGGGCTGGACGCAGAGCACCAGCGTGTCGGCGAGGTCGGCGATCTCGGTCTCGGACTGGCCGACGCCGACCGTCTCGACCACGACGACGTCGTAGAGCGCGGCCAGCACCGTGACCGCGGGCATGGCGAGCTCGGCCAGGCCGCCGAGCCGGTCGCGCGCGGCGAGCGAACGCACGAACACGCCGGGATCGTTGGGATCGCTGGCGATGCGCGCGCGGTCGCCCAGCAGGGCACCGCCGCTCGCGCGGCTGGACGGATCGACCGCAACCACGCCGACGCGCTTGCCGCCGGCGCGCCAGGCGGAAATGAGCGCGCCGAGCAGCGTCGACTTGCCGACGCCGGGCGGACCGGTGATGCCAACGACCGCGGCGCGGCGGCGCGCATGCGCGGCATCGAGCAGCGCCAGCGTCGCCTCGCCGTCGGGATCGCGCTCGATCGCGGCGAGCGCCCGCGCCAGGGCCGGCTTGCCCCCGGCGGCGAGCGCGTCGAGATCGCTCACTTGTCGCGCTGCACCTGCGCGAGCTCGGCCTGCGCCGCCGCGAGGCGCGCGATCGGCACGCGGAAGGGCGAGCAGGAGACGTAGTCGAGCCCGGCGTCGCGGAAGAAGCGCACCGAGGCGGGATCGCCGCCATGCTCGCCGCAGATGCCGAGCTTGAGATCCTTGCGCGTCTTGCGGCCGCGCTGGACGCCGATGCGCACCAGCTCGCCGACGCCCTCGGTGTCGATCGAGACGAACGGATCGATCGGGAAGATGCCCTGGCGCGTGTAGCTGTCGAGGAAGCTGGCCGAATCGTCGCGCGACAGGCCGAGCGTGGTCTGCGTCAGGTCGTTGGTGCCGAAGCTGAAGAACTCCGCCGTCTCGGCGATCTCGTCGGCCTTGAGCGCGGCGCGCGGCAGCTCGATCATCGTGCCGACGTAGTATTTCAGCTTCACGCCGCGCTCGCGCGCGACCTGCTCGGCGACGCGGTCGATCGCCGCCTTGAGGATATCCAGCTCGCGCTTGGTCGCGGCCAGCGGGACCATGATCTCGGGGATCGCCATGTTCTTGCCGCCGTCGGCCGCCTCGACCACGGCCTCGAAGATCGCGCGCGCCTGCATCTCGCAGATCTCGGGATAGGAGATCGCGAGCCGGCAGCCGCGGTGGCCGAGCATCGGGTTCGATTCCACCAGCTGCGCGGCGCGGTGGCGCAGCGCCGACACGTCGACGCCCGCCGCGTTGGCCACTTCCTTGATCTCCGCCTCGCTGTGCGGCAGGAACTCGTGCAGCGGCGGGTCGAGCAGCCGGATCGTCACCGGCAGGCCCTTCATGATGCGGAACAGCTCGGCGAAGTCGTCGCGCTGCATCGGCAGGATCTTGGCCAGCGCCACCCGCCTGCCCTTCACGTCCTCGGCCAGGATCATCTGGCGCATGGCGACGATGCGCTCGCCCTCGAAGAACATGTGCTCGGTGCGGCAGAGGCCGATGCCCTCGGCGCCGAAGTTGCGCGCGACGCGCGCGTCGGCCGGCGTGTCGGCATTGGCGCGCACGCCGATCCTGCGCACCTCGTCGACCCATCCCATCAGCGTGGCGAAGTCGCCCGACAGCTCGGGCTGCACGGTCGGCACCTCGCCCTGCATCACCTCGCCCCTGCCGCCGTCGATCGTGATCGTGTCGCCGTCCCTGAGCGTGACCGGGCCGACCGAGAGCGTGCGCGCCTGGGTGTCGATGCGCAGGTCGCCCGCGCCGGTGACGCAGGGCCGGCCCATGCCGCGCGCGACCACCGCCGCGTGGCTGGTCATGCCGCCGCGCGTGGTGAGGATGCCCTGCGCCGCGTGCATGCCGTGGATGTCCTCGGGGCTGGTCTCGGCGCGCACCAGGATCACCTTCTCGCCCTTGGCGGTACGGTCCTCGGCCTCGTCGGCGAAGAAGGCAATGCGGCCCGAGGCGGCGCCCGGAGAAGCCGGCAGGCCGCGCGCCAGCACCGTGCGCGGCGCCTTGGGATCGAGGGTGGGATGCAGGAGCTGCTCCAGCGAGGCCGGATCGACGCGCTGGATCGCGGTCTTCTTGTCGATCAGGCCTTCCCTGACCATCTCGACCGCCATGCGCAGCGCCGCCGTCGCGGTGCGCTTGCCGCTGCGCGTCTGCAGCATGTAGAGCGTGTCCTGCTGCACCGTGAACTCGATGTCCTGCATGTCGCGGAAATGCCGCTCGAGCTTCAGGCGCACGTCGTTGAGCTGCTTGAACACCGCAGGCATCGATTCTTCCATCGCCGGCAGGTCCGAGCCGTTCGCCTTCTTGCCGGCGATCGTGATCTGCTGCGGCGTGCGGATGCCCGCGACCACGTCCTCGCCCTGGGCGTTGACCAGATACTCGCCGTAGAACTCGTTGGCGCCGGTCGAGGGATTGCGCGTGAAGGCGACGCCGGTGGCGCAGTCCTTGCCCATGTTGCCGAACACCATCGCCTGCACGTTGACCGCCGTGCCCCAGTCCTCGGGGATCGCGTGCAGCCGGCGATAGGTGATGGCGCGCTGGTTCATCCAGCTCGAGAACACCGCGCCGATCGCGCCCCAGAGCTGCTCCTTGGGATCCTGCGGGAAGGGCCTGTCCAGCTCCTCGAGCACGCGCTTCTTGTAGCCCTCGACCACGGCCTGCCAGTCCTCGGCCGACAGGTCGGTGTCGAGCTTGAGGCTGCGGTCTTCCTTGTGCAGCTCGAGGATCTCCTCGAACAGGTGATGGTCGATGCCGAGCACGACGTTGCCGTACATCTGGATGAAGCGGCGATAGGAGTCGTAGGCGAAGCGCCGGTCGCCGCTCTTGCGCGCCAGGCCTTCGACCGTCTCGTCGTTGAGGCCGAGGTTGAGCACCGTGTCCATCATGCCCGGCATCGACACGCGCGCGCCCGAGCGCACGGAGACGAGCAGCGGGTTCTCGCGCGCGCCGAAGGCGGCGCCGACGGACCGCTCGACCCTGGCGAGCGCGCCCGCGACCTGCGCCTCGAGCTCGCGCGGATAGGTCTTGCCGTTCTTGTAGAAGGCGGTGCAGACCTCGGTCGTGATGGTGAAGCCGGGCGGCACCGGCAGGCCGAGCGTCGCCATCTCGGCCAGGCCCGCGCCCTTGCCGCCCAAAAGGTTGCGCATGTCGGCGCGGCCGTCGGTATTGCCGGCGCCGAAGCCGTAGACCCATTTCGGCTTGCTCGAGGTAGCCGGCCGTGCCGCCGCCTTCGGCGCCGCGCCCCGCCGCAGCGCCGCCGCCTTCACCGGCCGCGCCTTGGCGCGGGCGACCGGCTTGCGCGCGGGCCTCGCCTTTGCCCGGGGCTTCGCGGACTTCACGATGCGCTTCTTTGTCTTGGCCATACTCGTCACCCGATCACATGCTCGGCCGAAAGAAAGACTAACCACAGAGACACAAAGGCACAGAGAAGAAAGATGAGAAGAGAAGGATTCTTCGCTACGCCGCAGCCGCCAGATCGATCTTCCTGCCTCTTCCTTCGTGACCTTCGTGGTTGATCTTCGGATTGAACCACGAAGACCACGAAGGGAAAGAAGAAACAGGTCTCAGGCGGCCTTCGGCCGCGGAAGAAGGCCTCTCTTTCCTATCTCTCTGTCTCTGTGTCTCTGTGTCTCTGTGGTTCATCTCTTCATCCCTCGATGCGGCCGAAATCGGCCACCTGGTCCATGGTGCGGCGGATACGGTTGAGCAGCATGAGGCGGTTCGCGCGCAGGACGGTGGCATCTGCGTTCACCGTTACCTTGTCGAAGAACGCGTCAACCGGACCGCGCAACCCGGCGAGAATGACCATCGCCTCAAAATAATTTTCATCCGCTACAGCTTTGCTGATTTCGCGCGTAACGTCGTTGAGCCGGTCGAAGAGCGTCAGCTCTTCTTCCTGTTTCAACACGCTATAGTCGGGATCGTCGGAGTAGGGTCTTCCGTCCTTCTTCTCTTCAATTCGCAGGATGTTGGCCGCACGTCGGTACGCAATGAGAAGATTCTGGCCATTCTCTTCCCTTACGAATTGATCGAGCCAGCGAACGCGCTCAAGCAGGTCGACGATGTCGTCCTGCCCGCCGAGCGCGAACACGGCGGCGATCAGGTCGTGGCGCACGCCCTTTTCCTTGAGCGCCACCTTGAGCCGGTCGGCGAAGAACTCGAGCAGCGCGTCGAGCAGCGCGGCGCGCGCGGCGGGCTCGAGGTTGTTGACGTGCCTGTAGGCGATCAGCGCGCCGTCGATCGCGTCGCGCAGGCGGAAGCGCAGGCCGTTCTCGACCACGAGCCGGATCACGCCGAGCGCCGCGCGGCGCAGCGCGAAAGGATCCTTCGAGCCGGTCGGCTTCTCGTCGATGGCGAAGAAGCCGACCAGCGTGTCGATCTTGTCGGCCAGCGCCACGGCGACCGAGACCGGCACGGTGGGACAGCGGTCGTTCGGGCCCTGCGGCGCGTAGTGGTCGGCGATCGCCTCGGCCACCGGCGCGGGCAGCTTCTCGTTGAGCGCGTAGTAGCGCCCCATGACGCCCTGCAGCTCGGGGAACTCGCCGACCATGCCGCTGACGAGGTCGGCCTTGCTGAGGCGCGCCGCGCGGCGCGCCTGGCCGGCGTCGCAGCCGGGGACGTGCCTGGCGATCTCGGCCGCCAGCGTCGCCATGCGCTCGGCCTTGTCGTGCACCGATCCCAGCTTCGCGTGGAACACGACCTCCTTGAGACCGGGCAGGCGCTGTTCCAGCGTCGCGCGCTTGTCCTGCTCCCAGAAGAACTCGGCGTCGCTGAGCCGCGCGCGCAGCACGCGCTCGTTGCCGGCGACGATCGCCTTGCCGCCGTCGCGCGCCACCATGTTGGCGACCACGGCGAAATGCGTGACGCGGCCCTTGGCCATCAGCGTGAAGTACTTCTGGTGCGTGCGCATCGAGGTGCTGAGCACCTCGGGCGGCAGGCCCGTGAAGCGCGGATCGATCTGGCCGATCAGCACGACCGGCCATTCGACCAGGCCCGTCACCTCCTCCAGCAGGCCCCTGTCCTCCTTCACGGCCAAGCCGTGCGCCGCGGCGAGGCGGTGGAGCTCCCGCTCAATGAAGGTCCGGCGTTCCTCGCGGTCGAGGACGACATGGGCTTCCTTCAGCTTGAGGCGGTATTCCTCGAAGTTGCGCGCCTTGAACGGCTGCGGCGCGAGGAAGCGGTGGCCGGTCGTGCCGTCGTCGAACGCCAGCGGATCGAGCGAGCCGCCGCGCGGCAGCGCGCCCGGCAAGGGCTTGCCGTCGAACACGGCGAGGATCGACTGCAGCGGCCGCACCCAGCGGAAATTCGCGTCGGCGAAGCGCATCGACTTGGGCCAGGGCAGCTCGCCGATCGCCTGCACCAGCAGCCCGGGCAGCACCGCGTCCGTCTCGACGCCCTTCTTCTCGGTGACCGCGAACCAGAACTCGGCCTTGCCGATGGTGCGCTTCTCGCACTGGTCCAGGCTGCCGAGGCCCGTGGACTTGAGGAATCCCTGGATCGCCTGCTCGGGCGCGCCGATGCGCGGGCCTTTCTTCTCCTCGCGCGTGTCGGCCGTGTGCAGCGGCAGGCCCTCGACCACCAGCGCCAGACGGCGCGGCGTCGCGAAGGCCCGGGCGCGCTCGAACACCAGGCCGGCGGCAGCGAGCTTCTCCGTCACCAGCCGCTTCAGGTCGTCGGCCGCGCGCGCCTGCATGCGCGCGGGGATCTCCTCCGAGAGCAGCTCGAGCAGCAGCTCGTGCATGGCCCTAAGCCTTGCCTTCGCGCGAGACGAGCCACGCCTCGCAGCAGGCCTTGGCCAGCGCGCGCACGCGTGCGATGTAGGCGGCGCGCTCGTTGACGCCGATCACGCCGCGCGCGTCGAGCAGGTTGAACAGGTGGCTGGCCTTCAGGCACTGGTCGTAGGCCGGCAGCGCCATCGCCGCGTTGCGCCCCTGCTCGAGCAGCGCCTGGCATTCGGCCTCGGCGTCGCGGAAGTGCTGCAGCAGGCGGTCGGTGTTGGCGTATTCGAAGTTGAAGCGCGAGAACTCGACCTCGGCCTGGTGGTAGACGTCGCGGTAGCGCACGCCGGCGCCGTTCCAGTCCAGGTCGAAGATGGAATCGACGCCCTGGATGTAGCAGGCCAGGCGCTCGAGCCCGTAGGTGAGCTCGGTCGAGGCCGGATCGCAGTCGATGCCGCCGACCTGCTGGAAATAGGTGAACTGGCTGACCTCCATCCCGTCGCACCACACTTCCCAGCCGAGGCCCCAGGCGCCCAGGGTCGGGCTTTCCCAGTCGTCCTCGACGAAGCGGATGTCGTGCTGCATGGGGTCGATGCCGAGCGCGCGCAGGGAGTCGAGATACAGCTCCTGGCTGTTCGCGGGCGAGGGCTTCAGGATCACCTGGAACTGGTAGTAGTGCTGCAGGCGGTTGGGATTTTCGCCGTAGCGCCCGTCCTTGGGCCGGCGGGAGGGTTGAACGTAGGCGGCGTTCCACGGTTCGCGCCCGAGCGCGCGCAAGGTGGTGGCCCAGTGGAACGTGCCGGCCCCGACCTCCATGTCGTAGGGCTGCAGGATGACGCAGCCGCGTTCAGCCCAGAAGGTCTGCAGCCTGAAAATAAGCTCTTGAAAGCTGGGCGGACGGGCCGCCGCTGGGGCCGGGGGACGGTCGGCCATTGCCAGAGAAATCTCGCGGAAAATCCTTGGGTGCGGCGCACCATAGAGAGGGCATAGGGAGGGGTCAAGGCAACTGCCTTGTTAACAATCGCCGACGTGCAATCCCTCAGCGCTGCGGGCAGTCCGGGCGCTCGCAGGGCCCGGCATTGCGGGCCTGGTAGGCGCCGCAGACGCGGCAGCGGACCATGTCCTCGACCGCACGCGCCTCGTCCGGCCCGCCGCGCGCCCGGTCGTCGCGCCCCTTGGCGCCCCCGCCGCCTCGACCAGCACGCAGCTTGTCGGCCGGCTTGTCCTCGACGGCGTCGTCGACCTTGCGGCTCACGTACTTGAGCGTGAACCACACGGCCGCGATCACCGCGACGATCAGCAGAATCTTGGAGAAGCTAAGCCCGAACATCGTGGGGTTCTAGCGGCCGGGCAATGCGTGGGTCAAGGCGAAGCGGATGGCGGCCAGCGGCGTTCGCCCTGCGTGATAGACTTTCGCCATGCTGTTGCACACGGCGCATCTGACGGTCCGGCCGGACGCGGTCGACCGCTTCAAGGAACGCATCCTGCGGCACGCGCTCACCTCGCTTCGGCAGGAACCGGGATGCCGGCGGTTCGACGTGCATCAGGAATCCGGCGACCCGACCCTGTTCCTCCTGATCGAGGTCTACGCCGATGCGGATGCGCTCGAGGCGCACCGGCAATCGGCCCACTACAAGGCCTTCCGCGCGGACACGAAGGACTGGGTGGTGGACCGGAAATGGTGGTTCTGGGCGAGGATCGGAAGCGCCGATCCGCGATGATGACGATACCGGCGCTCATTGCCACCGCCCCTGTTTATACGTATAATGATTGCTAGTTTAGTACGTATCGAGGTGAAGGTGTCATCGGTCAAGCTGACTCTACTGGTCGAAAAGGCTGCCGCGGCGCGTGCAAAGCGCTATAGCAAACGGCACCACACCAGCGTGTCTCGCCTTGTTTCGAACATGTTCGCAAATCTGCCCGACGACGGACAGCCCGAGCTTCCGCCCGGCGTGCTTCAACTCGTCGGAGTCCTGCCCAAGAACGTTTCGCTGGACGAGCATCGGCGCCACTTGAGGGACAAGTACCGGCTGTGAACCTGTTCCTCGACGCCAATGTCGTCCTGGACGTGCTGGCCGGTCGGGAGCCGCATTGGCGGGCGAGTGCGCGCGTTCTGTCGGTAATCGAGAGCGGCCGCGCCACCGGCCTTCTTGCCGCCCATAGCGTGACGACGATCTACTGTCTCCTGAGCAAACATTTGGATCGCCGCAGAGCGCGCGCGGCCATCGTCCACCTGCTGGGACTCTTGCAGGCCGCGGCAGTAGATCATGCCGTGCTCCTGCACGCGCTATCGCTCGGCTGGAAGGACTTCGAAGACGCCGTGCAGGCTGCGGCGGCGATGAATGCCAAGGCCACGCACCTGATCACGCGCGATCCGCGCGATTTCGCAGCGTTGACCATCCCGGTCCTGACTCCGGAAGAGTTCATCGCGTCGACTTGAATCGGTGGACGGACGCCCCTACGGCTCCACCGGCTCGCCGTCGCGCAGCACCGCCTCGGCCTCGGCCGTGAAGGCGCCGTCGGCGCGGTGCAGCACCAGGCCGGGCAGCAATTGCGCGGGCGACTTGGCGCCCTTGCGCGCGCGGATGATGACGCGGCGGGCGGGTTCGTCCTGGCGCGGCCAGAGCGGGATCACGGTCACTTCGCCGGCGCGCTGGCCGAGCGCCATGATCAGCTGGTCGAGGCGGTCGGCGCGATGGATCAGCGTCAGGCGGCCGCGCGGCTTCAGGAACTTCAGCGCCGCGTCGATCCACACCTCGATCCCGAGCTCGTCGACCGTGGCCTTGCGCTTGGAGGCGTCGGGCGGCGCGTCGGCGGCGTTGGACGCGATGTAGGGCGGGTTCGTCATGACGTGGTCGAAGCCGCCGCGCGGCAGGTCGGACGGCGGGCGGCGCAGGTCGCCGACATGCACGATGATGCGCCGGTCGAGCCGGTTGGCGCTGACGTTCTCGGCCGCCAGGCGCGCGAGCTGATCCTGCGCCTCGAGGCAGTCGATGCGGCAGTCCGCCACGCGCGCGGCCAGGCACAAGGCGGCGGCGGCGGCGCCGGATCCAAGATCGAGCACGCGCTCGTCCGCGCCGGCCGGCACCGCCGCCGCGAGCAGGATCGGGTCGATGGCGACGCGGTAGCCCCTGGCGGGCTGGCGGAACTTCACGCGCCCGCCCAGGAGCGTGCCGTCCGTGGCGTAGCCCGGCGGCGCCTCCTCGATCTCGCGGTCAACCACCAGCCGGGGCCGCATCGTCGATCACCTTCTTCGCCCGGGGCCAGTCCTTGTCGTCGACCATCACGCGCCGGGCGATGGCGCTGATGCTGCCGTCGACGGCGCTGGCATGGGCGTCCAGCACCACCGAGGCGATCCCCGCGCCGTCGAGCATGGCCTGGGCCCAGGACAGCACCACCAAGTCGTTGCTGCGCAACAGTTCTTTCACGGAGATGCGGGGTCCTTCCGGGCCGGCGCCGCGCTGGCGGCCTCCTGCTTGACCGGCGGGGTTGCGGCCTTATGCTCGGCCGGGACCGGCGCCGGCGTCAAGCATGCGCGCCGCGATCATCCGGGTCATGCTGCAATCCAGGGGAGCGCGCGTCCGTGGCAGTGGTCGTCAGTCTGGAAGGCGAGCGGGCAAAGCCCAGGGCATCGCTCGATGCGCTGACGGCGCTGGTGGCCGAGGACATGCAGCGGGTCAACGCGCTGATCGTGCAGAAGATGCACAGCCCCGTGGCGCTGATCCCGCAGCTCGCCGGCCATATCGTCGCCGCCGGCGGCAAGCGCCTCCGCCCGATGCTGACGCTCGCCGCCGCGAAGCTGTGCGGCTATGGCGGCGATCGCCATGTCGCGCTCGCCGCCGCGGTCGAGTTCATCCACACCGCCACGCTGCTGCACGACGACGTGGTGGACGAAAGCGAGCTGCGCCGCGGCCAGTCCTCGGCCAACGCGCTGTGGGGCAACCAGGCAAGCGTGCTGGTCGGCGATTTCCTGTTCAGCCGCGCCTTCGAGCTGATGGTGGCCGACGGATCGCTGCCGGTGCTCGGCATCCTGTCGCACGCCTCGGCCGTGATCGCCGAGGGCGAAGTGCTGCAGCTGGTCACGACCAACGACACGACCACCAGCGAGACCGCGTATCTCGACGTGATCCGCTCGAAGACCGCGCAGCTGTTCGCCGCCGCCGCGCGCATCGGCGCCGTCGTCGCCGGGCGCGACAAGGTCGAGGAAGAGGCGCTCGAGTGCTATGGCCTCAACCTCGGCATCGCCTTCCAGCTGATCGACGACGTGCTGGACTATTCCGCGCGGCAGGCCGAGCTCGGCAAGACGATCGGCGACGATTTCCGCGAGGGCAAGATCACGCTGCCGGTGATCCTGGCCTTCCGCCGCGGCAACGACGACGAGCGCCAGTTCTGGAAGCGCACGGTCGAGCAGATGGAGCAGCGCGACGGCGACCTGATGCGCGCGATCGAGCTGATGACGCGGCACGGCTCGCTGCGCGACACGGTCGAGCGCGCGCGGCACTACGGCGCCATCGCGCGCGACGGGCTCGGCATCTTCCCCGACGGGCAGGTCAAGCGCATCCTGCTGGACGTGGTCGATTTCTGCATCGAACGGGCCTACTAGCGCGTGATCGAAGAGAGCGCCCTGTTCGATGTCGAGGCTTATTTCCGCTTCCAGCTCGACGACAACAAGAAGTATTGGCGCCGGCTGGGCGGGCGTCCCGATCTCGCGGGCAAGACGGTGCTCGACTTCGGCTGCGGCCACGGCGCGCTGTCGCTCGACCTCGCGTCGGGCGGGGCCAGGCGCGTGCTGGGCATCGACCTGTCGGAGCAGCGCATCCGCTTCTGCCGCGAGAAGACCCGGCCGCGCGGGCCGGCCGGCGTGCTGGACTTCCGCAACGTCGACATCGCCCGGGTCGACGAGGACGGCGCATTCGACATGGTGGTGTCGAAGGACGTGCTGGAGCATGTCGAGCCGCTGGAGCCGGCGCTCCACGCCATGGCGCGGCTGGTCAAGCCGGGCGGCACGCTGCGCCTCGGTTTCAGCCCCCTGTGGTACAGCCCGTTCGGCGACCACGGCGAGCTGGGGACGCGGATTCCCTGGGGCCACGTGCTGGCCGGCGAGCAACGCGTGCTCGACGCCTTCAACCGCGCGAACCGGTCGTCCCATCGCTCGCTGCTCGAGGCCGGCTTCAACATGCGCACGCCGCGCCAGTTCCTGCGGGCGTTCGAAGCGCTGAACTTCGCGACCGAGTATCTGAGGATCAACCCCGCGGAAGGCGGCGCCAAGGCGGCCATGATGCGCCTGTTCGACCTGCTGCGCCGCGTGCCGGCGCTCGAGCCCTATGTCACGGTCGGCATCTACATCGTGCTGCGCAAGCCGGGCTGACGCCACGATGCCCGACCGCGTGTTCCGCGCCGTGATGCTCGCCAGCATCGCCGCCATGCCGGGTGTGGCGCTCGTGGCGCCGATGGGAATCACCGTGCTGTTCGTGGTGAATGCCCTGACCGCGCTCGGCGTGCTGGCTGGGCGCGGCCGCGCGGCCAAGCTGCCGCCGTCGTGGCTGGTCGTGGTCCTCATCGCCATCCCCGCGCTCGGCCTGGTCTCGGCGCTGTGGTCGGTGATCCCGGACGAAAGCGCGCTGCGCGCGCTGAAGGTCGCGTTGCTGCTCGCCGCGGGTTTGGTCATCATCGCCGCGGCCGCGACTGCCGAGCGGCCTCCGGCGCGCCAGGTGGCGGCCGCGCTGCTGGCCGGGCTCGCCCTCGCGACGGTGCTGGCGCTGACCGACCATGTCGGCCTCCTGGAGTGGCGCGAGGATATCGACCCCAGCTTCGCGCCGAGGCGCGGCCTGTACAACCGCGGCGCCACCGTCATGCTGCTGCTGGCGTGGCTCGCCGTGCTGGCGCTGCTGCGCATGGGCCGCGCGCGCCTTGCCGCGGCGCTCTACGTCGCCGCCGGGCTGTTGATCGTGCTGAAGCTGGGCAGCGGCGCCTCGATGGTCGTGTGGGTCCTGAGCGCCACCGTGTTCGCGGCTTGGATGCTCGCGCGCGGCCGCCTGCCCGCGGCGTTCGGCGTCGTCGTGGCGGCGGCGTGCTTCGCCGCGCCGCTGGTCGTGGCCGCGCTGCCCACGCCCTCGACCACCGACCTCGACAGCCGCTTCCTGCCGAGCTCGTGGAGCCACCGCCTCATCATCTGGCAGTTCGCCGCCGAGCGCATCGCCGAGCGGCCGCTCCTCGGCTGGGGCATGGACGCGTCGCGGCGCATGCCGGGCGGGCGCGAGGTGCTGCCCTGGCGCATGGACGCCGACGCCAACAATCCCGAGGGCTGGATGAGCACGGTGCAGCGCATGCCGCTGCATCCGCATTCGCTGTCGCTGCAGGTCTGGCTGGAGCTGGGGCTGGCGGGCGCCGCGATCCTGGCCGCGCTCCTCTACCTGCTGGTCGCGCGCGCCGCCCGCGCCGGCGGCGCGATCGCGGCCCAGGCAGCCAATGTCGCGCTGGTGTTCGCGGCCATGGTCATCTCCAACATCAGCTACGGCGCCTGGCAGTCCTGGTGGCTGTCGACGCTGTGGCTGATCGCCGCCGTCGCGGTGCTGCTGACCCCGAGCGTGCGCGCGGGCGCAAGCTCCTAGTCCGATGTCGCGCGGCCGCAGCTTCCTCTTCGCGTGCCTGTCGGCGGCCATCGCCGTCGTCGCCATGCTGCTGTTCGCCGAGATCGTGCTGCGCTTCCTGCCCGTGTCCACGGGCATGCGCATGGTCCCGGTCACGGCCGCCGACCCCGTGTTCCACTTCACGCCGAACCGGGACTACGTGTTCTCACGCGAATGGGACTTCATCCTGGTCAATCACGGCCGCGTCAACAACGCGGGCTGGGTCAACGACCAGGACTACCGCCGGGACGGCAAGACGCCGCTCTTGGCCGTGATCGGCGACTCCTATATCGAGGCGCTGATGGTGCCCTATCGCGACACGCTGCAGGGGCGGCTCGCGCAGGCACTCGACCACAAGGCGCGCGTCTATAGCTTCGCCGCCTCGGGCGCGCCGCTGAGCCAGTACCTGGTCTGGGCGGAGCACGCGGTGCGCGAATACGGCGCGCAGTACCTGGTCATCAACGTCGTCGGCAACGACTTCGACGAGAGCCACGTCGACTATCGCCTGGGCCAAGGCTTCTGGATCTACGTGCCGGAGCCGGACGGCACGCTCAAGCTGCGGCTGATCGAGTTCCGGCCCGGCCTTCTGTGGCGCATCGCCAGCCAGAGTGCGCTGGCGCGCTACCTGATCCTCAACATGCGGCTGAGCCAGTACATGTTCGGCATCGAGACCCTGCGCGAGCTGCTGTTCGGCAAGCCGGCCTTCGCCGCGCCGCGCTACGCCGGCAACACCGCGGTCGACGTCGCGCCGCGCCGCGTCGAGGCGTCGCTCCAGGCGCTCGACGCCTTCTTCCGCGACCTCCCGCTGAAGACCGGCCTCAAGCCCGAGCGCATCGCCTTCGTGCTCGACGGATTCCGCTACCCCGACCAGGCGGCCGAGGCGTCCGGGACCTTCTTCGCCCTGATGCGCCGTCAGCTCGCCGACCGCGCCCGGGCGCGGAGCTACGAGGTGATCGACCTCGAGCCCCTGTTCCACGCCGACTTCGCCGCCCGCGGCAAGGCGTTCGAGCATCCGCGCGACGGCCACTGGAACGCGCTCGGCCATGGCATCGCCGCCGAGGCGGTGCTGCGCTCGAAGCTGATCGAGCGGTTGAAGCGCGGCGACTGAGCGCGGCCGTGCGTGCCGCGGCCGATCTCGTCCACCGCGTCGCGCGCGACGAGCGAGAAGTCGACGCGCTTGCCGTCGACCTTCTCGACGCGCGCCTCGACCGTGACCTCCATGCCCGGCGGCGTGGCGGCGGTGTGGGAGGCGTCGATGGCGATGCCGAGGCTGCCTTCGCCGTCGTCGAGGTGCGGGCGCAAGAGCTCGATGCAGGTCCATTCCATCAGCCCGACCATGTAGCCGGTGGCGAAGACCCGCGGCATCGAGCGGAACAGATCGGATTCCGGATAGAGGTTCGGCACCGTCTTGGCGTCGGTGACGGTGAAGCGATGCGTGTGCGCCAGGCCGGGCTTCAGCGTGTCCTTCATGGGCCAGGCGGCCGCTGATCCGGCCGCCGACTCAAATGTTTGGCGCGCGGATCAACGCGCGCCTAGCGCCGGCGCCAGCGGGCGCGCAGGCGGCGGAGCCAGCGGCCGGCGCGGAACTCGGCCTCGGCCGCGACGTCGTGCGCGCGCGGGAAACGCTCGGCGATCCAGCCGCGCATCCGGCCGGCCCAGGCGACCTCGCGGCTGAGCAGCGCCAGGCCGATCAGGACGAACAGGAGCCCGTGCAGGAAGGGCAGCGCGATGCCGACCACGCCGAAGGCGAGGAAGAAATAGCCGAGCGTCAGGATGGCGAGCTTGCGCAGGCGCGACGCGGGCTGCGCCACGGCGACGGATTCGCGGGGAACGGGCAGACGGGGATCGCTCATCGTACCTGCTTGTCAGCGTCGATGCCTCTGTCCCCGCCTAAACATGGATCGCCCGGCCGGCGACGGCAAGGGCCGCCTCCTTGACCGCCTCGGTCAGGGTCGGATGGCCGTGGCAGGTGCGCGCGATGTCCTCGGCCGCCGCCTGGAACTCCTTGCCCAGCACGATCTCCTGGATCAGCGTGCCGGCATCGGGGCCGATGATGTGCGCGCCCAGCACGCGGTCGGTGCGGGCGTCGGCCAGGATCTTGACGAAGCCGTCGGTGGTCGCGTTGCAGCGCGCGCGGCTGTTGGCCGAGAACGGGAATTTGCCGACGCGGTACTCGACGCCGGCAGCCTTCAGCTCCTCCTCGGTCTTGCCGACCGAGGCGACCTCGGGCCAGGTGTAGACGATGCCGGGAATGGCGTCGTAGTCGATGTGCCCGGACTGGCCGGCGATGATCTCGGCCACGACGACGCCTTCGTCCTCGGCCTTGTGCGCCAGCATCGGCCCGCGGATCACGTCGCCGATGGCGTAGATGCCCGGCACGCTGGTGCGGAAATGGTCGTCGACCTCGACGCGGCCCTTGGGGTCGAGCTTCACGCCGACCGCGTCGAGCCCGAGTCCCTGCGTGCAGGGCTTGCGCCCGATCGCGACCAGCACGATGTCGGCCTCGAGGCTCTGCGCGGCGCCGCCCGCGGCGGGCTCGAGCGTCAGGCTGACGCCGGACTTGCCCGGCTTGGCGCCGGTGACCTTGGTGCCGAGCATGAACTTGAAGCCCTGGCGTCCCAGGATGCGCTGGAACTGCTTGGCCACCTCCAGGTCCATGCCGGGGGTGATGCGGTCGAGGAACTCGACCACCGTCACCTCGGCGCCGAGCCGGCGCCACACCGACCCCATCTCGAGGCCGATATAGCCGGCGCCGACCACGACCAGGTGCTTCGGCACGGCGGCGAGCGACAGCGCGCCGGTCGACGAGACGATGCGCTTCTCGTCGATCGCGACGCCGGGCAGGTCGACATGGTCGGAGCCGGTGGCGACGACGATCGCCTTGGTCGCCAGCGTCTCGCTGCCGCCGGCATTGAGCGCCACCTTCACCCTGCCCGGCGCCTCGATCGCGCCGGCGCCTTGCCTGTAGTCGACCTTGTTCTTCTTGAACAGGAACTCGATGCCCTTGGTCAGGTCGAGCACGACCTTGTCCTTGCGCGCCATCATCGTCTTGAGGTCGAGCTCGACCCCGCCGAGCTTGACGCCGTGCGCGGCGAGGTCGTGCAGCGCCTCGGCGAATTTCTCGGACGACTGCAGCAGCGCCTTGGACGGGATGCAGCCGACATTGAGGCAGGTGCCGCCGAGCGAGCCGCGCTTCTCGACGCAGGCGGTCTTCAGGCCCAGCTGCGCGGCGCGGATGGCGGCCACGTAGCCGCCCGGCCCGCCGCCGATGACGACCACGTCGTAGGTTGTGTCGGTCATGGATCGCTTCTGGCCGTGATGGGAGGGGTCGCAGCGACGATGCCCGATCCCTTCCGGCCCCGCAAGGCCGAAGCGGCCGGGCCGGCGCTCACACGTAGATCATCTTGCGCGTCATGCCGCCGTCGATCACCAGGTTGGCGCCGGTGACGAAGCCGCAGTCGGGACCGGCGAGGAAGAGGATGGCCGCCGCGACGTCCTCCGGCCGGCCGACGCGGCCGGCGGGATGCTGCGCATGGTCCTGGCGCGACAGCGCCGCGGCCTTGCGTGCCGCCTTCTTCTTCCACGCCGAGGCGTCGATCCAGCCCGGGCTGATGCAGTTGACCCGCACCGCCGGACCGAGGCTGAGCGCAAGCGCGTGGGTCAGCGCGACGAGGCCGCCCTTCGCCGCCGAATACGACTCCGTGTCGGGCTCCGACATCAGCGCGCGGGTCGACGCGATGTTGACGATCGCCCCGCCCCGCTCGGCGAGCGAGGGCGCGGCGTGCTTGGCGCAGAGGAAGGCGCCGGTCAGATGCGTGCCGATGACGCCGTTCCATTCCTTCAAGGTCAGCCGGGTGACCTTCTTCCGCAGCATGTAGCCGGCATTGTTGACCAGCAGGTCGATGCCGCCGAAGCGGCGGCGCGCGGCGCCGATGGCGCGGCGGACCTGGGCCTCGTCGGACACGTCGGCGCCGAGCGCGAGCACCTCGCCCAGCGGCGCCAGCTCGCGCGCCGCCTCGTCGAGCGCGCGGCGATCGCGGTCGCAGATCGCGACCTCCATGCCCGTGCGCAGCGCGGCGATCGCCGTCGCCTTGCCGATGCCCTGCGCCCCGCCGGTGATGAACGCGACCTTGCGGCCGGATCGCGATGCCATGCCCGCCTCCCGGATCTGTCGTGCCGTCGATGTTCTACGATGGAGGTCCCCATGGCGCCACGGGGTGGCGCCACGAAAGGCGCCGACACAGGAATCGAGAAGGCCGACCCCGCATGGGCCGTTTGCGCTGGTCCGGCCGCGCGGCGTATCGTCGCAACAGGATTCCATCGTTACGGACCGGCCCCATGCAACCGAGATACGACCTGCTCCTCAAGGGCGGCCGGGTGATCGACCCGGCGGCGGGCACGGATGGCGCCTGCGACGTCGCGGTCAAGGACGGGCGGATCGCCGCCGTCCTGCCCGATGTGCCGCGCGGCACGGCCAGGGAGACGATCGACGTGCGCGGCCGGCTGGTGCTGCCGGGGCTGATCGACACGCACGCGCATGTCTACCACCGCGTCACCGGCCGGTTCGGGCTCGAGCCCGACCTCGTCGGCGTGCGCTCGGGCGTGACGACCCTGGTCGACCAGGGCGGCCCGAGCGTGATGACCTTCCCCGGCTTCCGCCACTTCATCGTCGAGAAATCGGCCTCGCGCGTGCTCGCCTTCATCTCCGCCTATGTCGTGGGCGGGCTGGAAGGCCACTACTATCCGCAGCTCTACGGGCCGGACGGCGTCGACGTCGAAGCGACCATCAAGGCGGCCGAGGCCAACCGCGACCTCGTCAAGGGCATCAAGTCCCATGCCGAGATCGGCGGCTTCGCGCGCTGGGGCGTCGAGGTGATCCGCAAGGCGAAGCGGATCTCGCGCGCGACGCGCCTGCCGCTCTACATTCATTTCGGCCAGCTCTGGGCCTTGCCGGCGGACGGCGGCAAGCCGGTCGATCCCGACACGATCCTGCCCGACGTGGTCCCCCTGCTCGACGCCGGCGACATCCTGGCGCATCCCTTCTCGCGCCATCCCGGCGGCTTCGTCGACCGCAACGGCCGGCTGCATCCGGTCGTGCGCGAGGCGCTGGCCAAGGGAATCAAGGTCGACGTGGGCCACGGCTCGCATTTCAGCTTCGCCATGTGCCGCAAGGTGCTCGCGGCCGGCGTGATGCCGGACACGCTGGGCGCCGACATGCACGGCTACAACACGCCGGTGCCGCCCGAGCCCGGCGCGCCGGACGCGCACCCGGACGAGGAGATGCATCCCTTCGCCGGGCACACGCGCTTCAGCCTGACGCACGCCATGACCGGGCTGATGGCCTGCGGCCTTTCGCTCGAGCAGGTGGTGCCGATGGTGACGTCGAACGCCGCGCGCATGCTGGGGCTGGAGGGCGAGATCGGCACGCTGAAGCCGGGCGTCGTCGCCGACGTCTCGGTGCTGGCCGACGAGCGCGGGCGCTGGAAGCTCGGCGACAACGAGGGCAACGAGGCGATCGCCGAGCGCATAGTGCGCCCGCTCTTCGCGCTCCGCGCCGGCAAGCGCTTCGACGCCGACGCGACGATCCTGCCGCAGGCGCAGGCGGCGTAAGGCCCACCGGATTGACCGAGCCGTCGAAAGGCGTCGGCGCGCGGCTGGCGCGCAAGGAGGACGCGCGCTTCCTGCGCGGACGCGGCGAGTTCGTCGGCGACATCGGGCTGGCCGGCTGCCGCGAGGTCGCCTTCCTGCGCTCGCCGGTGGCGCATGCGCGCATCCGCGGCATCGAGAAGCCGCGCGGCGCGGAGGATCGCGTCTTCGTCCTTGCCGACCTCGCCGGCGTGAAGCCGATCCGCGCCGTGTCGGGCCTCAAGGGATTCAAGCCGTCGAACCAGCACGTGCTGGCCGCCGACAAGGTGCGTCAGGTCGGCGAGCCGGTGGCGATGGTGGTCGCCGCGACGCGCGCCGAGGCCGAGGACATCGCCGAGCGCGTCCGCGTCGCGTACGACGAGCTGCCGGCCGTGAGCGACATGCTGGAGGCGCGCCGGGCCGGCGCGCCGCTCTTGCACGAGGACTGGGGCGACAACGTCTTCCTGGAGACGCAGGTCGACGCCGATCTCGACACGATCCGGCGGCACGCGCCGGTCACGGTGCGCCGGCGCCTGCGCACCGCACGCCAGCACATGGCGCCGCTGGAGGGACGCGGCGCGCTGGCCGAGTGGAATTCGCGCCTGGAGCAGCTCGTGCTGTGGACCGCGACGCAGATGCCGCACATCGTGCGCACGGGGCTTTCCGAATGCCTGGGCATCGACCACGGCAGGCTGCGCGTGATCGCGCCGGATGTCGGCGGCGGCTTCGGCTACAAGGGCATCCTCTTGCCCGAGGAGGTCTGCCTGGCCTGGGCCGCGATGCGGCTGGGATATCCCGTGCGCTGGCTCGAGGACCGGCGCGAGCAGCTGATCGCCGGCGCCAATTGCCGCGAGCACGACTACGACATCACCGCCTATGCCGAGCGCGACGGGCGGCTGCTGGCGATCGAGTGCGAGGCGACGGTCGATGCCGGCGCCTATTCGTCCTACCCGTTCTCCGCCTGCCTGGAAGCGGCGCAGGTCGCGAGCATCCTGCCGGGCCCGTACAAGATGGAGCGCTATCGCTGCCGCACCTGGTCGGTCGCGACCAACAAGCCGCCGATCCTGCCCTTCCGCGGCGTGGCGCGCACCGGCGTGTGCTTCGCGATGGAGCTGGTGATCGACGCGATCGCGCGCGAATGCGGGATCGAGCCGCACGAGGCGCGCCTGCGCAATCTCGTCGGGCCCGACGAGATGCCGTTCACCAACATCACGAACAAGCTGTTCGACAGCGGCGACTATCCGCAATGCCTCCGACGCGCCGCCGCGGCGATCGACGTCGCCGCGGTGCGCCGGCGCCAGGCGAAGGGCGAGGCCGACGGCCGCCGCATCGGGCTGGGCTTCGCGCTGTTCTGCGAGCAGGCGGCGCACGGCACCTCGGTCTATCACGGCTGGGGCATCCCGATGGTGCCGGGGCACGAGCAGTGCACCGCCAGGCTCACGCCCGACGGCGTGCTGGAGCTGCGCATCGGCGCGCATTCGCACGGGCAGGGGCTGGAAACGACGCTGGCGCAGGTCGCGCACGACGTGCTGGGCGTGGAGCCCGGGGACGTGCGGCTGGTGCACGGCGACACCGCGCTGACGCCGTATTCGACCGGCACCTGGGGCTCGCGCTGCATGGTGATGTCGGGCGGCGCGGTCGCGACGGCGTGCGAGGAGATCGCCCGGCGCGCGGCGCGCATCGGCGCCAAGCTGCTGCAGGCCGACGCCGCCTCGGTGCGCGTCGCCGACGGCCGCGTCATCGGCCCCGGCGGCAGCGTGACGCTGAAGGAGATCGCCGAGGTCTGGTACCTGAAGCCGCAGCACCTGCCCGGCGACGTCGATCCCGGCGGGCTCGAGGCGACCGCGGGCTACAAGCCGCGCAGGGACACCGGCACCTTCAGCTATGCCGCGCACGCCGCGGTCGTGGCCGTCGACACCGAGACCGGCGGCGTCGAGATCCTGAACTACGTCGTGGTCGAGGACGGCGGCGTGCTGGTGAATCCGATGATCGTCGACGGCCAGGTGCTGGGCGGCGCCGCGCAGGGCATCGGCACGGCGCTCTACGAGGAGATGCCGTTCGACCGCAACGGCCAGCCGCTCGCCTCGACCCTGATGGACTATATGCTGCCGGGCGCGACCGAGGTGCCGGCGATCGCGATCGAGCACATGGAAACGCCGTCGCCGTGGACCCGCTTCGGCCAGAAGGGCATCGGCGAAGGCGGCGCGATCGGCCCGCCCGCGGCGATCGCCAACGCGATCAACGACGCGCTCAAGGACCTCGGCGTAGAGGTCGACGAGCTGCCGATCACCCCGCGGCGATTGCTGGCGAAGATCCGCGCGGCGCGGTCGCGCGGTTGACCCGCGCCCCGGCCGCTCGACTCATCGCGATACCGTATTGCTGCGTTGCACACGGCCATGATCGGTCACAGCCGACCTTGCGACGCGCCCGAATAATGCCATGTTTCTGGGCAAGGTTCCGACCGCCTTAAGACACGAAGGGGCAACGTGCCATGGCTCTTGGAAAATGGTTCTCCGGCAAGCCGGAACAGAAGAGCGATTTCCCGGTGAGCAAGAGCGACGCGGAATGGCGCCGGCAGCTGAACGGCGAACAGTTCGCCGTGCTGCGCGGCCATGGCACGGAGCGCCCGTTCACCAGCCCGCTCAACAAGGAGCACCGCGCCGGCATGTTCCGCTGCGCCGGCTGCGGCCTGGAGCTGTTTCGCTCCGAGACGAAATTCGACAGCGGCACCGGCTGGCCGAGCTTCTACGCGCCAGTCGAGCCGAATGTCGGCACGTCCGAGGACCATTCCTTCCTCATGCGCCGCACCGAGGTGCATTGCGCGCGCTGCGGCGGGCATCTCGGCCATGTGTTCGAGGACGGACCCGCGCCGACCGGGCTGCGCTATTGCATCAACGGCGTGTCGCTGAGCTTCGAGCCGGGCGAACGCACGGGCGAATCGCCGGGCAAGCCCGCCAAAATGTCGTCAGACGCGACCCGATGAACAACCTGGAGAGAATCCCGATGAACCTCCGTCAGACTGTCACGGCCGCCGCCGCCGCGGGCCTGCTCGCGATTTCGGCCGGCGCGGCAAAGGCCGAGGGCGTCAAGGCCGGCCTGCTGGAATGCAAGGTGTCGAGCGGCTTCGGCTTCGTGCTCGGCTCCAGCCGCGACGTGGACTGCGTCTACAGTCCGGCCAAGGGCGGCAACAAGCAGTACTACAACGGCTCGATCAAGAAGTTCGGCGTCGATATCGGCTACGTGTCCGAGGCCATCATCATGTGGGCCGTGATGGCGCCGAACTGGGACGTGGCGCAGGGCGCGCTGGCCGGCGACTATGTCGGCGGCACCGCCTCGGCCGCGGCCGGCTACGGCGCCGGTGCCAACGCGCTGATCGGCGGCGGCGGCAAGTCCTTCGCCCTGCAGCCGGTCAGCGTCGAAGGCCAGAAGGGCATCGCGATTTCCGCCGGCATCGGCGACCTGACGCTGCGCACGAAACGCTAGCCTGCTTCGCCGCTACACCCCCGCGCCCGCCGCCGCTAGACTGCGGGCCGCGGGGGGACGCCATGGCGAAGAAGCAACCGACCAAGAAGAGGGCGATCAGGAACAAGCGCAGGAGCATGCGCGCCCGCGTCGCCGCGCCGGCCGCGGCGACCTTCGGACCCGGCCCGGCCAACTTCGTGCCGCTGTCGCCGCTCGATTTCCTCGCCAATGCCGCCGAGGCGTTTCGCGACAAGACCGCGGTCATCCACGGCGACCGCCGCTTCACCTATGCCGAGTTCTTCGCCCGCGCGCGGCGCCTGGCGAGCGCGCTGAAGCGGCGCGGCCTCCGGCGCGGCGACACGGTGGCGATCATGTCGCCGAACCAGCCGGCCATGCTCGAGGCGCATTTCGGCGTGCCGGCCGCGGGCGCCGTGCTGAATCCGCTGAACTACCGGCTCGATGCCGCGACCATCGCCTTCTGCCTGGAGCACGGCGGGGCGAAGATGCTGATCACCGACGGCGAGTATGCCGGCGTGGTCGCCGAGGCGCTCAAGCGCCTGAAGCGCCGCATCACGGTCGTCGACATCGACGATCCGCTCTATCCCGAAGGCAGGCGGCTGGGCGAGACGACCTACGAGGCGCTTCTCGCGGAAGGCGATCCGGACGCGCCCTGGACGCTGCCCGCGGACGAGTGGCAGACGATCTGCCTGCTCTACACCTCGGGCACGACCGGCAATCCCAAGGGCGTGCTCTATCACCATCGCGGCGCGTACATCGCCTCGCTCGGCAACACGCTGAGCTTCGGGCTCAGGCCCGACAGCGTGCATCTGTGGACGCTGCCGATGTTCCACTGCGACGGTTGGACGCTGACCTGGGCCGTCACCGCCGCCGGCGCCACGCATGTCTGCCTGCGCCGCGTCGAGCCGGCCCAGGTGTTCCGCGAGATCGTCCGCCACGACGTGACGCATCTGTGCGGCGCGCCGATCGTGCTCAACATGCTGATCCACGCGCCCGACGAGGCGAAGCTGAAGCTGCCGCGCCGCGTCGAGGTCACGACCGGCGGCGCCGCGCCGCCTTCGGCGGTGATCGAGCGCATGGAGGTGATGGGCTTCCGCGTCACGCACATGTACGGCACGACCGAGTGCTACGGCCCGGCGACGATCTCGCACTGGCAGCCGGGCTGGCCGGACCTCTCGCTCGCGGAGCGCGCACCGAAGATGGCGCGGCAGGGCGTCGCCTGCCCGATGGTGCATCGCGTGATCGTCGCCGATCCGCGCAGCATGAAGCCCGTGCCGCAGGACGGCAGGACGATGGGCGAGATCATGCTGCGCGCCAACTCGGTGATGAAGGGGTACCTGAAGAATCCGAAGGCGACCCAGGAAGCGCTGAAGGGCGGCTGGTACCACACGGGCGACCTGGCCGTGTGGCATGCCGACAACTACATCGAGATCAAGGACCGCTCGAAGGACATCATCATCTCGGGCGGCGAGAACATCTCGTCGCTCGAGATCGAGGAGGTGCTGTACCGCCATCCGGCCGTGATGGAGGCCGCCGTGGTGGCGCGGCCGGACGAGCGCTGGGGCGAGAGCCCTTGCGCCTTCGTCACGCTGAAGAACGGCGCCGCGGCCAGCGAGCAGGACATCATCGCCTGGTGCCGCGCCAGCATGGCGCACTACAAGGCGCCGCGCAGCGTGGTGTTCGGCCCGCTGCCCAAGACATCGACCGGCAAGATCCAGAAATTCGCCCTGCGCGAACGCGCCCGGGCCTTGTGAGGAGTCCGCATGTTCCTGCCCGACCTGCTCAAGGGAAAGACCATCCTCGTCACCGGCGGCGGCACCGGCCTCGGCAAGGCGATGGGCCGACGCTTCCTCGAGCTCGGCGCCGAGCTCGTCATCTGCGGCAGGCGCGAGCAGGTGCTGAAGGACACGACGGCCGAGTTCGACCGCGCGTTCAAGGGCCGCACGAGCTGGCATGTCTGCGACGTGCGCAGCCCGGACGCGGTCGAGGCGATGATGGAAGCGCAGTGGAAGCGCGCGCCGCTCGACGCGCTGCTCAACAACGCCGCCGGCAACATCGCCGCGCGCAGCGAGACCTTGAGCTCGCGCGCGATCGACGCGGTGCTCGGCATCGTGCTGCACGGCACGGCCTATTGCACCTGGGCCTGCGGCAAGCGCTGGATCGCGGGGAAGCGCCGCGGCAACGTGCTCAACATCGTCGCGACCTATGCCTGGACCGGTTGCGGCTATGTCGTGCCGTCGGCCATGGCCAAGGCCGGGGTGCTGGCGATGACGCAGAGCCTGGCGGTGGAATGGGGCAAGTACGGCATCCGCGTCAACGCCATCGCACCCGGCCCCTTCCCGACCGAGGGCGCCTGGTCGCGGCTGGTACCGCGCAAGGACCTGGCCGAGGAGATCGAGACGCGCAACCCGCTCGGCCGGCCGGGACGGCACGAGGAGCTGGCGAACCTCGCGTCCTACCTGATGGCGGACGGGTCCGAATACATCAACGGCGAATGCGTCGTGATCGACGCCGGGCGCTGGCTCAAGGGCGCCGGCCAGCTCAACTTCCTCGAGCGCCTGACCGACGCGGAATGGGCGATGATGCGGCCCGCCAGGCGCAATTGAGCATGGCGATCTGGTTCAAGCCCTTCCCGCTGGAGCAGGCGCGCGAGCGCGGCCGCAACACGCTGCTGGAGCTTCTCGGCATCGAATTGCTCGAGGCCGGCGACGACTGGCTGAAGGCGCGCATGCCGGTCGACCAACGCACGCGCCAGCCCGCCGGCGTGCTGCACGGCGGCGCCTCGGTCGTGCTGGCCGAGACGCTGGCGTCCTGGGCCGCGACCTTCTGCGTCGATCCGGAAAAGTTCCATTGCGTCGGGCTCGAGATCAACGCCAACCACGTGCGCCCGGTCGCCGACGGCTTCGTCTACGGCACCGCGCGCCCGTTCCATCTCGGCCGCACCACGCAGCTATGGGACGTGCGCATCACCGGCGCGGACGACAAGCTGGTCTGCGTCTCCCGCGTCACCATGGCCGTCCTGCCGACGCCGAGCCGGTACTGACCAATCATATGAAGGAAGCCGTCATGCCCGCGCTTGTCGCGGGCATCCACGTCGACCGCAGGCCGCGGCGCGGCCGGCGAAGGGCGCAGCCGGTTGGCAAAGCGACCCGTCGCGAGAACTTACCGCCGCACCGACGTGGATGCGCGGAACAAGTCCGCGCATGACGATCTCTGTTGCGGACCGGTCGTAGCTACCCCGCGAACTCGCGGCGGATCGCGTCGCTGTGCTGGCCGAGCCGGGGCACGGGGCCGTAGTCGGGGCGGTCGCCCGCGACGCGGGCGGGGGCGGCGATCAGCTCGACGGGGCCGAACTCGCTGTCGACGACGGCGCGGCGGAGCTGCGGGTGCTTCAGGAGGTCGGCGACGCCGTTGAGCGCGCCGTAGGCGATCTGCGCCTGGTGCAGCTTGTCGACCAGCTGCTGCCGGGTCAGCTTCTGGAACGCTTCGTTCAGGATCGCGTCGAGCGCGGGGCGGTTGGCGACGCGCGCGACGTTGCTGGCGAAGCGCGCATCGCCGGCGAGGTCGGGCCGGCCGACGACCTGGTCGCGGAAGCGCGCCCATTCGCGCTCGTTCTGGATCGAGATCAGCACGCCGCCGCCGTCGCCGGCGCTATAGAGGCCGTAGGGCGCGACCGAGGGATGGTTGAGGCCCATGCGCACCGGCGCCTTGCCGCTGTATTGGAACTGCAGCAACGGCACGGTCATCCAGTCGGCCATGCCGTCGAACAGCGACACGGCGATGGCGCTGCCCTGGCCGGTGCGGCCGCGCTTTATCAGCGCCTCGAGCACGGCGTTGTAGGCGTAGAGGCCGCAGGCGATGTCGCACACCGACACGCCGACGCGGCCCGGCTGCTCCGGCGCGCCGGTCACCTCGGCCAAGCCCGACTCGGCCTGCACCAAGAGGTCGTAGGCCTTCATCTCGGCGTAGGGACCTTCGTCGCCGTAGCCGGAGATGTCGACGGTGACGAGGCGCGGATGCTTCGCGCGCAGCGCGGCCGAGCCGAATCCGGCGCGTTCAGCCGCGCCCGGCAGCAGGTTCTGGATGAACACGTCGGCGCGCGCGAGGATGCGATGCAGCAGCGCCGCGTCCTCGGGCTTCTTGATGTCGAGGACGAGGGATTCCTTGCCGCGGTTGAGCCACAGGAAATAGGTGCTGCCGCCCTTGACAAAACGGTCGTAGCCGCGCGCGAAGTCGCCCTCGGCGCGCTCGATCTTGATGACGCGCGCGCCGGCATCGGCCATGCGCGACGAGCAGAACGGAGCGGCCACGGCCTGCTCCAGCGACACGGCCAGGATGCCGTCGAGCGGGCGGGTCATGGCGGCGCTGTTCTCCGGTGGTTGATGCGGTTCAAGAATGCCTCGGGCCGCGTCGGCGTGTCACGCCGGACCATCCGCCGGTCAGGGCAGACCGACGATCTCGACCCAGTTCGGACCCTTGCCGACCGCGTATTGCTTCAGGCGCTTCAGCCGGCCGCCCGCCTGGTCGATCGCGTAGCAGGACAGGCGGTGGCTCTGCTGGCCGGCCGCCAGCAGGTAGCGGCCGGTCGGATCGATGTTGAAGCCGCGCGGCTGGGTTTCGGTCTCGAAGCTGCCGATCGGCGCCAGCGTGCCGGCATCCGGGTCGACCGCGAAGCCGGCGAGCGTCGAGCTGCCGCGCTCGGAGGCGTAGAGAAAGCGGCCGTCGGGCGTGATGTGCAGGTCGGCCGCCCACGGCTTGCCGGGGAAGCCCGGCGGCAACGCGCTCGTCACCTGCTTTTCGGCGAGCCGGCCGTCGGCCGCGTCGTAGTCGAACACGTAGACCGAGGCATCGAGCTCGTTGAGCAGATAGAGGTGCCTGCTGTTCGGGTGGAAGGCGATGTGGCGCGGCCCGGCCTTGGCCTTCACCGCCGTCGACGGCGGATCGCCCGGCGTCAGCGACCCGGTCGCGGCATCGAAGCGCTGCCGGATCACGACGTCGCCACCGAGGCAGGCCGCCAGCACGAAGCGGTTGGCGGGATCGGGCAGGATCGAATGCGCGTTGGGCGGCGTGGCCACGATCTGCTGCGGCGGCAGCACGAAGCCCTGCGGGCCGATCGGGTTGACCGCGATCTTGTTGCCGCCATAGGACGCGCTCAACAGGAACCGGCCCGTGCGGTCGGTCGCGATATAGGCCATGCTGTCGGCAAGCCGGCCGTTGCCGAGATGCGCGAGGCGCCCCGTCAGCGGGTCGATGCGGAAGCTCGCCGCGACCTGCGGCTCGCCGCGCAGGCCGGCATAGAGGAAGCGCCGGTCCGGGCTGACCGCCAGCGGCATCGAGCTGCCGGGCTTGGCGATGCCGGGCACGACGACCGTCTCGACCGGCTCGAGATCGCCGTGCCACGGGTCGAGCTGCAGGACGTGGATGTCGCTGTCGTCGGCGTGGCCGACATAGACGAAGATGCCGCCATGGCCGCTCATGCCGTTTCTAGCCCCACAGCGCCGGCTTGGGCGGGAATGCCAGGCCGTCGCGATACTCGATGCCGTCCGGCCGGTCCTTCGCCAGCAGCAGCGGCCCGTCGAGATCGACAAAATCGGCGAGCTGCGCCACCAGCAGCGCCGGCGCCATGGCGAGCGACGTGCCGAGCATGCAGCCGATCATGAGCTTGAAGCCGAGGCGCCGCGCCTCGCGCGCGACCGCCAGCGCCTCGGTCAGGCCGCCGGTTTTGTCGAGCTTGATGTTGACCGCGTCGTAGCGGCCCTTGAGCCCGGCCAGCGACTCGATGCCGTGGCACGACTCGTCGGCGCAGATCACCACGTCGCGCTTCAGCCCCTGCAATGCATCGTCCTTGCCGGCAGGCAGCGGCTGCTCGATCAGCTCGACGCCGAGCCGCGCCATGGCGGCGACATACTCGGGCAGCATCTGGGGCTTCCAGCCCTCGTTGGCGTCGACGATCAGCCGCGCCTTCGGCGCGTTGCGCCGCACCGCCTCGACCCGAGCGATGTCGCCTTCGCCCGCCAGCTTCAGCTTCAGCAGCGGGCGATGCGCGTGCTCGGAAGCGGCCTTGCCCATCGCCTCGGGCGTGTCGAGGCTGAGCGTGTAGGCGGTGACGACCGGCCTGGGCTCGGGCAGGCCGGCCAGCTTCCAGGCCGGCGTGCCGGTCCGCTTCGCCTCCAGGTCCCACAGCGCGCAGTCGACCGCGTTGCGCGCGGCGCCGGCCTTCATCGCGTGCCTGAGGCGCGCGCGGTCCATGCCCGGCGGCAGCTTCTCAATGTCGGCGATCGCGCCGGGCACCGTCTCGTCGTAGCGCGGATAGGGCACGCATTCGCCGCGCCCGGTCGCGGCGCCATCGCGCGCCTCGACCAGCACCACGTCGGCCGCGGTCTTGCTGCCGCGCGAGATGGTGAAGGTGCCGCGGATCGGGAAGGATTCCGCGCGCGCGGTGAGGGTCGCGGCCATGTCAGACGAGGCGATCGGCGATCGCCCCGACGCCGGTCTTCAAGGGATCGACCGTCGGCAGGCCGAGCTGGTCCGCGGTCTGCTTCAACAGCCGGTCGGATTCCGCCTTGCCCAGGTGCGAGGTGTTGATGCTGACGCCGACGCACTTGGCGGCGGGATTGGTGAGCCGCGCCAGCTGCTCGTTGAGCTGGATGCAGTCCTTGAGCGGCGGCAGCTTGTAGTGCGGCAGGCCGCGCATATGGGCACGGGTCGGCTCGTGGCACATGACCAGCGCGTCGGGCTGCGCGCCGTGCAGCAGGCCGAGGCTGACGCCGGCATAGGAGGCGTGGAACAGCGAGCCCTGGCCCTCGATCAGGTCCCAGTGGTCGGGATCGTTGGCGGGGCTCAGCCACTCGGTCGCGCCGGAGATGAAGTCGGCCACGACCGCGTCGACCGACACGCCGGAGCCGGCGATCAGGATGCCGGTCTGGCCGGTGGCGCGGAAATCCGCCTTCTTGCCGCGCTTCTTCAGCTCCTGCTCGAGCGCGAGGGAGGTGTACATCTTGCCGACCGAGCAGTCGGTGCCGACGGTCAACAGGCGCTTGCCCGGCCGCTTGGCGCCCGAGCCGACGTCGAACTCGCGGTCGGGGAGGCGCACGTCGCTGAGCTTGCGCCCGTGCTTCTTGGCGGCCGCCGCGATCTGCGGCACCGCCTTCAGGCTCTGGTGCAGGCCGCTCGCCAGGTCGAAGCCCATCTCGACCGCCTCGACCAGGAGCGGGATCCAGGACGGGCCCAGCACGCCGCCGCGGTTGGCGACGCCGATCACCACGGTCTTCGCGCCCTTGTCGCGCGCGGCCCGCGCATCCATGTCCTTGAGGCCCAGATCGGCCTTGCATCCGGCCAGGCGCCACTGGCCGACGCACCAGTCCGGGCGCCACTGCCTGATGCCGTCGGCGGTCTTGGCGGCGAGCTGGTCGCGCGCATCGCCGAGGAACAGAAGATAGGGACGTTCGATCTGCACGAAGAGCACTCCCCCGCTTGCCCGGCCCGCTTGTGCGGCCACGGCCGGGGCGCGATACTAGCGGGGATCGAGCCGCGGAACCAAGGCGCTGCGGCCGGATGCCCGTCAGGCAGAACCGGCTATCGACAAACCGGGCCGACTTTGCTATCTGGCGCCCCTCGCCCAAAGGCGACCGGTCGGGTGATTAGCTCAGTTGGTAGAGCAGCTGACTCTTAATCAGCGGGTCCAAGGTTCGAGTCCTTGATCACCCACCATCCTTCGCTCGCGAAGCGACCGAAGCCGCCGCGCCGACCTCATATATAGTCCCCATCCCTCGCTGCGCGGAGGGTCCGGCGTGGCACCGGCCGAGACGCGCTGCGCGAAGAGCGGCGACATGCGCATCGCCAACCGCAGCTCGGCTGAGACGAAGCCGAGGCTGGGCCCGGGCTGCGGCGCATAGCCAGCGGTCCCCGGCTCTGCGCGGTCAGGGACCCGCGCCTACAGGAACGCGGCGTGGCCGGTGATTTCGCGGCCGGCGATCAGCCGGTTGATGCCCGATGTGCCGTCGATCACCGTCAGCATCCGGCAATCGCGCCAACACCGCTCGACTCCCGCCTCCTCGGACAGGCCCATCGCGCCCATCACTTCCATGGCGGCGCCGCAGGCGCGCACGGCCGTCTCCGTGGCCAGCACCTTCGCCATCGACGCCTCGCGCGCGCAGTGCTGGTCCTGGTCCATCATCCACAGCGCCTGCAGGCATAGCAGCCGCGCCGCGGCGACCTCGGCCGAGGCGTCGGCCAGCGCGATCTGGATCGCCTGGAACTTGGCGATCGGCCGGCCGAAGGCGTGACGGTCCTTTGCGTAGCGCGTCGCGAGCGCGAGGGCGTGCGCGGCGATGCCGAGGGCGGTCAGCCCGATGAACGGGCGCGAAGCCTCGATGGCGCGGCCGAAGGTCGTCAGCGCCTCGCCCGCATTGCCGATGCGGTTCTCGACCGGGGCAACGGCGCCGCGGAACTCCAGCTCGGCATAGGACAGGTTGCGCATGCCGACCGAGGGCAGCTCGCGGCTGAGCCACGGCGTCTGCGCGCGTTCGACCACCAGCCGCGTGTGCCGCGCTTTCGCAGGCAGGCCCGGCTCGACCACCATCAGGGTCAGCAGGTCGGCGACGCCGCCGAGCTTGATCCATTTCTTCTTGCCGGTGATGCGATAGCCGTCGGGGCCGGGCACGCCCTCGCAGGTGAAGCCCCTGGTGTCCGAGCCGGCCTGCGGCTCGGTGATCGCCGCAGTCGCGATCAGGTCGCCCGACAGCAGCGGTCCAAGCCACCGGCGCTTCTGCTCCGGCGTGCCGCTGCGCGCGATCATGCGCGGCGGGACGATCTCGGCCAGAACGACCGGGCTCGGCCCCAGCGCCTCGAGCAGCAGGCCGTAGTCCAGCAGGCTCATGCCGGCCCCGCCGAGATCGGGCGAGATCGTGCTGCCAAGATAGCCGAGCGGCGCGAGACCCTTATAGAGGCGCGACACCTGGTCGCGGCTCAGCACCTTGCCCGCCGGCGACTCGGCGGCGATCGGCGAGACCACGCGATCGACCGCCTCGCGCGCGCGTTCCTGCAGTTCCCGTTGCTTGGCGCTGAGCGCAAAATCCATGACGCTGCTCCCCCTCGTTGCGCCGTCCTTTGTAGCCGCGTCGCCATCCTTCTGTCGCCGGTCTCGAGCGGTGGATGGCGATGCGACACCGGGTCGCATCGCCACGCCGACCGACCGCCGCGGGATTTTCAGGCTTTTCCCGTTTCCGGCGTCGCCGTAACATGGGCCGCGAGAGCACGTGACCGGCCGCGCCATGGCCGGGACGAAGGGGGACAATCGACATGAAGCAGGTGCGGATCGGACTCGTCCATGCGGCTGCGCTGGGGCTTGGCCTCGCGCTGTCGAGCGGGGCCGCCATGGCGCAGGACAAGTCCAAGCAGGTCTATTTCCTGAGCTGGGGCGGCACGATCCAGACCATGCTGGAAAAGGAGGGCTGGGCCGACCAGTTCGCCAAGGATACCGGCTACACGGTAACGCTGGTGCCCAAGGCCACGTCCAGCGAGATCATCGCCACGGCCGTGGCGCAGAAGGACAAGCCCCAGGTCGACGTCGTGATGTGCGACCTGATCGCCTTCATGCAGGGCACCGCGCAGGGTGTCTTCGCCAAGATCGACCCGGCAAAGGTCCCCAACATGGCGAAGATGGCCGACATGGCCAAGCTTCCCACGGGCGACGGCGTCTTCACCTATGCCGACGTGCTGTCGATCATCTACCACGACGGCATGTTCAAGAAGAAAGGGTGGAAGGCGCCGACCACCTGGTCCGACCTGATGCGCCCCGAACTGAAGGGTGCGGTCATCATTCCGCCGGTCAGCAACACCTACGGCCTCTACACGCTGGTCGAGTTCGCGCGGATGGGCGGTGGCGGCGAGGGCAACATCGAGCCGGGATTCGCCGCGCTGAAGAAGGTAGCGCCCAACGTCGTGGACTGGACCACGACCTTCGCAAAAATCGGAACGCTGATGGAAAGCGAGACCGCCGCGATCGCCGTGTTCGGCAACGCCTCGGGCTGGGAGATCAAGGGCAAGGGCATTCCGGTCAACGTGGTGATTCCGCAGCCCGCCTATATCAGCCCAACGGTCGCCGGGATCATGAAGGGCGGCCCCAACCCCGCCGGCGGCGAGGCGCTGCTCAACTGGCTGATCGGCGAGAAGGTGCTGACCTATCGCGCCGAGCGCTTCGGCAACACGCCGATGAACAAGGATGTGAAGGTCAGCGACAAGGCCCGCGAGCGCGTGCTGATCGGCGACCAGCTCAACAACCTGGTCAAGCTCGACTACGCCAAGGTGCTGGCGAACCGGGCCGATTGGAACGCGCGGTTCGAGCGCGAGGTCGCGTCGATCAAGTAGCCGGCGCTGGTCCGGCGGCCGGCGGGCCGCCGTTCGAGGGCGGCGCGCGCCGCCCGGGGTCTGCGGAACGCGATCGGTCCGACATGCCGCTGGAGCTGAAATCGCTGCACAAACGCTTCGGCACGGTGCGGGCGGTCGACGACGTCGCGCTGACCGTCGGCGACGGCGAGTTCTTCTCCCTGCTCGGCCCGTCCGGATGCGGCAAGACCACGCTCTTGCGCTGCATCGCCGGCATCCTGCAGCCCGATGCCGGCGCGATCCGGCTGGATGGACGCGACATCACCCGCGTCCCCGTCCATGCGCGCAACACCGCGCTGGTCTTCCAGAGCTACGCGCTGTTCCCGCACCTTACGGTGTTCGAGAACGTCGCGTTCGGCCTGCGCATGCGCCGCGAGGCGGACGCGACGATACGCGCGCGCGTCGGCGAGGCGCTCGATCTCGTCCGCCTGTCCGGCCTGGGCGATCGGCTGCCGCGGCAGATCTCGGGCGGCCAGCAGCAGCGCGTGGCGCTCGCGCGCGCGCTGGTGGTGCGCCCGGCGCTCCTTCTGCTGGACGAACCGCTGAGCAACCTCGATGCCCGCCTGCGCGAGGAAATGCGCGAGGAGATCCGCCGCATCCGGCGCTCGGTCGGCACCACCACGATCCTGGTCACCCACGACATCCAGGAGGCCTTCGCCCTGTCCGACAGGATAGCGGTGATGAACCACGGCCGGGTCGAGCAGCACGGGCCTCCGGCCGACATCTATCTGCGCCCCGCCACGCGCTTCGTCGCCGAGTTCGCCGGCCAGGTCAACCACTTCGACGTGCGCGTGACGCGCGTCGAGGGCGGCCGCGTCCTCGTCGCCGCCGCCGACGGCACGGCGTTCTGGATCGGCGCTTCGGGGCCGACCGCCCAAGCCGGCGCCCACCTTGTGGTGATCCTGCGGCCCGAGCGCGTGCGCATCGGCGGCGCGGGCCTGGCCAACCGCTTCGACGCGACGGTCGAGGACGCGACGTATCTGGGCGGGCTTACCGTCTATCGACTGCGGCTGGGCGAGAACCGCGTCCTGGCGCAGGCGCAGAACCTGGGCGGCGCGGCGATCGCGGCCGGCGACCGGGTATCGGTCGGCTGGGAAGCGGAAGATGGGGTCGCCCTTGCCGCCGGCTGAAGCCGCGGCGCGCCCGCCGGGCTGGGCCCGCTGGCTGCCGGCGGTCTTCGTCCTGCCGCTTTGCCTGGTCCTGACGCTCGCCTTCCTCTGGCCGCTGTTCGACGGCACGGTCAACAGCTTCCACCCGTTCACCCCCAGCGGCATCGACCGCTCGTCCTGGACGCTCGGCAACTACGCGAAGCTGATCGACGAATACTATCTCGGCATCCTGTGGCGCACGATCCGCGTCAGCCTGGCCGTGACGCTGATCACCGGCGTTCTTGCCTATCCGGTCGCGATCTACATCGTCGGCCTGAGCGCGCGGGCCCAGGCGATCTATCTGCTGATCTACATGACGCCGTGGCTGGTGAACGTGGTGGTCAAGGCCTTCGGCTGGTCGCTGCTGCTCAGCACCAACGGCATCATCAACCAGACCCTCCGCGCGCTGGGGATCATCGACGCGCCACTGCGGCTGATGCTGAACGAGACCGGCATCACCATCGGCCTGACCCACGGCCATTTCATCTTCGTGCTGCTGCCGCTGTGGGCGGCGCTCAGCGGACTGGACCCGAACCTGCGCTGGGCGGCCGCCAATCTCGGCGCGCGCGGGTGGGACATCTTCCGCCGGATCACCCTGCCGCTCACCCTGCCGGCGCTGGCGGCCGGGCTGATCATCAACTTCACCATGAACATGACCGCGTTCGCGACCCCGGCGCTGCTCGGCGGCGCCAGGGCACGGGTGGCGTCGTTCGTGGCCTACGAGGTCAACCTGGTCGAGTTGAACTGGCCGCTGGGTTCGGCGATGGCCGTAGGGCTGCTGGTCATCGCGCTGGCGCTGATCTGGCTGTCGCAGATGGCGGCTGCCTGGGGCAGCCGGCGCACGGCGTTCGAGAGCGGGCAATGATGCTGCGCATCTTCAACTGGCTGATGGCGGCGGTGATGCTGGCGCCGCTGGTGCTGATCGTGTGGATGTCGTTCACGCCGGCGGCCTTCTTCCGCTTGCCGTTCGGCGAGTTCTCGCTGCGCTGGTATCGCGAGGCCTTCAACTACCCCGGCTTCCTCAACTCCTTTCTTCTGAGCGCGCGGCTGGCGGGCGTGTCCGCCGCCCTGGCCACGATGCTGGCCTTCCTCGCCGCCTATGGCCTGGTCCGCTTCCGCTTCCCCGGAAAAGGCGCGCTCGACGCCCTGTTCATGTCGCCGCTGCTGGTGCCGGGCGTGGTGTACGGCATCGCGATGCTGCAGTTCGTCAACGCGCTCGGGCTCTACAACACCTTCTGGGCGCTGGCGCTGGCGCATGTCGCGATCGTGACGCCCTACGCGCTGCGCACCATCCACGCCCAGCTGCGCGCCGTGCCCGAGGACCTGGAATGGGCGGCGCGGACGCTGGGCGCCACGCGCTGGCGAACGCTGCTGCGGGTCACGCTGCCGCTCTGCGCCCGCGGCGTGCTTTCGGGCTTCATCCTCGCCTTCCTGATCTCGTTCGCCGAGGTGACGGTCTCGATCTTCATGACCGGCCCCGCCTACCAGACTCTGCCGATCCGCATCTACAACTACCTGACCGACCAGATCGACCCGACCGTCGCGGCCATCTCCGCGATGCTGATCGGCCTGTCGCTGGCGCTGATACTCGTCCTCGACCGCGCCGGCGGCCTGCGGCCGACGAAATAGACATCCAGGAGAAGCCATTGCCCTACGAAACCATCCTCCTGTCCCATCGCGGCGCCGTGGCGACCATCACGCTGAACCGCCCGCCGCTCAACGTGGTCACGCCGACGCTGCTCGAGGAGCTGCTGGCGGCCTTCGACGCGCTCGAAGCGCGCGAAGAGACGCGCTGCGTGGTGCTGACCGGCTCGGGCACGCGGGCTTTCTGCGCCGGCGCCGATCTCGGCGACGAGGCGCGCCATAGCCCCGAGGCCGGCCAGGCCTTCCGCGAGATGGGCCGGCGCATCGTCGAGCGGATCGAGACCTATCCCAAGCCCGTGGTGGCGGCGATCCGCGGATGGTGCATCGGCGGCGGCACCGGGCTCGCCTGGCCCTGCGACATCCGTATCGCCGCCGAAAGCGCCAGGTTCCGCGCCGGGGACGTCTATCTGGGGATCATTCCCACCTGGAGCGTCGGCATGGTGCGCATGGTCCACTATATCGGCCGCAACCGGACGCTCGACACCCTGTTGCTCGGCGAGGATATCGGGGCGCGCGAAGCGCGCGAGCTGGGCATCGTCAGCCGCGTGGTGGCCGACGACGCCTTCGACACGGAGGTGGCCAGGATCGCCGACCGCCTGGCCGCGGGCGCGCCGCTGGCGATCCGCGCGATCAAGGAGGCGGTCCGGGCCCAGTACAGGGACACCGTGGACCGCGCCGCGCTGCTGGAGGAAGGCTGGGCCAAGGTCGTGCTGGCCTCGGCCGACGCCAAGGAAGGCATCGGCGCCTTCAAGGAGAAGCGCAAGCCGGTGTTCCGGGGAAGATAGACATGACCGCGACCGTCGCCGCGCCGCCGCGCCTCGGCATCCGCGGCATCGTCGATCCGCGCTCCGTCGCCGTCTTCGGCGCCTCGGACAACAAGGACAAGTTCGGCGGCCGGGTCATGCACTACCTGACCCGGCACGGCTTCGCCGGGCGCGTGCTGCCGATCAACCCGAACCGGACCGAGGTGCTCGGCCTGCCCGCGTACAAGTCGATCGCCCTCGCACCAAAGCCGGTGGACGTCGCCATGCTCGCGGTCCCCGGCGGCGCGCTGCTGCAGGCCGTGCGCGAATGCGCCGAGGCCGGCGTGGGCTGCTGCGTGATCATGACCACCGGCTTCGCCGAGTCGGGTACGGAGGAGGGCAGAAGCCTGCAGCAGGCGAT
Organism: uncultured Rhodospirillaceae bacterium; assembly: GCA_964557415.1. Classification (GTDB taxonomy): domain Bacteria; phylum Pseudomonadota; class Alphaproteobacteria; order JAEULC01; family JAEULC01; genus JAEULC01. The sequence continues at coordinate 50,811 of CAZLBB010000011.1, forward strand.
CGTCGACACTGCACGCGCGGCCGGCATGCGCATCGTCGGCCCGAACTGCATGGGGCTGATCAGCCCCCTGGCCAACATGGCGCTGACCTCGTCGCTGGTGCTGGAGATCGATCGCATCCAGACCGGCAGTATCGGCCTGGTCAGCCAGAGCGGCGCGCTGATGGTCTCGATCTTCAACCGCGCCCATGACGCGGGCATCGGCTTCAGCCTCTGCGTCTCGCTGGGCAACCAGTCGGACCTCGAGATCTGCGACTTCATCGACTACCTGGCGGACGATCCGGCGACCAAGGCGATCTGCGTCTACGTCGAAGGCTTCAAGGACGGGGCGCGCTTCCTGCACAGCGCCGCCGCCTGCCGCGCCGCCGGCAAGCCGCTGATCATCGTCAAGACCGGGCGCACGCCGGAGGGCGAGCGCGCGGCCCAGTCCCACACCGCGAGCCTCGCCGGCTCCTATGCGGCGCTGCAGGCCGCCTGCCGCCGCCACGGCGCCATCCTGACCGACGATCCCGACGCGATGGTGCGGCTGGGCGAGCTGCTGGTGCGCTGGCAATCGCTGCCGGGCGACGGCATCGGCGTCCTGTCGCCCTCGGGCGGCGGCGCGGGCATCGGCGTGGACCGCGCAGTGGAATCGGGCCTGCGCCTGGCGCGCCTGTCGGACGCGACCAAGCAGCGCCTGCTCGAGGTGCTGATCCCGCCGCAGGCGGACAACCCGATCGACCTGGGCGGGCGGCGCAGCGGCGACTCGGTCGGCACCGCGGCCAAGGCGATGACGCCGCTGGCGGAAGACCCCGACGTGGCCGCGATCCTGATGGTGCTGACGACGGTGCCGTTCTACGAGGCGACGACGAAGGAGCTTGCCGTCGCGGCGCTGGCCAGCGGCAAGCCGGTGCTGGTCGCGGTCACGCCCGGCTCCGCGGCGGACGGGCCGCGCCGCGCCCTGCGCGCGGTGGGCTGCCCCTATTTCGACAGCCTGGACCAGGCGCTGCGCGTGCTCAGGCTGATGATCGAGCATCGCGCGCTGTCGCTGATGGATCGAACCGCACCGGCACGCCCGCCGGGCCTGAAGCCGCTGCCGCAATGGCTGCGCCCCGGCCGGCTGACCGAGCCCGAGGCCAAGCGCCTGCTGGCGGCCTATGGCATTTCGGTCACGCGCGAAGCCGTCGCGCCCGACGCCGAGGCGGCGGCGCGCATTGCCGCCGAGATCGGATTCCCGGTGGCGCTCAAGGTCGTGGCACGTGACCTGGTGCACAAGAGCGATGTCGGCGCGGTCAAGCTTGACCTGGCGGACGCGTCGGCGGTGCGCGCCGCCTTCGCGTCGGCGACCGGCGCAGCCCGCAAGGCCATGCCCGATCTCGCGATCGAAGGCTGCGTGGTGCAGGAGATGGTGCGCGGGGCGGCCGAGTTGATCGTCGGCATCCGCCGCGATCCGCTCTATGGCCCGCTGGTGCTGGCCGGCGCGGGCGGCGTGCTGGTCGAACTGCTCACCGACGTCGCGGTGGCGCTGGCGCCCGTCTCGCCGGCCCAGGCGCTCGACATGCTGAAGCGGCTGCGCCTGTGGCCGATGCTGCAGGGCGCGCGCGGTCGTCCCGCGCTCGACGTCGAAGCGGCCGCGGAGGTCCTTTCACGGCTCAGCTTCCTCGCCCTCGACCTGGGCGACTGCCTGGTCGATCTCGAGGTGAACCCGCTCATGCTGCGCGAGGCCGGCGGAGGCGTTACCGCCGCCGACGCGCGCGGCCATCTGCGCTGAATCGAACGCGGGGACGGGGCGCGTCGCGCCCGACCGCGCGCGCTTCCTCTCGCGCCTGATCCCATTCGACAAGCGCGGCACCGGGCTTTGATCGCGGGGCGAGCCTTCCCACGCTCGCGGAGCGCACGGACGACGTGCGCGGTCATGCAGGCCGCCGCACTCGATCGTCCGCCATCCCGACATGCCGCGCTGCGTGTTCAAGCTGCTGTGGGACCGCATCGCGGACGGCCGGGAAATCTTCGCCTTCGTCAAGAACATGGCCAAGGACAACGCGTTCTACTGGGTGTTCGCCCACGTGACCCCGACCTTCGACGCCGACGGCCGCATCGCCGCCTATCACTCCAACCGCCGCGCCGTGCCGCGCGAGGCGATCGCCCGCATCGAGCCGATCTATCGCGCGCTGCTGCAAGAGGAGAACCGCTACGCCGACCGCAAGCAGGGCATGGCGGCCGGCGCGGCGCTGCTGACCGAGACGCTCGGCAAGGCCGGCCTCGGCTACGACGAGTTCGTGTTCTCGCTCTGGCCGGAGACGCCAGCGGCGTCCCCGAAGCAGGTGCGGGCGGCGTGAGGCCGGCGGAGGCCCCTGCCCCTTCCCTTCTTCGTTCGGCGGCGGCGCCCGCCGCCTGATCCTCGCGTTCGCCGGCCGCGAGCGCCCCTATCGCCAACCGCGAAGGCGGGCGGGCGACGTTCCATGGCATAGTTGCCGCCGGGCCGGATGCCAGAACAACGGGCCCGGGGAAACGCCTGCAGCGATGACAGCGCGCGCGGCCGAACCGGAACGCGTGGCGACGCCCGACGGCGTCGCCGTCGCGGTGAGCGAGTGGGGCAATCCGGCCGGGCCGGAGATCCTGTTCATTCACGGCCTGGCGCAGAGCACGCTGTCGTTCGACCGCCAGGTCCACAGCGCGCTGGCGCGCGACTTCCGCCTCGTCGCCTACGACCTGCGCGGCCACGGCCTGTCGGACAAGCCGCGCGATCCCGTCTTCTACCAGGACGGCAGGCGCTGGGCCGACGAGGTGCAGGCCGTCATCGCCGCCAAGCGCCTCGTGCGCCCGGTGCTGGTCGGATGGTCCCTGGGCGGGCGCGTGCTGCGCCAGTACCTGATGACCCATGGCGACCGGCGGCTGAGCGGCATCAACATCCTGGCGGCGCGGCCGTTCGAGGTCGACAGCGTGGTCGGGCCCGGCTCCAAGGCCATGCAGTCCGATGCAAGGCGCGACCTGGCCGGCCGCATCGATACCGCGATCGCCTTCCTGTGCGCCTGCTTCGAGAAGCAGCCGGCGGAGCGCGACTTCGTCACCGCCGTCGCCTACAACCTGATCATCCCGTTCGAGGTGCGCGACGCCATCGGCGGCTGGCGCACCGACCCGGAGGACGTCCGCGCGGCGTTCGCCAAGATCACGGTGCCGGCCCTGGTCACGCACGGTCGGAAGGACAAGCTGATCCTCCCGGAAGCCGCCGAGATGAGCGCCGCGGCGATCAAGGGCGCGCGCATCTCGTGGTACGACGACTGCGGCCATTCGCCGTTCTACGAGGACGCGCCGCGCTACAACCGCGAACTGGCGGCGTTCGCCGCCGCCGCCTGGCAGTCGCGCCGTGGCTGACGCGCACACGGCGGCGCCGCGGATCGCCGCGACCGGGATCGGCGCGCGGGCCGACCGCGCGATCGGCGCGTTCCTGGAAGTGAGCACCGCCGCGCTGGTCGTGGCCGAGATCGTCATCCTGTTCGCCGGCATCCTGGCGCGCTACGTGTTCCATCGCCCGCTGGTGTGGTCGGACGAGCTGGCCTCGATCCTGTTCCTGTGGCTGGCGGTGCTGGGCAGCGCGCTGGCGTTTCGCCGCGCCGAGAACCTGCGCATGATGACGCTGGTCAACCGCCTGCCGCCGGCGGCGCGCGTCCAGCTCGAGGCGGTGGCGCTGGCGGCATCCCTCGCCTTCCTCGTCCTCATCCTGCCGCCGTCGATCGAGCACGTGGCGCTCGAGCACGTCGTCATCACGGCGACGCTGGAAGTCTCGATGACCTGGCGCACGCTCGCCATGCCGGTCGGCATCGGCGTGATGATCGTGCTGGCGCTGCTGCGCATGGCGGAGCAGCCGCGCCGCGACCTGCTGCGCGCGCTGGCGCTCGTGATCGCGGTCTGCCTGCTGCTGTGGCTCGCGAAGCCGGTGCTGCTGGGGCTCGGGCGCCTCAACCTGGTCATCTTCTTCCTGGTGCTGGTGCCGCTCACGGTCTTCGCCGGCATCCCGATCGCCTTCAGCTTCGGCATGGCGACCTTCGGCTACCTGGCGCTGGCGACGCGCGTGTCGACCTCGGTTCTGGTGGCCCGGCTCGACGCCGGCATGTCGCACTTCATCCTGCTGTCGATCCCGCTCTTCGTGTTCCTCGGCCTGCTGATCGAGATGACGGGCATGGCCGCGCTTATGGTGCGGTTCCTGTCCAACCTGCTGGGCCACGTGCGCGGCGGACTGCACTACGTGCTGATTGCGGCCATGTACCTGGTCTCGGGCATCTCGGGCTCCAAGGCGGCCGACATGGCCGCCGTCGCGCCGGTGCTGTTCCCGGAGATGGAGAAGCGCGGCGCCGACCGCGGCGACCTGTCGGCGCTGCTGGCCGCCACGGGGGCGCAGACCGAGACCATCCCGCCGAGCCTGATCCTGATCACGCTGGGGTCGGTCACGGGCATATCGATCGCCGCGCTGTTCACCGGCGGGCTCCTGCCAGGCGCCGTGCTGGGCGTGGCGCTCTGCGTCGTGGTCTGGCATCGCGCGCGCAAGGACACCCGGCCGCTGGCGCCCCGCGCGAGCCGGCGCGAGCTGGGCACGACCTTCGTCATCGCGCTCCCGGCGCTGGCGCTGCCCTTCGTCATCCGCAGCTCGGTGATCGAGGGCGTGGCGACCGCGACCGAGGTGTCGACCATCGGCATCGTCTATTCGCTGATCGTGGGACTCCTGATCTATCGCCGCTTCGACTGGTCGCGCATCATGCCGATGCTGGTGCAGACCGCGTCGCTGTCGGGCGCCATCCTGCTGATCGTCGGCGCCGCCACGGCGATGGCCTGGGCCATCACGTCGTCCGGCTTCTCGCAGAACCTCGCGCACGCCATCGGCCAGGTGCCGGGCGGCAAGGCGTCGTTCATCGTGCTGTCGATCGTGCTGTTCATCGTGCTCGGCAGCGTGCTCGAGGGCCTGCCGGCGATCGTGCTGTTCGGGCCGCTGATGTTCCCGATCGCGCGCGAAGTCGGCGTTCACGATGTGCACTACGCCATGATCGCGATCCTGGCGATGGGCGTGGGCCTGTTCGCGCCGCCCTTCGGCATCGGCTACTACGCGTCCTGCGCGATCGGCGGCTGCGACGCCGACAGGGCGCTGCCGCATATCTGGACCTATCTCGCGGCGCTGATGGTCGGCCTGGTGGTCGTCGCGGCGGTGCCGTGGATCTCGATCGGGTTCCTTTAGAAACGGAGGAGAACGTCATGAAACACGCAGCCGGACTGACCCGCCGCACGCTCGTCGCCTCGACCGCCGCCGTCGCCGCTTCCGGCCTCGGCGCCGCGCTGCTGCCGCGCCGGGCGCGCGCGGCCCAGTTCGAGTACAAGATGGGCCACAGCACGCCGGCAGTGCACCCGTTCCACCAGCACCTCCTGAAGGTGGCCGAGCGCATCGGCAAGGAGACGGGCGGGCGCATGGCGCTCAACGTCTTCCCCAACAGCCAGCTCGGCGGCGACAACGACCTCCTCTCGCAGGTGCGCAGCGGCGCCATCGAGATCTGCCAGCCGGCCGGGCTGATCCTCGCCTCGATCCTGCCGCTGACCGCGATCAACGGCATGGGCTTCGCCTTCCCGGCCTACGACAAGGTGTGGCCGACGATGGACGGCGAGCTCGGCAAGTACGTACGCGGCCAGATCACCGCCAAGGTCGGGCTGGTGCCGATGGAGAGGATCTGGGACCTGGGCTTCCGCCAGATCACCAACAGCGTCAAGCCGATCAAGTCGGCCGCCGACCTCGCCGGCATGAAGCTGCGCGTGCCCGGCGCGCCGGCGCTGGTGTCGCTCTTCAAGGCGCTCGGCACGCACCCGGTCAGCATGCAGTTCGGCGAGGTCTATACCTCGCTGCAGACCAAGGTGGTGGACGGGCAGGAGAACCCGATGTCGATCATCGACGCGGGCAAGTTCTACGAGGTGCAGAAGTACTGCTCGATCACCAACCACGTCTGGGACGGACACTGGATCTGCTTCAACAAGGCGGCCTGGGAGCGCCTGCCCGACGACGTCAAGACGGTCGTGGCGCGCGCCTTCAACGAGGGCGCCGTGGCGCAGCGCGCCGAGCTCGCCAGGCTCAACGAGACGCTGCAGGCCGATCTCGAGAAGAAGGGCATGGCCTTCAACAGGGCCGAGACCGGCAGCTTCCGCGACATGCTGGCCAAGGCCGGCTTCTACAAGGAATGGCGCGGCAAGCTGGGCGAGGAAGCCTGGACGCTGCTTGAGAAGCAGGTGGGCAGGCTGGGGTGAGGCCGGGCGCGCCGCCGATCCGCGGAAGCCGCCGGAACGCCCGGCGGGTCTGCGGCTCGCGCCGTCGAATTCACGCCAAGGCGTCATGACCCGCCTACGAGCCACGGCTGTCCCGGGCAGGACGGCTTGTTGTTCAGCAGCGGTCCTACACCGGTACAGCCCCCGCGCAATGTCACCTGCGCGACAGCCCTGCCGCCCGTCTCCCTGGTAAAGCGGCGCTGGAACGCGGGAGAGGCTTTGCCGCATGGGCGTGATCGTCGGGTCGGGCGAGTTCACCTACCGGGTGTGCGAGAACTGGGCGAAGCTGCCGCCGGGCGTGGTGCTGGGCGACGTGGCGGCGGTCGGCATCGACGCCAGGGACCGCGTCTACGTGTTCAACCGCTCCGACCGGCCGATGCTGGTGTTCGACCGCGAGGGCAACTTCCTCAAGTCCTGGGGCGAAGGCGTCTTCCCGCATCCGCACGGCGTCAGCATGGGGCCGGACGACACGATCTGGTGCACCGACGATTTCGACCACACCGCGCGGAAATGCACGCTCGACGGCAAGGTGCTGCTCGAGATCGGCATACCGGGCCGGCCGCAGCCCTTCATGAGCGGGCGGCCGTTCAACCGCTGCACGCACACGGCGCTGTCGCCCGCGGGTGACGTCTACATCACGGACGGCTACGGCAATGCCTGCGTCCACAAGTATTCCGGCAGCGGCAAGTACCTGATGTCCTGGGGCCGCTCGGGCATGGGGCCGGGCGAGTTCAATTTGCCGCACAACGTCGTCTGCGACGCCGACGGCTGGGTCTATGTCGCGGACCGCGAGAACCACCGCATCCAGGTGTTCGACGGCAACGGCCGCTACGAGACGGAATGGCGCAACATCCACCGGCCCAACGGCCTGTTCATGCCGCCGGGCAAGTGCCCGGTCTGCTATGTCGCCGAGATCGGCCCCTATTGGAGCTTCAACCGCGGCGCGCCGAATTTGGGCCCGCGCGTCTCGGTGCTCGACCACCAGGGCAAGGTGCTGGCGCGGCTGGGCCAGGACCCGACTGCCGGCAACGAGCCGGGCAAGTTCATCGGCCCGCACTCGCTGATGACCGACAGCCGCGGCGACCTCTACGTCGCCGAGGTCGCCGCCACCGCCTGGCCGTCGCTGTTCCCCGACACGAAGCGGCCCGCGGTCCTGCGCAGCATCCAGAAGTTCATCAAGGTGCCGCCGGGGACGACGGCGTAGCGCCTCACGGCATCAGGCGCCCGCCGTTGACGTCGATGATCTGGCCGGTGACATAGCCGCTCATCCGCGACGAGGCGAGGAACAGGCAGGCGCCCACGCAGTCCTCGGCGGTGCCGAGGCGGCGCAGCGGCACGGTCGCGCGCACCGCCTCCAGCCGCTCCTTGGGCGTGTTGGCGTGGAACCGCGTCACGATCAGTCCGGGCGCGACAACGTTGGCGCGCACGCCGTCGGGCGCGAACTCGCTGGCCATGGCGCGGGTCAGCGAATGCACCGTCGCCTTGGTCGCGGCGTAGAGGCCGGAGCCGGGCTGGCCGCCGTTGCGCGCGGCGATCGAGCCGATGTTGATGATCGCGCCCTGGCCCGCGGCCTTGAGATGCGGCAGGGCGGCGCGCGTCAGGGCGAGGATCGAGCGGACATTGAGGTCGAACACGCCGTCGTAGACCTCGTCCGAATACTCCGCCAGCCTGACCTGCCTGACCATGCCGCCGGCGTTGTTCACCAGCACGTCGATCCCACCGAGCGCGCGCACCGTCTCGGCGACGATCGCGGCGGCGTCCGCGGGCTTGCGCACGTCGCCCGCGACCAGCGCGACCCTGCCGCCGCCCGTCATCGTTGCGGCAAGGGCCTTGGCCGCCTCCGCGCCGCTGAAATAGTGGATGGCGACGTCGGCGCCGTGCTCGTGGAAGCCCCTGGCCACGGCGGCGCCGATGCCGGAGCTGCCGCCGGTGACCAGCACGCGCTTGCCCTTGAGGTCGTCGAGGATCATCTGCGTTCCTTTCCCGGTCAGCTGCGGAGCGCCGCGACCGCCTGCCAGTCGATTTCGAGACCGAAGCCCGGCGCCTCGGTGAGGTGGACCCGGCCGTCGCCGCGATGCGCGGCGCCGCCGGCGTAGATGCGGCGGTGGATCGGATGCAGGCTCTCGTCGCCGACCGACTCGGCGGCATAGGCCGCGTCGCCGAAGGCCGCGGCGAGATGCGCCTGGATATGCGCGGCGGAATGCGGCGCGATCTTCACGCCCTTGGACTCGGCGTGCCGGCCGATGCGCATTCCCTCGCTGAAGCCGCCGTAGCGCGTGCAGTCGAACTGCACGTAGCGGATCGCGCCCGAGTCGATGAATTCGCCTGTCGTGTGGCGGTGCCATTCGCGCTCGCCGTGCGCCAGCGGGATGTCGACTTCGCGGGCGAGGCGGACGAAGTCCGACGGCTGCAGGTACCAGTGCAGCGGCTCCTCGAGCCACAGGATGTCGAACGGCGCGACCGCGCGCGCGAAGCGGATGCAGGTCGCGACGTCGTAGGGCGCGTTCATGTCGAGCATGAGCTGGATGCCCGGGCCGATCGCGTCGCGCACCGCGCGCGCCCGCGCGACCTCGTCGTCCATCGCCAGCGCGCCGGTCTTGAGCTTGACCGCCTTGAACCCCTTGGCGACGTAGCCGGCCAGCTCGGCGGCGCAGGCCATGGGGTCGCCGCCTTCGACGTAGAAGCCGCCGACCGCGTAGGTGAACACGTCCGTGCGCGTGCCGCCGAGCAGGCGGAAGACCGGCTTGCCGGCGGCCTTGCCGGCGATGTCCCACAGCGCGATGTCGATGCCGGCCAGCGCCGCCATGAACTGCGGCCGCTGGTTGCGCGGCAGCGGCGGCGGCAGCCCGTCCCAGCCGCCGAGTCCGCCCGGCCGCGGACAGGTGATCGAGAACAGCTTCCGCCAGATCGCGTCGATCGCCAGCGGGTCCATCCCGATCAGGATCGGGCGCAGCTGGTCGAGCAGCGCGCACACGGAAGCCTGCGGCCCGGTCGAGATCTCGCCCACGCCGGTGATGCCATCGTCGGTGCGGATCTCGACCAGCACCAGCTCGGCGCGGCGGAACGGCTCGTGCGCCGTCCACACCACGCGCTCGAACGGTATGGACAGCGGATGGACGCTGAGGTCGGCGATCCTCATGGGACTGTCCGCGGGCGCTCGGGATCGACGACCCGGTCCGCCGCGCGGATGCGCCGGCCCTCGAGGAAGGCGAGCATGTTCTCGAAGGCGTGGCCGGCCATCAGCGGCACGTCGTCCATCAGGCTGCCGGCCGCGTGCGGCGTCAGCACGACGTTGTCGAGCCCGCGCAGCCGCGATCCCGGTCGCAGCGGCTCCTCGGCGAAGACGTCGAGCCCGGCGCCCGAGAGATGGCCGCTCTCCAGCGCCGCGACGAGGTCGTCCTCCACCACCAGCTCGCCGCGCGCCACGTTGATCAGCACCGCGCCCGGCTTCATGGCCGCGAGCTCGGCGCTGCCGATCATGTGGCGGTTCTCGGCGCCGCCGGGGCAATGCAGCGAGACGATGTCGCTGCGCGCGAGCAGCTCCGGCAGGCCGGCATAGGTCGCGCCGAGCGCGGCCTCGTCGGCGAGGCGGCCGCTTCGCTTGTAGTAGAGATTGGTGGTGGCAAATCCTTCGAGCTGGCGCGCCAACGCCTGGCCGATGCGGCCGAAGCCCAGGATGCCGACCGTCTTGCCGTAGAGCCGGCGCGACACCGGGCGCAGCTCCGCCGGGATCCAGCGTCCGGCGCGCAATGCGCGGTCGGCCAGGACCACGCGCCTGAGCACCGTCAGCATCAGCGTCACCGCGTGCTCGGCGACCGTGTCGGCGTTGGCGCCGGCAGTGATGACGACGGCGATGCCGTGCCGCCCGGCGGCCTCGACGTCGATCTTCTCGTAGCCGGTGCCCCATTTCTGGATCAGGCGCAGCCGCGGCGCCGCGCGCATCATGGCGTCGCTGACCGGCGCCACGGTCAGCAGCATGTCGCTGGCGGCGAGCGTGGCGGGCGCGAGCTTCTCCGGCTCGGGGACGAAGGTCAGGTCGAACGCCGGCGGCGCCATCCGCCGCATCACGGCCTCGGCCGCTGCGTCGAACACGAAGCCGACGCAGGCGACGCGCGCGCGGCTCATGTGCCCGTCCCGATGCGGTGCAGCACGTGCGGCCCCAGCTCGGACACGCGCCGGCAGCCGATGTAGCCCATGTTCTTCTCGAACTGCGTCGCCAGCAGCCGCAGCACCTTGGCGGCGCCGGCCTGGCCCGCGGTGGCGATGCCGTAGAGCGTGGCGCGCCCGACCAGCACCGCCCTGGCGCCGAGCACCAGCGCCTTGACGATGTCGCTGCCGTGCCGGATGCCGCCGTCGAGCAGCACGGTCGTGCGGTCGCCGACGGCGGCGACGACCTCGGGCAGGACGTCGATCGTGGCGGGCGCGCTGTCGAGCGCGCGGCCGCCGTGGTTGGACACGACCACGCCGTCGGCCCCCTGGTCCAGGGCGCGGCGCGCGTCGTCGGCGCTGAGGATGCTCTTCACCACCAGCGGGCCGGGCCAGATCCTGCGCAGCCGGCCGATCGTCTCCCACGTCATGGTGATGCTGTTCTTCGGCGCGACGGCGCTGCCGCGGGTGATGCGCTGCTGGTACTGCGGCGGGTAGTTCTCGTGCCGCGGCATGCCGGTGGTCATGAGGTAGCGTCCGATCACGCCCGCGACCCAGCGCGGGTGCAGCGCCATGTCGGCGACGAAGCGCGGGTTGAGCGAGATCGGGTCGGTGAAGCCGTTGCGGTCGTTGTACTCGCGCGTGCGGCCGAGCGCGGTGTCGATCGTCACGAACAGCACCTCGTAGCCCAGCGCCTTGGCGCGCTCGACCATCTGGAAGGCGAGGTCCTCCTCCTGCCAGATGTAGCACTGGAACCAGCGCCGTCCGCCGGCCTCGCGCGCGATCGTCTCCATCGAGGTGATCGACGCGGCGGCGAGCGTGAAGGGCACGCCGGCCTCGGCCGCGGCGCGCGCCAGCGCCAGCTCGCCCTGGTGCCAGCACAGGCCGGCGATGCCGGTGGGCGCGATCGCAAGCGGCACGGGGACGCGCCGGCCGAACAGCTCGGTCCCCATGTCGCGGTCGCTCAGGTCCACCATGAACCGGGCCTTGAGCTTCAGGCGCCGGAAGGCGGCGACGTTCTCTTGCAGCGCCAGCTCGCGCTCGGCGCCGCGGTCGATGAACTCGAACACGCCCCTGGGCAGGCGGCGGCGCGCCGCCGCGCGGAAGTCCTCGACGTCGAAGCAGCGGTCGAGCCGGCTCATGCCACCGTTCCGCCCGCGCCTAGTCCGTCTCGTACACGGGCGCGGCGGCCATGCGCCTGTTGATGCGGTACTGCGAGCGCAGCGCCCAGACGAACATCGCCGCCGCCAGCACCACGCAGACGGCCGAGACCGGGTGCATGAAGATGTCGAGATAGGAGCCGTCCGACAGGGTGAGGCCGGCGCGCAGGCTCCGCTCGGTGATCGGGCCGAGGATGAAGCCGATGACGAAGGCGCCGAGCGAGAACCCGGTCTTCTCCATGGCGAAGCCGACCACCGCGAAGCCCAGCATCACGAACACGTCGAACACCCGGTTGTTCTCGGCGAAGGCGCCGACGACGCAGAACAGCAGGATCACCGGAAAGAGATACCACACCGGCACGGTGGTGAGCCGGGCGAGGAAGCGGATGCCCGCGGTCATGCAGAGGAACAGCACGAAATGCGAGATCAGGCAGGCGGCGAAGATGACGTAGACGACCTCGGGATGGTTGGTGAACAGCATCGGGCCGGGCTGCAGCCCGTGGATGATGAGCGCCGCCAGCAGGAACACGTCGGTCACGCTGCCGGGGATGCCCATGGCGATCATCGGCACCAGCGCGCCGCCGACCGTGGCGTTGTTGCCGCATTCCGAGGCGACGATGCCCTCGGGATGGCCGGTGCCGAACTTCTCCGGCGTCTTCGACAGCGTCTTGGCGACCGTGTAGGAGACGAGCGAGCCGACCGTCGCGCCGATGCCGGGCATGATGCCGACCCAGGTGCCGATCAGCGACGAGCGGATCAGGTTCCAGCCCTGCGCTTTCCACTCCTTGAGCGTGATCCACATGCCCCGGGCCGTGGCCTCGACCGTCTCGACCTTGCGCTCGATCGCGATGATGTCGGACAGCACCTGCGCCACGGCGTAGGCGCCGATCAGCACGGCCAGCGTGGAGAACCCGGCGTCGAGCTCGTGGAAGCCGAAGGTCAGGCGCAGCGCGCCGGTCGACGGGTCGGTGCCGGGCATCGACACCAGGATGCCGAGCAGGCCGGCGATCAGGCCCTTGATGACCGATCCCTGCCCCAGCGCCGCGATCAGCACCAGCGCCATCAGCACGAGGGCGAGGATGTCGAAGGGCCGGAGCCGCGCCGCGATCTCGGACAGCGGGTAGGTCAGCGCCACCAGCGCGACCCACGACACCAGCCCGCCGAACAGCGCCGCGCCGACGGCGTAGCCGAGCGCGCGGCCGGGCTGGCCCTTGCGCGCCATCGGGTTGCCGTCGAAGGTCGTGACGATCGAGGACGGCTCGCCCGGGATGCGCAGCAGGATCGCCGTCACCAGGCCGCCGGCGATGGCGCCGACATACATCGACACCATCATGGTGAGCGCGTTGTTGACGGTCATGTAGAAGGTCAAGGGCAGCATCAGCGCGATGCCCATCGCCCCTGTGACGCCGGGGATGGCGCCGAGGATGACGCCCAGCACCGTGCCGCCGACCAGGAAGAAGATCGTGTTGGGCAGCAGGACCGCGATCGACGCGTCGATGAGGCCGGTCATGGCAGGTCGACGCCGAAGATGCCGCCGAACAGGTAGCCGAGGCCGAAGCCGAAGCCGGTCGAGCACAGCGCCGCCGGCAGGATGATCCTCGGGTCGCCCCGCTTGATCGACAGGGTCGAGAAGAACAGCAGCAGCGTGCCGACGATGCCGAAGGGCACGCGCAGGTACAGCAGCGCCGCGGCGGCGACGAGATAGAAGAAGATGGCAAGGGCGAGCCAGGGCCGCGCGACGAAGTCCTCCGTCGTGCGGGCGGGCGGCCGCGCCGGCCGCGTGGCGTAGGCCAGGATCGACTGCACGATGGCGACGACCGCAAGGACGATGATCGCGATCGCCACCATGCGCGGCATCGCCCCCGACCCCAGCGGGTCGTAGCTGCCCGGCCGGTAGCCGAGCGCGTCGCGATACACCAGCCCCGCGACGCCGATGATGGCGAGGCTGACCGCGACGTCCCACAGGCTGCGGTTCATGGGCGGGAAGCGGTGCTGCGACGCCAGTCCCCCCTCCCCTTGCGGGAGGGGGGACCGAAAACGGGCGGACGATGCGCTCCGTTCTGCACCGGATCCGACGCCCTCACTTCGGCTTCATGTCCGTCGTCATGGGGCGGAAGCGCTCGAGCTCGGCGGCGAGGTGCTTCTTGAGGTCCTCGCCGACGCGGATGTTGATCGCGGCGCCCAGCTTCTCGCGATAGTCCTTGACCACCTCCGCATTGGTCAGCGCCTTCTTGAACGCCTCGGCCAGCGCGGCGACGCGGTCGGCCGGCGTGCCCTTCGGCGCGTAGAGATTGTGCTCGTTGCAGAACACGGCATCGTAGCCGAGCTCCTTGGCGGTCGGCACGTCGGGGATCGCGGCGTCGCGCTTGTCGGCCAGGATCGCGAGCGGCTTCAGGCCGCCGGCGCGGTAGGCGACGATCTCGCCGACGCCAAAATTGCCGACGCTGATGACCTTGCCCTTGAGGCCGGCGTAGCTCTCGGCCGCGCCGCCGATCTGCACCTTCTTGAACTCGGCGCCCGGCGTCGCCTTCTCCATCGACGCGATCGCCATGTGGTTGGCGCTGCCGATATTGCCGCCCCAGACGATGGTCCTGGGCTTGGCCTTGGCCTCCTCCATCAGCTGCTTGTAGCCGGCGTAGGGGCTGCCGTCGAAGACGCCGGCCACCATGCACTGCGCGTTGATCGAGATCACCGGCTCGAAGTTGCGGAAGCCGAAATCGCTGATGCCGGCGGCCTCCTGGATCAGCAGCGCCGACTGGTGGATCAGGATCGTGTAGCCGTCGGGCGGCGCGTCCTTGACCTGGCGCGCGCCGATCGAGCCGCCGGCGCCGCCGACATTGACCGGCGCCAGCGGCTGCGGCAGCAGCTTGTTCTTCTCGATCGCGATCTGCAGGATGCGCGCCGAGGAATCGGTGCCGCCGCCGGGGTTGTAGGGCACGATCCAGCGGATCGGCTTGGCCGGATAGGTCTCGGCGGCCGCGGCGCCGGCGAGCGCGACAATGGATGCCGCCGCGAAGGCGCCGGCGATGGTTCTGACAGCACGCATTCTTTCCTCCCTCGGCCGGCGGAGCCGCCGTTCCTGTTCCGTCGATTGACAGCCGATCCGGCCGGCCCCGTCTGTCGCCTGGCTGACACGTCGCGGCGGCGCCCGGAAGGGAGGAGCGATGCAACTTTGGCGGGCCGGAGGGGCGGGAAGGCCCGCCGGCGATGGCCGGGCTCAGGCCTCGTCGGCGCGCGCCGGCACGAACAGGCGCCTGCCCTCGCGGCGGATGGCGCCGGAACGCTCGAGCGCGACCAGCAGCGTGGTGACGCTCTGGCGCGAGGCGCCGACCATGTCGGCGATCTCCTGGTGCGTGATGTGCCCGTCGATCTCGATCTCGTCGCCGCGGTCGAGCCCGTAGAGCGCGCCGAAATGGCGCACGGCCATGACGATCTTGTCCTCCAGCGTCGGCTGCGCCAGGACGCGGATGACCTTCTTCAGCTGCTCGTTCTTGAACTCGGTGATGGCGAGCACGGCCCACAGCGCCGCGGGCGACCGCCGCACGAAGTCGAGGAAGTCGGCATGGCGGATGCGCAGCATGTGGCAGTCGGTCAGCGCCTGCGCCGTCCAGGAATGGCTGCCCGACCATTCGGTGCAGCCATGCGCGCCGACCAGCATGCCCTCGCGGTAGTAGAGCGCCGTCTGCGCGCTGCCTTCGTCGTTGATATAGAGGACCTTGACCCGGCCCGAGAGGATGATGAAGAGGGCGGCCGACGCGTCGCCCTGCTGGTACAGGAAGCAGCCCTTGCCGACCGGCTTCTCGGCCGCGATCGCCAGCAGGCGCTCGCGCTCGGGCGGGGCCAGCAGGTCGAGGATGCGCGGATAGCGCTGCGCCGCGGACGCCGGCGCGGGCAGCTCGGGCGCGGGCGGCCGCTTGGTCTTCTGCCGGTCGGGGACGGCGATGACGCTCATGCCGCCGCAATGATCGGTCCCACCCGCATGAGCGTCAAGCAACCGCGGCGCGGAGCATGCGTCCGCCCTGCCACGCCGCATTGCCGGTTTCTATGATATAGTTAACTCATTGATCGGCGTACCACATGCAAGAGTGGCAGGTATAAGGACCCTCGTCGGATCCGCCTTGGCCGGATTGCGGGTGGGAGACGGCAGCATGGAATGCAAACGCCCCCGGCGCCGGATGATCGCATCCTGCCTGGCCGGTTGCGTTCTCGTCGTGGCCGCCGCCGCCGCGCAGGCCCAATCGAGCCTTGCGGAGTCGGACCAGCTCTACAGGCAGGGCCTCGCTCTCTACGAGCAAGGCCGGTACCGCGAGGCGGAGTCCGTCCTGCAGCGCGCGCTCGAGCAGCGCGAGCGGATCGGCGGCGCGCAGCACCCGGCCGTGGCGCAGAGCCTCGTCACGCTCGGCGTCGTCCAGGTGGCGCAGGGCCGGCTGAGCGAGGCGGAGCCGCTCTTTCGCCGGGCCCTCGCGATGCGGGAAAGGGCGTACGGGCCGGAGCATCGCTCCGTGGCGAGCGTGCTGGATAACCTTGCCGGTCTCTACTACTACCAGGGCCGATTCACGGAGGCGGAGTCGATCCTCCTGCGCACGTCGCGCATATGGGAGAAGGAGCTCGGCCCCGAAAGCCGGGACCTCGCCGTCACGCTGACCGGCCTTGGCAGCGTATACAAGGAGCAGGGCCGGTACGCCGAAGCGGAGTCGGCGCATCGCCGTGCGCTCGCGATGAAGGAAAAGGTCGTCGGACCCGAAAGCATCGAGGTAGCGGCGAGCCTGAACAATCTTGGCGCGCTTTATGACGACCTGGACCGGCTCGACGACGCCGCGTCCGTCTACCGGCGGGCGCTGGCGATCAAGGAGAAGGCGCTCGGCACCGAGCATCCGGATGTCGCCGTGAGCCTCGACAACCTGGCCGTGCTCTTCTCGCGGCAGCGGCGCTACGCGGATGCGGAAAAGCTCGGGCGGCGCGCGCTCGCGATCCGCGAGAAGGCATTCGGCCCCGAGAGCACGCTCGTGGCCGCCAGCCTGTCCAATCTCGCCGGCGCCTATGTTGGTCTCGGGCGACCGGCGGACGCCGAGCCGCTCCACCGCAGGGCCATGGCGATCCGGGAAAAGGCACTTGGCCCCGACCATCATGCGCTTTCGCCCACGCTGCTCGGTCTTGCCGACCTTCATGCCGGCCAGGCCCGCTACGCGGACGCGGAAGCGCTGGTGCGGCGCGCCGCGGCAATCGATGAAAAGACGGTGGGGCAGGACCACCCGTACGTCGCACGCAGTCACATGGCCCTGGCCGCGTTGGCCTTCCTGCAGAACCGGGACGACGACGCCCTGGCGGCCATGCGCCGGGTTGCGGCGATCTATCGCGCGCGATCGGCAGCCGTCGACGACCGCGCGACCGCCGGCGCGGGCGGCGACATGCGCTTTGCCGACGACAGCCTGGCGCTGCTGGCGCTCCTGGCCGACCGTTCTCCTGATCGGGCACGGCGGGCCGCCATCGGCGCCGAGGCGTTCGAGGCGGCGCAGCTTGCCGGGCGCAGCGGCGCGTCTGCGGCCCTGGCGCGCATGGCGGCGCGGTTCGCGAGCGGCAGCGACAGGCTCGCGGCGGCCGTGCGGGAACGCCAGGACGCGATCGAGCGCCGCCGTGCCCTGGACCGGAAGCTGATTGCGGCGCTCGGGCAGCCGCCCGAATCGCGCGACACGAAGGCGGAACAGCGCCTGCGCGAGGAAGGCGCGGAACTCGACCGGATAGTCGAGCGCTTCGATGCCACGCTCACGCGCGACTTCCCGCGCTACGCCGAGATCGCGGTCCCTCAGCCGTTGTCCCTGAAGGGCGCGCAGGCGCTGCTCGGCGCGGACGAGGCGATGCTGGTGTACCAGACCGGCGTCGATTGGGTGTTCGACAAGTCGGACGTCAGCTTCCTCTGGGTGTTGCGGCGCGACCGCGCCGAGCTGTTCAAGCTGCCCATCGGCCGCACGGGGCTCGAGGAGGCCGTGGTGGCGATTCGGGCGACGCTCGACCTCAGCCTGTTCACCGACGGAAGACCGCCGCCGTTCGCGCTCGGGCCGTCGCACGAACTCTATCGGAAGATCGTCGCGCCGGCATCGCCGCTGCTGAAGGGCGCACGTCATCTCCTGATCGTGCCGGCCGGCGCGCTGCAGAGCCTGCCGTTCGGCGTCCTGCTGACGGAACCGCGCCCTTCGGGCGGCAATGCGACGGCGCCGGCGAAATGGCTGATCCGGCAATATGCGATCACCATTCTCCCGTCCGTCGCCTCGCTGCGCGCCTTGCGCCGTTTCGCTCATGGCGACGGCCGCGCGCGCGAGCCCTTTGCCGGATTTGGCGATCCGGCGCTGGAGGGCAGGCCCGGCGACCGCAAGGGGCTGAAGTCCGCGCGGCTCTATCGCGGCACCATCGCCGATGCGGACGCCGTGCGCGCGCTCGAACCCCTGCCGGAAACCGGGGCGGAACTGCGCGCCATGGCGCGTGCCCTTGGCGCCGGCGACGACACGCTCTGGCTGCGCGCCCAGGCGACCGAGTCCAAGGCAAAGGGCACCGACCTGTCGTCCTACCGTGTCGTGGCCTTTGCCACGCACGGCCTGATGGCCGGTCAGTTCCGCGACTATGGCGAGCCGGCGCTGGTCATGACGCCGCCGCGCCAAGCAACGGAACAAGATGACGGGTTGCTCGGTGCATCGGAAGTGGCGCAACTCAAGCTGAATGCCGATTGGGTGATCCTGAGTGCGTGCAACACCGCGGCGCCCGACGGTGCGCCGGGCGCCGAGGGCCTTTCCGGCCTGGCCAAGGCGTTCTTCCATGCTGGCGCCCGCTCGTTGCTGGTGTCGCACTGGCCGGTCGAGTCGCACTCCTCGGCCCGGTTGACCACCGGCGCGATCGATGCCCTGGCCAAGGAACCCGGCATCGGACGGGCCGAGGCGATGCGCCGATCGATGCTGGCCTTGATGGCCGACTCGCGATACGCCCACCCCTCGTACTGGGGCCCGTTCGTGGTCGTCGGCGAGGGCGGCGCGGCACCGGGAACGCCATCTGCCGCGCGTGCCCCGACGTCCGCGGCCGATCCGTCGCCGCCGCGGCCGCCCAGTGCGTCAACGGCCTCGCCGCCATCGCCTTCGCCGCCGCCGGCCGGGACAACGGCGCCGACGCAAGTCCCCGATGCGCAGATCGCCGCCGCGGCCCCGCCCGCATCGGCGGGCTCTGCCCCGCCGACGGCACCGGACGCGGACGGGCGGCAGCAGATCTTCCGTACCTGCATGGCGCAATTGCGCGAGCAGCCGGACCTCGCCGCCGAGTCCGAGGCGGACCTGCAACACCGCTGCGAGGCGATCGGGCCTGTGTTTCCGCTGCTGCTCCTGAGCGGCGCCTATCCCACACGGGCCAAGCGCGAGTCCGACATCAAGGCCTGCATCGACAGCGCCCGCGCCGACCCGGCGTTTCGTTCCGGTTCGCAGGAGTCGCTGTCACGCCAGTGCGAGGCGAAGGTCACGGCCAAGGAACTCCAGGCGCGCGATCCGAAGAACAGCCCGCTCGTCATGCTGCTCACCCGTCGCGGCGCTGCCGGCGGCGCTACGGGTACACCGGCGGTCCCGGAAATCCTGAAGCAGCTGCTGCAGGGCAAGCAGCCGTAGCTTCCGGCTATGCGCCCGCCAGGTGCCGCCCGGCAATGTAGCCGAAGGTCATGGCCGGGCCGATCGTGATGCCGGCGGCGGGATAGGTGCCGCCCATCACGCTGGCGGCGTCGTTGCCGACGGCGTAGAGGCCGGCGACCGGCCGGCCGGCGGCGTCGACCACCCGCGCCTGGGCGTCGGTGCGGATGCCGGCGAAGGTGCCGAGCTCGCTCGGCACCACGCGCACCGCGTAGAAGGGCGGGCGGTCGAGCGGCGCGACGCAGGGATTGGGCGCGTGGCCGGCCCAGCCGTTGAAGCGCTGATAGGCGTCGCTGCCGCGGCCGAACGCCGGGTCCTCGCCCCGCCGCGCCGGGCCGTTGAAGGCGTCGACGGTGCGTGCGAGCCCGTCGGCGTCGATGCCGCAGGCGACGGCCAGCGCACGCACCGTCGCGCCGCGACTGATATAGCCCGAGCGCAGGAAGGGGGAGACGCGCACCGGCGCGGGGCCGAGCGCGCCGAGGCCGAAGCGCCGGATGGCGCGGTGGTCGCACAAGATCCACGCCTCTGCCTGAGCATCGCCGCGGCAGGCCTCGATCATCGCCGGCACGAACACGTGGTAGGAGCGCGCCTCGTTGACGAAGCGCCTTCCGCGCCGGTCGACCGCGATGAAGCCGGGCTTGCCGCGCTCGAAGAAATGCGGGAACGGGATCGCCGGGCCGTCCGGCTGCGGCACCAGCGACACCGGCGCCCAGGCCGCCGGGTGATGCACGTCGTCGTGGAACACGCCGCCCGCTTCCCGCGCGAGCCGCAGCCCGTCGCCCGTGTTGCCCGGCGGCGGCAGCGCCACGTGGCCCTTGCCCGCGGCGATGTGCGGGTAGATACGCTGCTTGAGCGCGGCGTCGGCCGGGAAGCCGCCGCAGGCGAGCACGACGCCGCGCCGCGCTTCGACGCGGAAGCGCCGGCCGCCGCGCTCGACGACGGCGCCCGTCACGCGGTCGCCGTCGCGGACCAGCGCGACCACCGGCGCCGCGAGCCACAGATCGACGCCGCGCCGGAAGGCGTTCAGCGCCAGGCGCGCGATCAGCGCGTTGCCGTTCACCAGCCGCGTGCCGCGGCGATTTCCGGCGAGGCGGTCGCGCGCCTGCCGCGCCACCATGCGCGCGACATGCCAGGCCGACGCCGCCGACGTCGTCATGCGGTAGACGTGCGGCAGGTCGTTGCGCCCGACCATCATGCCGCCGAGCGCCGTCATCGTCCTGATCGGCGGGCGCAGCTTGTCGAACCATTGGCCGAGCGCCCTGCCGTCGAAGTCGGCCGGGCACAGCGAGCGGCCGCCCTCAGACGCGCCCGGCTCGTCGGGATGGTAGTCGGCCCAGCTTGGCGCCAGCGCATACTCGACCAGGCCTTCGCACTCGAACAGGTCGAGCATCGCCGCGGCATGGTCGACGAAGGCCTCCGCCCGCGCGCGGTCGAGCCGGTTGCCGACATGGTGCGCGAGATAGGCGAGCGCGTCGGCGCGGCTGTCGCGCACGGACGCCGCCGCCTGGTGGCCGTTGCACGGAATCCAGATCACGCCCGCGGAATAGGCGGTCGTGCCGCCGAACAGGGGCTCCTTCTCCACCATCAGCACGTCGAGCCCGTGCAGCCTGGCCGTCAGCGCCGCCGCGAACGCGCCGGCACCCGAGCCCGCGACCAGCACGTCGCAGGCGTGATCGGCAGGATGCGGCATGGGGCGGGGTCCTTGGGCGGCGATGGCGGAGGCGTGCCGGACGAGATTAGCGAAGGCGGTGCGGCGGAACGAGATGGATCATGGGCCGGCCCGGGCCGAGGGCCGCGCCCGCTGGAAGCAAGTCCCTACTGGACGGATGGCGGGCTGCCGTCGGCGGTGGCGCGGAGGATCTCCAGCGTCTCCGGGCCGATCGCTCCCGTCGGCGCATGGCGCAGCAGCAGCCGGGCGAACTCGGGCAATCCCATCACCATGACCGAGACCCGGGCGACGATGCCCGACCGCGTCTCCAGGCGGAACCATTGCATGACGGGCGCAAAGCGGACGTCGCCGAGGTCGCGCCAGCGCAGATGCCTCGTGATGCCGAAGAGGTTGCGCGAGGCGAGCCCGTCGTCCGAGACCTCATGCACCTCGAGGAAGTAGGCAAGCACCAGCGCCAGCCCCAGGAGGGCGAAGCCGACGAAGACGGCCGTCGTCCACCACGTGCTGGTCCGGTCGGGAAAGACGTTCGAGACGACGGCGGCGCCGCCGAAGAATGCCAGGCACGCCAGCCCGAGGACCAGCATGGCGGGCGGAAGCGCCAGCCGGCGCGCCTCAGCCGCGGGCCGCGCCCGCAGCCGGCTGCGGCCGAGCCAGCCCCTGACGACCGCCATGAGCACGCCCCACAGCGACCACTGCAGCAGCGTGAGCCACCAGGCCCTGTCCTGCATCGTTCCGTCCCGCCTTGCGCGCCGGAGGGGGCGCCGGATGCCGCTCCCGGCGGATTGCTCGCGATCCGGGCTAGCAGAGAACGGTTAAGATCGGGTGTAGCCTCTTGCGGCGCGGCGTCGGCTTGCGACGGCAAGCCGTGGCTGTGGGAGATCTCCACTTCCGCGACGATTGGTCGGGAACCTTGCTCTCACCCATTGTCCGGCCCTAGAACGGACGGTCCATGCACGCTGCCCCTTGCGTTTATACGCCATTGGCGTATGTTGGTCGCGTGCCGCAGCCCCTTCACACGGCGGTTGAGACGCCGGAGTTCGCGAACGGCGTGCGACGTGTGCTGACGAGCATGGAAGAAAGCGCGCTGATCGAGTTTCTGGCACGGAACCCGACGGCCGGCGACCTGATGCAGGGAACGGGCGGTGCCCGCAAGGTTCGTTGGGCTGCCGGAGGCAAGGGAAAGAGCGGCGGAGCACGCGCGATCACGTTTTATGCCGGACCCGACCTGCCGGTGTTCCTGCTCGCCGTTTTCGGCAAGGGAGAGAAAGCCAATCTCTCCAAGGCAGAACGCAACGAGCTGCGGGACGTTCTGGCAGGGATCGCCGCGGCGTATCGAATGGGAGTGAAGAGGCGATGACGAAATCTGGCCAGAGTATCCTCCGCGGTGCGCGACAGGCGCTCGACTATGCGCGCGGCAAACGCGCTGGCTTCGTTGCCCATGTTCCGGAGGACGTGGACGTGGCGGCCATCCGCAAGCGCCTGGGCCTTTCGCAGGCCGCCTTCGCCGCCCGCTTCGGGTTCAAGCTCGACGCCGTGCAGAACTGGGAACAAGGCCGCCGCCGGCCGGAGGGCGCCGCGCGGGCCTTCCTCCGCGTGATCGAACGCGAGCCGGCCGCCGTGCGGCGCGCGCTTGCGGGGTAGGGCGGGTCAAACGCAGCGTGACATGGTGTGGTCTTGGGACCGCGGATTGAAGCCGTGATCTTGAACACGAGCATCAGCTACTCGCCCGAGACGGACACGATGGCGATCGAGGTGCGTCCGTGGCCGGAGGGCGCGAAAGGCAACGAGAGCGCAGTCGGCGGCGAGGACGCGGGCGAGGACCTTGTCATCCACTACGCCGCCGACGGCGAGCCATGGCTGTGGGAGATCGAGCACGCGTCGCGCCACCCGGAGCATATCGCGGCCGCGCTGGCGGAATTGCGCCGTCGCAACGCGATGGCGGCGGGGTGAGGGCACAAGCCGACCGGCGTTGGTCGGCGCATGGGGATGTGAAATCCCACTCTGACCCCGAATCTCCCTCTGACCCCGAATCTCCGACCCCGAATCTCCGACGACGAGCCGTCGTCGAGCCGGTGATCGGCCACGTCAAAGCCGAACACCGCATGGATCGCAACTATCTCAAGGGACGCGAAGGCGATCGCGCCAACGCCGTGCTGGCGGCCGCCGGCTACAACTTCTCCCTCCTCCTCAGATGGCTGGAGGAGCTTTTGCGTGCCATCTTCCGGGTGATCGCAGGACCGACATTCGCAGCTCAACCGACCTGAGAAACAGCTTCTACCAGCGCCCAGCCGAGTTCTTCACGGTCGACTACTTGCCCAAAGGACGCGGCCACGGGCGACAGGGGACTGCTACGATCAAGGGCCCGACCGCATCCGGCCGGGCCCTTCCGTGATCTGGTGGAGCTGAGGGGAATCGAACCCCTGACCTCTACAATGCCATTGTAGCGCTCTCCCAACTGAGCTACAGCCCCGGAAATCCTTGGCCGCGCGGGAGAACATAACGGGCGCGGCGCGGGGAGAACTTGGGATATCGCCGGCCCGGCTTCAAGCGAAAAAACGCGGGGACAGGCGGCCGCCGTCAGGGCTCCTTCTCGTTGTCCTCGACGTTCTCCATCACCTCGCCGAGGTCGTCGGTGTCCTCGCCGAGGTCCGAGGTGTCCTCGATCACCGCGGCGGCTTCCTCTTCCTCCTCGGCGCCTTCCTTCTCCGCCTCCTCGACCGCTTCGGCCTCGACGGGCTCGGCCACGACCGGGACGGCCTTGGGCTCGT
>CAZLBB010000012.1:0-73592 GCA_964557415.1 uncultured Rhodospirillaceae bacterium
GGGCGAGGTGAAATCCCTGATCGAGGATCGCGCCAAGGTCGAGATCGAGGCGACGGCGGTGATCCCCGACCCGCGCTAGGAGAACCTAGCGCGCGCGGCGTGAACGCCCGGCTTCAGCCGCCCGGAGCTGAGGCTCCGCGGCGCCGGCGTAGCTGTCGGCGCCCACCGCACCTGTCATCGGCAGGGCCGGCGCGTTGCGGCAGTGGATCACCTTGAACATGCCCATCGGGTGCGCCGGGCGGATGTTCTTGATCTCGACCCCGGCGGTGCGCAGCAGCGACTTCATGTCGAATTCCGGCCGCCAGCCCAGCGTCTTCGACAGCGGGTTGATCAGGAACTCGACCGCGCGCAGGGGGCCGCCGTCCGAGGTGAAATGATTGACGATCAGGATGTCGCCGCCCGGCTTGCACACCCGGCGCATCTCGGCCATCAACCGTTCCGGATGCGGCACGACCGAGGCGACATACATGGCGATGACGGTGTCGAACGACTGGTCGGGGAAGGTCAGGTTCTCGGCGTCCATCTCGAGCAGGGCTTCGACATTGCGCAGGCCCAGCTCGTCGACCTTGTCGCGCGCCCGTTCCAGCATTTCCGGGCTGACGTCGATGCCGACCACGGTGATGTCGCGGCGGTAGAGCGGCAGCGCCAGGCCGGTGCCCACGCCCACTTCCAGGACCCGCTGCTTCGGGCGCTTGTTGGCGGTTGCGACGGCGAGCTTGCGGCCGGGGTTCATGGCGGCGCCGAACACGACGTCATACATGCCGGCGTAGCGCTTATACGCCCGACGAAT
This sequence comes from uncultured Rhodospirillaceae bacterium, assembly GCA_964557415.1. Classification (GTDB taxonomy): domain Bacteria; phylum Pseudomonadota; class Alphaproteobacteria; order JAEULC01; family JAEULC01; genus JAEULC01. The sequence continues at coordinate 791 of CAZLBB010000012.1, forward strand.
CGATGCCAAGTCCATTGTGAAGTCTTTGTCCTTAGTAGAGTTTGCTCAGCTGACCGAAACGGACCGGGCGCCCGTCTCGTTCCCCACCGTGGTTTACCCCTCTAGCGGACCAAGGCTAGCCAAAACGCAAGCCGACAACAAGAGCGGCTAGTCACTCGACCAGCTACAGTGGCATTCTTGTTACGGCGGGAATGGAAGCCGGTTCGGGCAAGGGGGTGGCGCGGATGGGTGTGGTAGTCTTCGGCTCGATTAACCTCGATCTCACCGTGCGCGTTCCCGCCCTGCCGCGGCCAGGCGAGACAAGCCTGGGCGAGCGAGTCGACATGGCGCCGGGCGGCAAGGGCGCCAACCAGGCCGTGGCGGCGCGCCGGGCCAGCGGCGATCCTGTGCGCCTGGTCGGCCGCGTGGGCGAGGATGCCTTCGCCGCAGCGGCGCTGCGGCAGCTGAAGGACGACGGGGTCGACTTGACGCACGTCATGCCGGGCGCGGCGCCGACGGGCATCGCGATGATCGCGGTGGCGCCCGACGGGGCCAACCAGATCGTGGTCGCGAACGGCGCGAACGCCACGCTGTCGCCCGACGATCTGCCCGAAGAGTGGCTGACCCCGGAAACGACCCTGGTCCTGCAGATGGAAGTGCCCGCCGCGGCGAACTACGCCGTCGTCGGCCGGGCCGCTGCGCGCGGCTGCCGCATCGTGCTGAACGCGGCGCCGGCGGGCCCATTGCCGAGCGAGCTCATCGACCGGCTCGACGTGCTGGTGGCGAACGAGCACGAGATCGTCGCTGTCGCGCGCGCGGCCGGTCTGCCGGCCGACACGCCGGTCATGGCGGCGCGCAGCCTCGCCGCCGGGCGCAAGCTCGCCGTCGTCGTTACCCTGGGCGACGCCGGCTCGATCGCGTTTCACGGCACGCAAGGCTGGCTGGTGCCGACCCTGAAGCTCAGGCCCGAGTCGGTCGTCGACACCACCGGCGCCGGCGACGCGTTCGTCGGCGTGCTGGCCGCCGGGCTCGACGGCGGGCTCACCTTCGACGCCGCGCTGACCGGCGCGTCGGTCGCCGGTGCCTGCGCCTGCGTCAAGCATGGCGCGCAGGGCGCCATGCCCTATGCCGACGAGATCAGCGTCGGCCTGCCGCATCTCGTGCCGATCGAGCGGGTCGACTATTCGGTGCCAGAGCCCAGCGAGGCGACGGCGGCCGGCTGATCGCCTACCTGAGCGCAGCGGCGATGTTGCCGCCGTCGACGGTCAGCACCGCGCCGGTGGTCTTGCGCGCCAGCGCCAGCGCGACGAAGGCTTCGGCCACGTCCTCGGCGCGCACCTCGCGGCCGAGCAGGTTGCCGGCCATGTAGTCGCGCGCGCTCAAGCCCCGCGCGGCCGAGCGGCTCTTGATCATGTCGTCGGTCAGCAGGCCCGAGCGGATGCGGTCGGCATTGACCGCGTTGGCGGAGATGCCGTCGGCGCCGTACTCGATCGCGTATTGGCGCATGAGCGCCAGGGTCGCGGCCTTGGGCAGGCCGTAGGGGCCGAAATTCGGGCCCGGGTTGACCGCCTGCTTCGACGCGTTGAACAGCAGCGCGCCGCCGGTGCCCTGCGCGCGCATGATGCGCACGGCGGCTTGCGCCACGTACTGGTGGGCGAAGAAGTTCAGCTCGAAGCTCTGGCGCAGCACGTCGTCGGCGACCTCGCCGATCGGGCCTTGCCAGGCGGCGCCGGCGTTCGATACGACGATGTCGACGCCGCCGAAGACGCTCGTCGCCGCGGCGAAGGCGGCGTCGACGGACTTGCGATCCGTCACGTCGCAAGCCAGGCCCAGCCCACCGAGCTTCTTGGCATTGGCGCGCGCCTGTTCGCCGTTCAGGTCCAGGAGCACAACCTCGGCGCCCTGGCGCTGCAGCGCCGCCGCCGTGGCGACGCCGATCGTGCCGCCGGCGCCCGTCACCACGGCGACTTGGCGCTGCAGCGGCTTCTCGGCGGTCTTGCCGAGCTTGGCCTGCTCCAGCGACCAGTACTCCATGTCGAAGATATCGGCCTCGGTGATGCTCTCGAACCGGCCGGTTGCCTCGGCGTCCAGGACGACGCTGGCGCAGGTCTCGGCGATGTCGGCGGCGACGCGCGCGTCCTTGGCCGCTGTTCCCAGTCCGAACAGCCCGACGCCCGGCACCAAGACGACGCGCGGCAGCGGGTCGAGCGGCTTCTTCTTCGGCACGGCACGGGCGTTGTGCCGCTCGAAATAGGCGCGGTAGTTCTTCTGGTATTGCGCCAGGGCGGCGCGCGCCGCGTTCCGGAACTCGTCCAGCTTGCCCGCTTCGGGCGCGGGCAGCAGCAGCGGCCACGGCTTGGTGCGGATCACGTGGTCCGGCGTCGCTACGCCCGCCTGGCTGTAGCGCGCCACGTCGCGGCCGTTGACGTAGCTCATGGTGCGCGCCCCGTTGCGGCAATCCAGCACGAAGCGCGCCCAGCGCCCTTCGTTCGGATCGACGGGCGTGGCGAGGACGCCGCGCAGCACCGGCGCGACCTCGGGGAGCTCGGCGACGCGCTTTGGCAGCGCCACCGGCGCGAGGCGCTTCGCCTTGCCCTTGGCCAGGCGCTTCTCGGCCAGATCGACCAGCTCGATCATCCGGTCATAGGCCTCGCGCGCGGTCGCGCCGAAGCTGAAGATGCCGTGCTTGTGCAGCACCAGGCCTTCGCAGTCCGGGTTGGCCTCGTAGACTTCCTTGGCCTTCTTCGCCAGCGCGAAGCCCGGCATGATGTAGGGCACGATGGCGGCGCGCCGGCCATAGACCTCGCGTGCGAGCTTCTCGCCGTCCGGCCGGTCGCACAGCGCCAGCACGGCGTTGGAATGCGTGTGGTCGATGAACTTTTGCGGCAGGAAAGCGTGCAGCAGCGTCTCGACCGACGGGTTGGGCGCGGCGGCGTCCAGCAGGTTGCCGCGCTGGATGTTGACCATGTCCTCGTCGCTCAGGCGCTCCAGCCTGGCGAGCTTCAGCAGCGGCTTCAGCCGCACCGCCGGCAGGCCGGGCGGCTCGATCGCCGCCATGTCCCAGCCGCTGCCCTTGACGCACAGCACCTGGACCTCGTCGCCGACTTGGTCGCGCATGACGGTCTTGACCGAGGTGTTGCCGCCGCCGTGCTGCACCAGCCGAGGCTCGCCGCCCAAAAGGCGCGTGGTATAGACCCGCAGCGCCAAGTCCTCGCCCACGCCCTTCTGGGCGTAGTGCTTGACCATCGCGCGCGCATCGCGATCGGACCACAGGTTCTGCATGCGGCGCTCCGCCTATCCGGCTTTCTTCTTCGCCCGCTCGGGAAACAGGCCGCTCAGGCCCGCCTCGGTCGCCGCGCAGGCGCCGCGCTCGGTGATCAACGCGGTGACCAGGCGCGCCGGCGTCACGTCGAAGGCGTAGTTCGCCATGGCGCTGCCCGCGGGCGCGATGTCGACCGTCGCCACGCGGCCGTCTGCGGTGCGGCCCGTCATGCGGGACAGCTCGGTGCCGTCGCGCTGCTCGATCGGGATCTCCTTCACGCCGTCGTGCACGGTCCAGTCGATCGTGGGCGAGGGCAGCGCGACATAGAAAGGCACGCCGTTGTCCTTGGCGGCGAGCGCCTTCAGGTAGGTGCCGATCTTGTTGCACACGTCTCCGGTCGCGGTGGTGCGGTCGGTGCCGACGATGCAAAGGTCGACATCGCCATGCTGCATCAGGTGCCCGCCGGTGTTGTCGGCGATCACGGTGTGCGGCACGCCGTGCTGGCCCAGCTCCCAGGCGGTCAGGCTCATGCCCTGGTTGCGCGGCCTGGTCTCGTCGACCCATACGTGGACCTTCATGCCGCCGTCATGCGCCTTGTAGATCGGCGCCAGCGCCGTGCCCCAATCGACGGTCGCCAGCCAGCCGGCATTGCAGTGGGTCAGGACGTTCAGGCGCCTGCCGCGCTTCTTCGTGTCGGCCTGGCGGAACAGGACGAGCCCGTGATCGCCGATCGCGGCGTTGATCGCCACGTCCTCGTCGGCGATCGCCGCGGCGCGCGCATAGGCGGCTTCCACGCGCTGCTCGCGCCGGCGGTTGCGCAGGGTGGCGCGCATGTCGTCGAGCGCCCAGCGCAGGTTGACCGCGGTCGGCCGCGTCTGCAGCAGCGTGTCGTAGCAGCGGTCGAGCGCCTCGTCCGAGGCGTCGGCGCGCATCGCCAGCGCCACGCCGTAGGCGGCGGTCGCGCCGATCAGCGGGGCGCCGCGTACCTGCATGGTCTTGATCGCCCGCGCTGCGTCGTCGCAAGTCTCGAGCCGCAGCGTCAGGAATTCGTGCGGCAGCCGCGTCTGGTCGATGATCTCGACCGAGCTTCCGTCCGACGCCAGCCAGATCGTGCGATAGGGTTTGCCGTTCACGCGCATGGGAGCGGGTTATAGAGGGAGGCGGTCCGCGGAGCAATCCGGCGCGGACTGGACTTCGCGCGGCCGCTTGACCAGAGTGGCGTCGCGGATTGCGGGAGGGAAGAAGGAATGCGCCTGACCTTGGAGCCGAAGTCGAGCCTGCCGAGCGACGGCTGCGCAGGCACGCTGGTCGGCCGCGCCTGGGTGCCGGGGCCGCTGGCCGGCCCGTCGGTCGTGGCGCTGCGCGCGGACGGCGTGTGGGACATTTCGTCCATGGCGCCGACCATGAGCGAGGTCATGAACGCGCCGGACCCGGTGGCGGTCGCGCGTGCCACGTCGGGCGCGAAGCGGCTCGGCCCGGTGGAAGAGATCCTGGCCAATACCGCGGTCGACGGCCGCGATGCGGACCGACCCTGGTTCCTGGCGCCGTGCGACCTGCAGGCGGTCAAGGCGGCCGGGGTCACCTTCGCCAACTCGATGGTCGAGCGCGTGATCGAATCGCGCGCCAAGGGCGATCCGACGCGCCAGGAGGCGCTGCGCCAGGAGCTGGGCAGCGAGATCGGCGCCGACCTGGCGCAGGTCAAGCCCGGCTCGGCCGCCGCCGAGCGGCTGAAGGAGGCGCTGATCCAGCGCGACCTGTGGTCGCCCTACCTGGAAGTGGGCATCGGCCCGTATGCCGAGATCTTCACCAAGTGCCCGCCGATGGCCTCGGTCGGCACCGGCGCCGAGATCGGGCTGCATCCCGAGTCGTCCTGGAACAACCCGGAGCCGGAGATCGTGCTGGCGGTGAACGCGCGCGGCGAGATCAAGGGCTGCACGCTGGGCAACGACGTCAACCTGCGCGACTTCGAGGGGCGCAGCGCGCTCCTGCTCGGCAAGGCCAAGGACAACAACGCGTCGTCGGCGATCGGGCCGTTCATCCGCCTGTTCGACCGGTCCTACACGCTCGACGACGTGCGCAAGTCGGAGGTGCGCCTGACCGTACGGGGCGATGACGGCTTCGCGCTGGACGGGGTCAGCTCGATGACGAGGATCAGCCGCGACCCGGTGGACCTGGTCAAGCACACGATCGGCAAGGCGCACCAGTACCCGGACGGGTTCATGCTGTTCACCGGCACGATGTTCGCACCGACCCAGGACCGCGGCGCCAAGGGCTCGGGCTTCACGCACCATCGTGGCGACATCGTGACGATCGCGACCCCGACGCTGGGCGCTCTGGTCAATCGCGTGACGACTTCGGACCAGGCGCCGCCCTGGGTGTTCGGCGCCGGCGCCCTGATGCGCAACCTGGCGGCGCGCGGCCTGCTGCGCTAGGCGGTCGATGTTCGATCATCCCGAATTCGACGCGCACGAATTGGTCGCCTATGTGCGAGACCGGGATGCGGGCCTGAGCGCCATCGTCGCCATCCATTCGACCGCGCTGGGACCCGGTTTCGGCGGCTGCCGCATGTACCCCTATGCCGACGAGGCGCAGGCGCTGAACGACGCGCTGCGCCTGTCGCGTGGCATGACCTACAAGGCTGCGATCTGCGATCTGCCCTATGGCGGCGGCAAGTCGGTGATCCTGGGCGATCCGCGGCGGGACAAGACACGAGCGCTGCTGCGCGCCATGGGGCGCGCGGTCGAACGTTTCGGCGGCCGCTACATCATCGCCGACGACGTCGGCACGTCGCTCGACGACCTCGCCGTCATGCGCGACGAAACCCGCCATACCGCCGCCGCGACCGACGCCGCAAAGCAGCCCTTGCCGGTGACCGCCTGGGGCGTGTTCAACGCGATCCAAGCCGCCGTCGCGCACGCGTTCGCGCGATCGGACCTCGAGGGACTGACGGTCGCCGTCCAGGGTCTCGGGCACGTCGGCTATCCGCTGTGCCGGTTCTTGCGCGAGCACGGCGCGCGGGTCGTGGTCAGCGACATGGATGCGGAGCGGTCGCGCCGGGCCGAAGTCGAGTTCGCGGCGACGTCCGTTCCGGTCGACGCGATCTACGACGCCAAGGCCGACGTCTTCAGCCCCTGCGCGCTGGGCGGCGTGCTCGACGATGCGACCATCCCTCGGCTCGAGGCGCGGCTGGTCTGCGGCGGCGCCAACAACCAGCTCGCCGAGCCGCGGCATGACGCGGCGCTGGCCGCGCGCGGCATTCTCTACGTGCCCGACTACCTGGCCAATGCAGGCGGCGTGATCGACTTCCACCAGGAGTCGATCGACGACCAGCCGTCCGCCGTGCTGGAGTCCGTTGCCCGCATCCGCGCCGTCACCGCCTCGGTGCTCGATCACGCCCGCGCGACCGGCCAGCGGCCGCTGGCGGTCGCCGACATGATCGTCGCGGAGCGTCTTGCCGCGGCGCGGGCGCGACGCAGGCCTTCCTCGGCCTGAGGCGCCGAACGGAAGCGGCGTTTACGTCTTCGGGGCGGTCGGCGCCGAGCGGGGCGATGCCCGCTTGCGTTACAGGACGAAGAACGTCTTTACGGCGGTCGGGACGGCAACCATGAAGGCAAGCGCCGCCACGCAGCCGGTCAGCAGATTGTCGCCGAAAACGACCAGGAAACGTCCGATCCCGTCCATGGTCCTACCTCGCTCTTGCGCTTATTGGCGCGACATCCCGTGTCGCGCAGGGGCGCGCCGGAATGCGCCCATTGCCGTGCATCCTGCGCGTGCTTGAACGAACGCGCAGTGACGTGCGTCACTCCGCGGGCAGCGGTCGTGCGGAATTCGGAAGGCGCCGCCGCTCAGCCTGTGGATAAGTCAGGCAAGGAGGCCGCGCGCGGCGGATTCTGTCACTTTTCGCTTTGTTTTTTCAGCATTTTCATCGCCGCGACGACGCCCGCCGCCATCAGGCGCCGCGGCAGAATGCGTTGCGCCAGCGGCGCCAGCGTCGCGCCTGACCCGACGGTCACGAGCGATCGCCGGCCGAGCCCCGCGAGCGCCGCCCGAGCGACCCGCTCCGGCGTGGCGGCGCGATGAAACATCCAGGGCTTCATGCCCGAGCGCTCGCCGAACTTGGTGGCGGTGAATCCCGGGCACAGCGCCAGCACGTCAACCGGCAGGCCGCGCAGGTCGGCCGCGAGCGACTGAGCGTAGTGCAGCTTGAAGGCCTTGGTCGAGGCATAGGTGGCGAGCCGCCCTACCGGCACGAAGGCCGAGATGCTCGACACCATGATGACGCCGGCGCGGCGCGCGCCGGGCGCCGCCGCGCGCTCGATCATCCCCGGCAGCAACGCCCGCGTAAGGACGACCGGCGCGGTGACATTGACCTCGACCATGACGCGCTCGTCCGCGGCGTCGTTATGATGGACCGGGCCGAAAAAGCCGAGGCCGGCGTTGTTGACCAGAAGGTCGATCCCCGCCCGTTCGCCCGCGGCGATGACGGATTCGCGGCCGGCATCGGTCGCGAGATCGGCCGGCACGATGTCGATGTCGCGCCCGGGTCGCGCCAAGTCCCGTGCCAGCGCCGACAATGCGTCGCGGTCGCGGCCGGTCAGGATCAGGTGGGTTTCCGCCGGCAGGACGCGCGCGAAGCCGGCGCCGATGCCGCTGGAGGCACCTGTGATCAGCGCGACGCGGAAGGCGGACAAGCTTAGAAGGGCGTGTCGCCCGTCGCGGCAGCCGGGGTCGCCAGCGCGCAGCCGCAAAGCGGGCAGCGCGCCTCGCTCTTGACCCGCTCGATCTCTTCCGCGGACAGGGTCCGCCCGGCGAGCCGCGCGTCGATCTCGGCGAGGAGTTGCGCGTGCAACGCCGGTGCCTCGCAAGCGGCGAGATACAGGCGCGCCGTTGCCGGCGGCATTTCCTGGATCTGGAACGCACGGGCGGCGCCGGCGGCGAGCCCAGCGCCCGCCGCCATGCCCAAACCCAGGAACCCTCTGCGGTCGATCATTGCCTCTCCTGCCGTTGCCTGCTGCTTCAGGTGATCGCGATCGGCGAGCCGGCCGAGCCAGTGGCGCCCTTGATCGGCATCGGGGCGAATATATACACGAACCGGTACTTCCCGTCCTTGATCAACTCGTCGAAGTTCAGGTTCTCGTGGTTGAAGATGCCGTTCTTCGTGATCAGCTCGTTGTGGCAGATGAAGGCGAGCTTCTCGTTCGGGTTCGGCACGACGTCCGTGCCCCAGGTATCCGATCCGGTCAGGGCGATATCCTTGCCGACCAGCCAGCGCGCGACCTCGATCCCGATGCCCGGCTCGCCCGAGTTGAAGCGGTCGTTGTTCTTCATCCACAGGCTGCCCCAGCCGGTGTTGAAGAACACCGCGTCGCCCGGCTTGATGTCCTTCTCCTCCATCTTCTGCTTCTTGAGCGCGTTCAGGACGTGCTCGGCCTTGATCTCCTGGCCCTTGTCCCACATCTGTCCGGTCAGCCCGGCCACGTCGATCAGGTGCGCGCGCGTGAAGAACGGCTTGCAGTGCTCGATGCCGAGCTTCCCGAGGCCATAGGTGCCACCGACCTCGTTGCCGGTGAAGCCGTTGTAGTAGCGGTGCTCGGCCTTGTCGCCCGGCTTGCCCGTCTCCACGCCGATATGGCCGAGGCCGTCGAACTGCGTGCCGACCTGGCCGATTTCGGTCGCCAGGAACTCGTCGTTGTACACCAGCTTGTTGTCGCCGAACGGCCCGCCGGTAGGCCCGCCGGGGACGCGCACCGCGAACACGCGCGCGCCGAACAGCGGCATGCCGGCTTCGTAGACGCGGCCGATGCGATAGACCTTGCCGTCCCGGATCCACTTGGCCGAGTCCTTGGTCTTTTCCGGCGTCATGTGGTTGGACGCGCCGGCCTGGTCGTCCTTGCCCCATTTCGACGGCCACCAGGGCGCGCCGACCGGGGTCTGCCCCGCCTGGGCGATCTGGGTCTGGCCCGCGGTCTGCGCCTGGGCGGTCGGCACGGTGCCGGCGGCCATGCCACCCGCCGCAACCGCGCCTGCGGCCGCGGTCTTGAGAAAGTCGCGCCGTTCCGGCGACTCCGGCTGCTCGCTGCCCGGCGCATGCTCCTGGAATTTGCTGAAGCGCATTCCTTCCTCCCCTCGAGCGGCCGGCGCGACGTCCGGCCGGACCGCATTTGTTTGAATTGTCCGGCGACCCGCATGCGCGCGTCAATAGACGGTCCCGCGCAAGATCGCGCCGCCGGTTGCCAGGGCGCGGTGCTCCGGGGCAGCATTGCGGAGGGGAGGGCAAGCCGCAGATGAGCCTGTTCGATCGCGACGATTCCGCCCGGCGGCTGCCGGTTTCGGTGATCACCGGCTTCCTCGGCAGCGGCAAGACCACGCTCTTGAACCGGCTGCTGCGCGACCCGGACATGGCCGACAGCGTGGTCATCGTCAACGAATTCGGCGAGATCGGGCTCGACCATCTGCTGATGGAACGGATTGACGGCGAGACCGTGCTAATGGCCAGCGGCTGCCTGTGCTGCACGGTGCGCACGGACCTGGAGCAGACCTTGCGCGACCTGGATTGGAAGCGTCGTGACGGCACCGTGCCGCCGTTCGCGCGGGTGCTGGTCGAGACGACCGGACTCGCCGATCCGGCGCCGATCCTGCAATTGCTTCTCAACCACCCGATGGTCTGTGCCTCTTATCGCCTCGATGCCGCCGTCGCTACGGTGGACGCGCTGCACGCGATGCGTCAGCTCGACGAGCATGCGGAATCCGTGAAGCAGGTCGCGCTGGCCGACCGGCTCGTGCTGACCAAGACCGACCTGGCGGGCAGCGATGACGGGGGCTTGGCGGCGCGGCTCAATGCCATCAATCCCGCCGCGCCGGTACACCGCGCGGTCCACGGCGACATCGCGGCGCGCCTGCTGTTTGGCGCGGCGCTCTACGATCCGGCACGACGCTCGCCCGACGCCCGCGCCTGGCTCAAGGCCGATGCCTACGCGCCGGCCGCCGCTTCCGCGCATGACGGCGGGGCGCATCATCATCACGCGGACCGCGAGCATGTCCATGACTTGAACCGCCACGACGCGCGGATCGCCGCCTTCTGCCTGGTCGAGGAGCAGCCGATCGACTGGGACCGGTTCCATCGCTGGCTCGGCCGATTGCGCGCCGAGCGCGGTCATGACCTCTTGCGGGTCAAGGGCATCCTCAATCTCGCCGGCGAGCCGGCACCGGTCGCGATCCACGGCGTGCACCATGTCTTCCACCCGCCGGTGCAGCTGAGCCAGTGGCCCGACGACGACCGTCGGTCGCGCGTGGTCTTCATCACGCGCGACCTGCCGGGCAGCGCGATTGCGGAAAGCTGGCGCGCCGCCCCCGGCTAGGCGGCGGCAGGGTCTCGGGCGTCCCGTCGCCCCTGCCAGAAGAATCCCGACGCGTCTGTGCGCGTTATCACTGGCCCGGCAGGTGAAGTTCTGGCTAAGATATCCGCCGGCGGCCATTGCGTCGCGGAGGGCGTCGGCCGCGCCTGGAAAATCGAAGCTGTCGTAGAATTCGCCTAGGTACGAGCGATGCGCGTTCTTCTGTTCGTCGTCGGTCTTCTGCTCGCGGCCCCGGCCGCGCCCGCTCCGGCCCTTTCCGCCGAGGATGCGACCCAGTACGTACGCCGGCTGCTCGGCGATATGGTCGACGTGTCGAAGCATTCGACCCGCGATCGCCGGGCGTTCTATGTGAACTTCCTGTCCAGCGAGATCGACTGGAACGGCCCGGCGGCGGTGGCGCTCGGCCAGCGCTGGCAGGCCTTGCCCGACGACGAGCGCCGCAGGCTGGCGGAATGGTCGCGCGACTCGGTGCTGGGCACCGACAGCGTCATGAACTTCGTGCAGAACCTGATCTTCCAGTCCTGCGCCATCGCGAGCCGCAGCCAGCAGGGAGACGGCGCCTCGGTCCGCATCTCCTGCACCCGCTTCGGCGGCGAGCCCAACTTCATCGTGCGCTTCGACGTGAGGCGCCCGGGCGGCGCCTACCGGATCGTCGATGTCGGCTACAACGGCATCTCGCTGGTGGACGCGCTGTCGAAAGAGATCCTGAAGGAAGATGCCGTCGCCAAGCACGGCGTGCGCGTCGAGGCGATCGCCGTCAAGCAGTGACGGTCTGTGCCGAATCCAGCTCGGGATAGCGCCGAAAGATTCCTTGCTCGTTGAACGGAATGCGGCGCGGCGAGGCCAGATAGGCGGCGATGCGCGGCCGGCGCGCGACGCGATCACGCAAGGCGACGACGCGCCGGTGGCGGCGCTCGAGGCGCGCCATCGCCTGCGGAAAGGCGTAGCGCAGGCCTTCGATCATCTGGAACAGCGACAGGTCGGCATAGGAGATTCTGCCGCCCGCGAGCCACGCGTCCTTCGCCTTCTCCCGCGCCAGCACGGACTCGAAATAGCCGAGATATTTCGGCGCGCGCGACTTGAGGAAGTCGGCGGCGCGGCGGCGGGCTTCCTTGCGCTGGTCCTCGTAGTAGAGGTTACTCGAGATCGGGTGGTGCGTGTCGTGCACTTCCTGCAGGAAGTCGGCGATGGTGAGCTGCAGCTGATGCACCCATAGCCGGCCGGGATCGGCCGGCGGCGCCAGCCCATTCCGCGCGCCCAGGTACAGCAGGATGTTGGCGGTCTGGCCGATGAGCAGCTTGCCGGCCCCGAGAAAGGGCGGCGCGAAGGCCGTGCGCGGTCCGGCGCCTGCGCTCATCAGCCGTATCATGGCCGCGAGGCCGCCCTTGCCGCGCGCGACGTCGAGGTATGGCGCGCCGGCCTCCTCCAGCGCCAGGCGCACGAACTCGCCGCGACCCTGGATTTCCGGCCAGTAGTAGAGCTCGTAGCGCATCGATCGTCTCCTCCCGTCCGGGCGCTCACGTCTTTGTCAATTAGAGTGTGCCGATCCGCGCGCTAAGAAAAGCGGGTTCGTGCACGCAAGTCGGGGGAGAGTGCAATGACCCGGCGTCTCGCGATCCTCGCCGTTCTGCTCGCCGTCGTCCCGGGCGCGGCGTCCGCGCAAGGCACCATCGAGCGCCTGTACGTGCTGGACTGCGGCCATGGCCGCGCGGCCGACATGTCGCGCTGGACGCCCGGGCTCAATGTCGGCACGCCGTTCGACGTGCGCGACAACTGCTACCTGATTCGCCACGCGCAGGGCTGGATGATGTGGGACACGGGCATCCCCGAAGCCGTCGCGCGGATGCCCGACGGGCTGGTGGCGGCGGGCGGCGCCATGGTGTGGAAGCGGCCGCGCACCATCGCCGACCAGCTGGCCGAGATCGGCGTGACCGTGGCGGACATCAAGCTCGTCGCAGTCTCGCATACGCACCCCGACCATGTCGGCAATGTCGGCATGTTCCCCGCGGCCACGGTGCTGATCCAGAAGGCCGAGTACGACTGGGCCTTCGGCCCGACGCGGTCGTTCCCGTTCTCCGCCGACATCCCCGCGCGCAGGCTCGAGGGCGACCACGACGTCTTCGGCGACGGCTCGGTGCGCATCCTGTCCACGCCCGGCCACACGCCGGGCCACCAGGTTCTGCTGGTCCGCATGGCCGGGACCGGCAGCGTATTGCTGAGCGGCGACGCGGTGCATTTCCGCGACAACTGGGAGAACCGGCGCGTGCCGTCGATGAACACGAGCAAGGATCAGACGCTTGCGTCGATGCAGCGCATCGCCGACGTGCTGAAGGAGCACAAGGCGGAGCTTTGGATCAACCATGACCGCGTGCAGAGCGAGCGGATGAAACGGCCGCCGCAATTCTACGACTGAGCGGTGCCGCCGCGTCCGACCAGCGCCGGCAGGTCGTCCCACGCATAGACGAGATTGTCGGAGCGCCAGAGCGGTCCGGGATCGCCATAGCGCCCGATCACGCGACCGCCCAGGGCCGCATAGAATGCGATCGCCGGCTCGTTGCCGACAACGACGCCCAGCGCCATTCCCGGATAGCCCAGGCGGTGCAGGCGGCCGGCCATGGCGAGCAGCAGCCGGCGGCCCAGGCCGCGCCGCGCCATGCGCCGGTCGACATAGAGGTACTTGATCTCGCCGCGTCCACCGAAGGCGGGGTCGCCCGGCGGGCCCGAGAGGCCGAAGCCCACGATCGCACTGTCGAGCTCGGCCACGATGACGCCTGCGGCCGCCGACGCGTCTGCCAGGATCGCCCGCCAGCGGGCCAGCCGGCACGCCTCGTCCAGCGCCCGATACGCGGCGTCCGGTGCCAGCGCGCGGTAGGCGTCGCGCCACACCGTCGCATGCAGCCGGGCGATGGCCGGCGCGTCGCTCGGCGCTGCCGGCCGCAGGCGCGCGCATTGTCCGGGTCCGGTCTGCATCCCGCCTTTGTAGGGGCGCTCGCCGCACCGGCGCAATGGCGGCGCGGTGAACCGCGCGCCGTGCGGCAACGTAACTGTATAGTGATCACCATGCTCGCCGGACCAACACGCGGCCCGACCGCGACCTCGGCAGACTTGGCCGCGGATGGCGTCCCGACCGACCCGTCGATCGCCGCCGTTCCCGGCTGCGCCTGGATCGCCGGCGCGAGCAGCGGGATCGGGCGGGCGCTGGCGCTGCGTCTCGCCCGCGCCGGCTGGACCGTGGCGGCCAGCGCGCGGCGCGCCGAAGCCTTGGAGGCGATGGCCGACGAGGCGGTCAACGGCCGTATCGTGCCGTTGCCGCTCGACGTCACCGACCGCGCTGCGCTCGGCGCCGGCCTCACCCGCATCGAGCGCCAGCTTGGGCCGCCGGCGCTTGCCGTCTCCGCCGCCGGCGTCTACGAGCCGATCGACGCCGAACGCTTCGATGCCGAGCGCTTCCGCGCCATGATCGAGCTGAACCTGATGGGTACCGCCAACCTGCTCGAGGTCGTCATGCCGGTCATGATGCGCCGGCGCGGCGGCCGCATCGCGGTCGTGGCCTCGGTCGCCGGCTATCGCGGCCTGCCGACGGCCGCGGCCTATGGCGCGTCGAAGGCGGCACTCATCAACATGTGCGAGTCGCTGAAGCCCGATCTCGACCGCCATGGCGTCCGGCTCAACCTGGTCGCGCCCGGCTTCGTGCGCACCCGTCTGACCGAGGCCAACACCTTCCCGATGCCGCACCTGATGGAGGTGGAGGATGCCGCCGAGGCGCTCTACCGCGGCCTGCGCGGCACGCGGTTCGAGATCACGTTCCCCAAGCGCTTCACGTGGCAGCTCAAGCTGCTGCGCTTGATGCCCTACTCGCTCTTCTTCCCGATCCTGCGCCGCGCGACCGGACGATGAACGACCGGGTGGACCACGGAATCGATCGACCCTTGCGCGCCTATCTCGCCGCCATGGCCGCGCTGACGGCCGACACCGTCGCGGAGTTGCGCCATCTGGTCAGCGCCGATATCCGCTACAGCGACCCGTTCAACGACCTCAGCGGCGCCGACGCCTTTCTGCGCGTGTTCCATCGCATGTTCGAAGACTGCATAGAGCCGCGTTTCACCATGCTCGACGTTGCGGCCGCAGGGCCGACCGCCTATGTGCGCTGGCGCATGACCTTTCGCCCGCGGCTCTGGCCCGGATCTGCCCCCTGGACGATCGAGGGCATGAGCGAGATCCGCTTCGCGGCGGACGGCAGGGTGACGGCGCATATCGATCACTGGGACGCGGCCTCCCAGGTTTATGCGCGTCTGCCCTTGCTGGGGTGGATGCTGCGGCGTTTGCGGCGGCGGCTGTCGGCGGCGTAGCGACCGGCTACTCGCGTGCCAGCACGATCTGGCTGACGTCGATGCGACCGGTCGCGAACCCGGCTTCGCAATAGCAGAGATAGTAGCGCCAGAGCCGCGCGAACGCTTCGTCGAAGCCGAGCGCGCGGATGCGCGGCCAGGCGGCGTCGAACCGGTCGCGCCATTCGGCGAGCGTGCGCGCGTAGTGCGGGCCGTAGCTCTGGTCCGCGCGCCAGGTGAACCCGGTCGAGGCCGCGAGCCGGCGCAGGACGGACGGCGCCGGCAGCACCCCGCCGGGAAACACGTAGCGCTGGATGAAGTCGACCCCGCCGCGATAGGCCTCGAAGAAGGCGTCGGCGATCGTGATCGCCTGCAGCCCCGCGAGGCCGCCCGGAGCCAGGCGGTCGCGCAGCGTGGCGAAGAACCCCGGCCAATAGCGCTCGCCGACCGCCTCGATCATCTCGATCGAGGCGATGCGATCATAGCGGCCCGTGACGTCGCGATAGTCGCAAAGCCGGATCTCGGCACGGTCGGCGACGCCCGCCTCGAACACGCGCCGGCGTGCCGCCTCGTGTTGCTCGCGCGACACGGTGATGGCGGTGACCCGGCACCCGCGCTCGCCCGCGAGGTACGCGGCGAAGGCGCCCCAGCCGCAGCCGATCTCGAGCACGCTCGTGTCGGGCACGAGGGCCAGCCGGTCGGCGAGCAGGCGGAGCTTGTGGCGCTGCGCCTGCTCCAGGCTCTGGTTCGGCGCCGCGAAGATGGCCGAGGAATAGGTCATGGACGGATCGAGCCACAGGGCGAAGAACCGGTTGCCGAGGTCGTAGTGGGCAGCGATGTTGCGCCGGCTGCCGGATCGCGAGTTGCGGCGGAGGAAATGGTGGAGGCGGCGCAGCCGCACCAGCCAGGGCCGGCTGCCGAGACTGCCGTCCAGCTCGGGATTGGCGCAGGCCAGCGCGATCACCGCGGTCAGGTCCGGGCTGTCGATGTCGCCGTCGACATAGGCCTCGGCGAAGCCCACGTCGCCGCCGAGGAGAATGCGCCGGAGCGCGCGCGCGCATTTGAGTTCGATGCAGGCATCCGGGCCGGGCTCTGGTGCGCGCACGGCATGGGTCGTTCCGTCGGGCGCGATCACCCGCAGCTGGCCGCGGCGCAGGCCCGAGACCATGCCGAGCGCCAGGCGCAGCATGGGCGGCGGGCGTCCCGGCGCCGTCACGCCGCGCGGCGCGATGACGTCGCTTCCGTCGCCGGCCGGACGATCGTCACGGGAGAGGCCGGCGGCGGCACGTACGGCTCGTGTCGTGCGCCCTTGAGCCACAGGACGAAGGCTTCCCAGTGGATTCCTCCGACCACTTTAAGCGTCAGCAGCGGAAAACTGAAGAGCGCGCGCAGCAGCGCACCATCGCTCAGGGGTGCGCGCCGCGCGCTGTGGCTGGCGACCAGCAGCTCGCCCTCCGGCGTGTCCTGGCGGATCAGCAGCGCGAAGCGCGCGTCGGGCGGATGCACGTGGAAGCGATAGCGCGCGCGCATCGGGATGAAGGGCGAAACATAGAAGCGCTTCTCGCACGCATGGCTCGGCCGCCGTTCGCCGCCTTCGACCGGCACCAGATAGGTGTGCATCTCGCCGAAGGTGTTGCGCACCTCGTAGAGGATCGCGCGCAGCTCGCCGGTCCGATCGCGGCAGAAATAGGTGGTGAGCGGATTGAACACGTAGCCGAGTACGCGCGGGAACCCGTGCACCAGGATCGATCCGCCGGCCAGGTCGATCCTGGCGCGTGCGAGCAGCGATTCGACCCACGGCTTGAGCGGCGATCCGTCGCGCGGGCCATGGTCGCGATCGTGGAAGGAGAGCGGCGCGAAGCGATTGTGGGCGAACATCCGCAGACGGCGGTCGAGTGCCGGCAGCTCGTCGAGATCGAGCAGCAGCGAGAAGACGCCATAGCGGAATTGGTGCCGGACCGGTCGCAGCCTGAGATGCATCACGCCGCCGAGGTAGAGCGCGGATTTGATGCGGTGCGTGTCGTGCATGAGATCGCTCCCGCCTAGTCGTCGGCGCTGACGGCCGCAGCCATGCGGCCCTCGAGCGGAAAGACGCCGACGCTGCCCGTTGTCGCGGCTGGCGCCTGCTGCCACGGTGGCGGCGCGCCCAGCGCGGTCGCGGCCGCGAGGCCCGAGGACAAGGCGTCCTCGTGGAAGCCGTAGCCGCAGTAGCTGCCGCAGAACCACACCTTCCGGCGGCCCTGGATCGACGGCAGCCTTGCCTGCGCGGCGAGCGCACGCGCGTCGAACAGGGGATGATCATACTGCATGGTGGCGATCATGGCCTGATCGCGCGGCGGGCGCGGCGGATTGAGCGAGACGAACAGCGGGCAGGCGGCGTCGATGCCCTGCAAGCGGTTCATCCAGTACGTCACCGACACGCGGCGCTCGCCGTCGGCGTCGCGATCGCCCAGGTAGTTCCAGCTCGACCACACGGCGCGCCGGCGCGGCATCAGGCTTTCGTCCCGGTGCAGGTGGGCCAGGTTGCGCTGGTAGGAGAAGGCGCCGAGTACCGCGCGCTCGGCATCGTCGGCGTCGGCCAGGAGCGCCAGCGCCTGGTCGGCATGCGTCGCGACGACGGCGCGGTCGTGGCGCCGGCAATGGCCGGACGTGTCGATGATCTCGATCCCGCCGTCGACACGGCGCAGCGCCGCCACGCCGACCCCGGCTTCTGCCGCCGCGCCCAAGGCCGTGGCGATCCGGCGGACGTACGCGCGGCTGCCGTTCGCGACGGTGCGCCATTGCGGCCGGTCGACGAGCCGCAGCAGGCCGTGATTGGCGAAGAAGCGCACGAAGCTGAGCGCGGGGAACGAGAGAATTTGCCGCGTCGAGCAGGACCAGATCGCTGCCGCCATGGGCAGCAGATGGTCCTCGACGAATGCGGGAGAATAGCGCGCGCGGCCGAGATAGTCGCCCAAGGAGAGGCCGGCATCCGGCGCCGCCAGCAGGTCGGGCGCCGTGCGGTAGAAGCGCAGCACGTCGCGCAGCATCGCATAGTGGCGCAGGTTGACGAGGTTGCGCTTCTGCGCGAACACGGTCGCAAGCGAGCAGCCGGCATATTCCAGGCGGCCGCCGTCCAGGCTGACCGCGAAGGACATGTCGCTCGGCCTGGTGTCGACGCCCAGATGGGCGAACAGCCGAACGAGATTCGGATAGGTCTCGCTGTTGTAGACGATGAACCCGGTGTCCACGGCGATGCTGCCGTCGCGCCAGGGCACATCGATCGTGTTGCTGTGGCCGCCGAGGCGATGGTCGCGCTCGTACAGCGTCACGCGGTGGCGGCGGCCGAGCGACCAGGCGGCGCCGAGGCCGGCCACGCCCGATCCGATGACGGCGATGTCGAGGCGCGACATCCGGGGAAACGTCAGGCGGCGCGGCGCGGCAGTCCGCGCCAGGCCGCGATCGCGCGGGCGCGCGCGACGCCGTGGTCGACGATGGGCAGGGGATAGTCCCGGCCGAGCGCAAGGCCGGCGCTGGAGACCACGGAGGGCGGCGCGCGCCACGGCTCGTGGATCCACGCCGCCGGCAAGCGTGCCAGCTCCGGTACGTGGCGGCGCACATAGGCGCCGTCCGGGTCGAACTTGCGGCCCTGCAGCACCGGGTTGAACACGCGGAAATACGGCGCCGCGTCGGCGCCGCAGCCGGCGACCCATTGCCAGTTGGCGACGTTGTTGGCGGGATCGGCGTCGACCAGCGTGTCGTGGAACCAGGCCGCGCCCTGCCGCCATGGCAGCATCAGGTCCTTGACCAGGAACGAGGCGACGATCATGCGCACACGGTTGTGCATCCAGCCGGTGCGCCAGAGCTGGCGCATGCCCGCGTCGACGACGGGATAGCCGGTGCGGCCGCGCTGCCAGGCTGCGAGCGCGGCCGCATCGTCGCGCCACGGGAAGGATTCGAAGGCCGCGCGCAAGGGGCGCTGCGCCAGGTCGGGATGATGGTACAGGAGGTGATGCGAGAACTCGCGCCAGGCCAGCTCGCGCAGGAACGCCTCGGCGCCGGCCGCACGGCGCGCGTCGCGCGCGCCCGCCGTGGCGACCGCGCGCCAGACCTGATGCGGGCCGATCTCGCCGAAGGCGAGATGGGGCGAGAGCATCGACGTGCCGTCGAGATCCGGCCGGGCGCGGGCCGAGGTGTAGGCGGCCAGGCCATGGTCGATGAACTGGTCCAGGCGCCCCCGCGCGTTCGCCTCGCCCGGCGCCCAGGTTTCGCGCAATCCGGCGGCCCAGTCCGGCGCGGTCGGCAGCAGGCGCCAGTCCGACAACGACTCGCTGCGCGGCCACCGGCCCGGGGCGGCGAGTCGCCTCGGTGCCGATTGCGGCGTCCCCGGCGACATCCTGGCGCGCAACGCCTTCCAGAACGGGGTGAACACGGTATAGGGGCGGCCCGCGCCGCTCGACAGGCTTCCTGGGTCGGCGAGAAAGCCGGCGGCGAACCGCTCGACCGCGACGCCGCGCGCGGCCAGCTCGGCCTGAATACGGAGGTCCCGCGCGATCGCGGCCGCGTCGCCGCAATCGTTCCAGCACGCCATCGAGGCGCCGGTTTCGCCGATGATGTCGGCAATGACCCGCGCCGCCGGGCCGCGTCGCAGCACCAGCCGGGAACCGCGATCGCGCAGATCGCGGTCGAGCGCGGCGAGGCTGTGATGCAGCCACCAGCGCTGAGCACCGCCCAATCCGCTTGCGTCGTCCAGGATGTAGAGCGGGACGGTGGCGCCGCGGCGCGCCGCGCCGGCGAGCGCCGGATTGTCGGCCAGGCGCAGGTCACAGCGCAGCCAGACGATCGACAGGGGCTCGGAAGAGGATGCGCGCGGCGTGGACGATGGCATCGGCTTGGGCGGACCGGTTGTGGGGAAGGCGCCATTGATACGGACCGGACCATCCGGCGGATCACGCGGCGCCGGTGTTAACCGAGCTGTCTCCTGGTGAAACGGTGTACGCGGGCGCGGCCAATCACGTGCACGGCGAAGGCGGGACCCATCAGCCCGCGGATCGCCGGGTCGAGCACGTCGAGCCCGCCGGCGAAGGCGCCGAAGGCGGGCAGGATCAATCGTCGCCCGTCCTCGACGAAGCAGCGGCCGGTGACCTGTCCGCCGCGCGTCGACACATAGGCCTTGGGATGCAGATGGCCGGAAATCTCGCCCACGCCGGCTCGCGACTGATGGCGAAACACCAGCGGCCCGAGCACGATCTCCGATGCGACGCGTCCGCCCAGGTCGCCGGGCGGCAGGGGATCGTGGTTGCCTTCGATCCATACCCAGTCGGTGCGCTGCGTCAACGCGGCGACCGCCTCGCGCTCGGCTTCAGTCAGCCGTGCCGGCGCGTCGCCGTCATGGAACGAATCGCCCAGGCACAGCACGCCCGAAGGACGGTGTCGCTCGACCAGCGCCTCGAGTCGCGCCAGTGTCGCCGCGCTGTCGTAGGGCGGCAGCAGCGTGCACTTGCGCGCATAGCCCGAGCCCTTCTCCAGATGCAGATCGGCGACGACGATGATCGACCGCTCCGGCCAGATCAGCGCACCTGACGGATCGGCGATGAGCCGCGCGCCGTTGACGATGATGGTGGATACGGACATGCGCGGTAGATAGCAGAAGAGAAAAACATTAACCACAGAGACACGGAGGCAAACGAGGAGATGCTCGTCGCGCGGCCTGCGGCCGCGTATGTTGCCTGTCACTTCGCTGCCTCTGTGTCTCTGTGGTTGCTCTTCCTCGCGCTAGAGCGGCAGCCCGCCCTGCGCGGGAACGGCGAGCGCCTCGTCGATCAGTGCCCGCTCGGCGGCCTCTCGCGCGGCTTCGTCGAGCATGGCGTCGATCGCGCCGCCCGCGACCTGCTCGCGGCCGATCTCCAGCAGAACGGGCAGCGCCAGGGGCGAGACGCGGTCGAGCGCGCGATGCGCGATGCGTCCCTTGACGCGCTTCAGGAATGCCCCCAGGCGGCCGACATCGGTGAGGCCCGTCGCGGCATCCGCCCTGGTCGCGCGCAGCAGGATGTGGTTCGGATCGTGACGGCGCAGCACGTCGTAGATCAGGTCGGCGTTGAACGTGACCTGCCGGCCGGTCTTCTCTTGGCCGGGATGGCGGCGCTCGATCAGGCCGGCGATCACCGCAACGTTGCGGAAGCTGCGCTTGAGCATGCTGGACTCGTCCATCCACGCCTCGAGGTCGTCGCCCAGCATGTCCTCGTCGAACAGCATGTCGAGATCGCGCTGGCGCACGGGCCTCAGGCCCCAGGCGCCGAGCACGTAGTCGGTGGCGACGAAGCCCAGCGGCATCAGGCCCGCGCGCTCCATCCGTCGCGTCAGCAGCATGCCGAGCGTCTGGTGCGCGTTGCGGCCCTCGAAGCAATAGGCGACCAGGAAGTGCTTCTCGCGCTTGGCGTCGCCGCGCGGGAAGGTCTCGACCAGCAGGCCCTCGCGCGGCGGCAGGACCGAGCGCCATTCCTGCAGGCGCAACCATTCCGCGACCGGCTCCGGCAGGTCGCGCCAGCTTCGCCGGTCGGCCAGCATCGCGCGCACGCGATCCGCCAGCTGCGTGGTCAGCGGCAGGCGTCCGCCGGCATAGGCCGGCACCTTCGGCTCCGCGCGGCCTGAGGCCGGGCTGCATTCCACCGCGTGTTCGCGGATGCCGTCGAACCGCAGCAAGCGCCCGGCGAACACGAACGTGTCGCCTGGCACCAGGAACTGTGCGAAGTGCTCCTCGACCTCGCCCAGGAACGGCCCGCGCCTGAGGCGCACCTTCAGCATGGGGCTTTCCACGATCGTGCCGACATTCATGCGGTAGCGCCGCACCATGGCGGGCGAGGCGACGCGCCAGGCGCCGTCCGGGCCCTGGCGCAGCCGGTGCCATTGCTCATAGGCGCGCAGCGCGTAGCCGCCGCTGGCGACGAAGCCGAGCACGTCGTCGAAGTCCCTGCGCGACAGCGTTGCATAGGCGGCGGCCGACGTGACCTCCTCGTACATGGGGTCGGCATGGAACGGCGTCGAGCAGGCCATGCCGAGCAGGTGCTGGGCGAGGACGTCGAGCCCGCCCGGCCGCGGCGGGTCGCCGTCCAGCGTACCCTCGCGGACCGCATCGAGCGCGGCGCGGCATTCCAGCACCTCGAAGCGGTTGGCGGGCACCAGCACCGCGCGGCTCGGCAGGTCGAGCCGGTGATTTGCGCGCCCGATGCGCTGCACCAGGCGGCTCGCGCCCTTGGGCGCGCCGATCTGGACCACCAGGTCGACCGCGGCCCAGTCGACGCCGAGATCGAGCGACGACGTCGCGACGACCGCGCGCAGGGCACTCCGCGCCATCGCCGCCTCGACCTTGCGGCGCTGCTCGACCGCGAGGCTGCCGTGATGCAGCGCGATCGCCAGATTGTCGTCGTTGAGGCGCCAGAGGGCCTGGAACACCAGCTCGGCCTGCGCCCGCGTGTTGACGAAGACGAGCGTCGTGCGGGCTTGCTTGATCGCCGCATAGACCTCGGGCATGGCGAACAGCGCCATGTGGCCGGCCCAGGGCATGCGCTCGGCGGTGCGCAGGATCGCGACCTCGGCCTCCTTCAACCCGCCGCTCGTCACCAGCTCGACCGGCGCCGCGCCCGAACCGAGCCAGGCGGCGAGCGCCTCGGGAAACGCCACCGTCGCCGACAGCCCGACGACGCGGCATTGCGGGGCCAGCCGCCTGAGCCGCGCCAAGCCGAGCGACAGCAGGTCGCCGCGCTTGTTGCCGGCCAGCGCGTGCACCTCGTCCACGACGATGGCGCGCAAGCCGCGGAACATGGCGGGCGCATCGGCATAGGACAGCAGCAGCGCCAGCGATTCGGGCGTGGTCAGCAGCATGTCCGGCGGGAGGCGGCGCTGGCGCTGGCGCTTGGCCTGCGGCGTATCGCCGGTGCGCGTCTCGACGCGGATCGGCAGGTGCATGTCCTCGACTGGCTGCATCAGGTTGCGGTGGATGTCGACGGCCAGCGCCTTGAGCGGCGAAATGTAGAGCGTATGCAGGGCCGATCGCCCCTTTTCCTCGCGGGACGCGGCCAGGTCGATCAGGCTCGGCAGGAACCCGGCCAGCGTCTTGCCGCCGCCGGTCGGGGCGATCAGCAGCGCCGAGCGGCCGTCGCGCGCGGCCTGCAGCAACGCGAGCTGGTGCGCGTGCGGCGTCCAGCCGCGCGCGGCGAACCAGCCCGCGAAGGGCGTGGGAAGTCCTTGATCAAGGGGAGCGACCGGCTGCCCCGGGCTTTGCTTGCGATCCACGCTGCGGCCTTTGCGCGGTTCCGAACTCTCGGGGTTCCAGGGTATAAGTACGGGGTCCGGCCCGTGCGGCCGAGAGGGCCGCGATGTCCGATAACGTCCCAGAATATACCGTCGTCTACGACGTGACCGAGGCCGGTCTCGGCCATGACCCTCGACTCATGGCCTTGTTCCGGCTTTGGGTGTCGAAGCGCCGGGGGCGGATTGCGCCGGCGCGAGCCGATTTCTCGACCGAAGAGCTGCGATCCTGGCTCGGCAATATCATCCTGCTCGACGTCGTCGATGGCGGGAGGGACTTCCACTACCGGCTGTTCGGCTCGGTGGTCACGCGCGAGGCCGGGTTCGACATGACCGGCAAGATGCTGAGCGACTATCCGATCAAGAGCCGGCTGCCGTTCCTGTTCGAGGTCCATCGCGAGCTTGTGCGCCGCGCCTGCCCGGCGCTGACCGAGCACAATCCGGGCGTGCCCAACGTGCGCCGGCGCCGGCGCCTGCTGCTGCCGTTCTCCAGCGACGGCAAGACGATCGACATGACGCTGAGCGCGAACTACGCGATCGACGTGGTCATGCTGCCCGAACGCTACTTGTAGAGTTCGGGCGCTTCGAGCGGCTATAGCCGCAAGGCCGACTTGATCCTGGTCGAGGTCGCCGCGAGCTCGTCTTCGCCGTAGGGCACCGGCGCGCCCTTGCCCCAGATCGGCGTCGGCCAGGCCGGATCCTCCGTGAAGCGGGCGATCACGTGCACGTGCAGCTGCGGCACCTGGTTGCCGAGCGCGGCGACGTTCATTTTGTGCGCCTGGAAGAGCTTCTCCATCGCCGCGGCGGTTTCGGCGATCTCCTCGATCAGCACGGCGCGGTCGGCGGCGGAAAGCTGGTGAATCTCGCGGATGCCCGGCCGCTCGGGCACCAGGACGAGCCAGGGAAAGCGCCGGTCCTTCATCAGCAGGACCTGGCAGAGCTGGCGCTTGCCCAGCGGAACCGTGTCGGCGGCGAGCTGTTGGTGGAGTGTGAACATGGCTTAATCGCGTCTCCTTTGTTCCTATATTAGCCGATCATGAGCGACTTCCCCGCCGCCGACGCGCATCCGCGCCGCTGGTTGCAGCCGCGGCCCGAGGGCCTGTGGTGCGCGCCGGGGCGCTTCTTCGTCGACCCGGTGCGCCCGGTGGACCGCGCGGTGATCACGCATGGCCATTCCGACCATGCGCGTCCGGGCAACCGTGCCGTGCTGGCGACCGCGGGCACGCTCGCCATCATGCGCGCGCGGCTGGGCGACGAGGCCGGAAGCATCCTGGAGCCGGCCGCCTACGGCGAGACGCGGCGCATCGGCGAGGTCGAGGTGACGCTGCTGCCGGCGGGCCACGTGCTGGGCAGCGCGCAAGTCAGGCTCGCCTGGCGCGGTGCGGTCGCGGTCGTGTCGGGCGACTACAAGCGGCGCCGCGATGCGACCTGCGCTCCGTTCGAGCCCGTGCGCTGCGACGTGTTCGTGACCGAGGCGACCTTCGGCCTGCCGGTGTTCCGCCATCCGCCCGACACCGGGGAAATCGGCCGCCTGCTGCATTCACTCCGCGTGTTTCCCGAGCGCAGCCACGTCGTCGGCGTCTACGCGCTCGGCAAGTGCCAGCGCGTCATCGCCCTGCTGCGCCAGGCGGGCTACGACCGGCCGCTCTACGTGCACGGCGCGCTGGCCGCGATGTGCGACGTGTACCGCGCGCAGGGCGTCGAGCTGGGCGAGCTGAGGCCCGCCACGGCGGCGCGGCCGAGCGAGCTCAAGGGCGGGATCGTGCTGGCGCCGCCGTCGGCGCTCGCCGACCGCTGGGCGCGGCGCCTCAGCGACCCGGTCGCCGCCATGGCCTCGGGCTGGATGCGCGTGCGCCAACGCGCCAGGCAGTGCCAGGTCGAGCTGCCGCTCGTGATCTCGGACCATGCCGACTGGGACGAGCTGCTCGCCACCATCCGCGACGTCGACGCGCCGGAGGTCTGGGTGACGCATGGGCGCGAGGAGGCGCTGATCCACGCCATATCGGCCGCGGGGCGCCGGGCGCGCGCGCTGTCGCTCGTCGGATTCGAGGAGGAAGGGCAGTGAGGGAATTCGCCGCGCTGCTCGACCAGCTCGTCTTCACGCCGTCGCGCAACGGCAAGCACAGGCTGATCCAGGACTATGCGCGCCGGGCGCCCGATCCCGATCGCGGCTACGCGGTCGCCGCGTTGACCGGCGCGCTCGGCTTCGCGCGCGCCAAGCCGGCGCTGGTGCGCGGCCTGATCGAAGAGCGCATGGATCCCGTGCTGTTCCGCTGGTCCTACGACTTCGTCGGCGACCTGGCCGAGACCGTGGCCCTGGCCTGGACCGCGCCCGCCGCCGCCGATGCCACGGCGCCGCCGCCGCGTCTGGGCGAGGTGGTGGAGCGCCTTGAGCGCGCGGGGCGCAGCGAAATCCCGGCGCTGCTGGCCGCGTGGTTCGACGCGCTCGACGCCACGGGCCGCTGGGCCTTGCTCAAGCTCATCACCGGCGGGCTGCGCGTCGGTGTCTCCGCCGGTCTGGTGCGCGCGGCCCTGGCCGGGATGGGCAAGGTCGAGGCGACGCAGGTGGAGGAGGTCTGGCACGGCCTGGCGCCGCCCTACGAGGCGCTGTTCGCCTGGCTCGAAGGACGCGGCGAGCGACCCTCGGTCGCAACCGGCCTCGGCTTCCGGCCGATGATGCTGGCGCAGGCGCTCGACGAGGGCGGGCTCGCGGCGCTCGACCCGTCCGCCTACCGCGCGGAATGGAAATGGGACGGCATCCGGATCCAGCTGGCCGGCGCCGGCGGCCGCCTCAGCCTCTACTCGCGCACGGGCGACGAGATCGCCCGGTCCTTCCCCGACCTGATCGAGGCGCTCGCCGCCGCCGGACCGATCGAGGCCGTGCTCGACGGCGAGCTGCTCGTCGCGCGGCCGGATGCGGGCGACCGGCTCGAACCGGCGCCGTTCGCCGAGCTGCAGCAGCGCTTGAACCGCAAGACCGTGACGGCGGCGATGATGCGCGACCGCCCGGTCTTCATCCGTGCCTACGACCTGCTGTTCGAGGGACAGGATGACCTGCGCACGCTGCCCTTCGACGAGCGGCGCCGCCGGCTCGAGGGCTGGATCCGGCGGGTGAAGCCGCCGCGGATCGACCTGTCGCCCGCGGTGCCGTTCGCGCGCTGGGACGAGCTTGCCGCGCTGCGGGCAGAGACGCGCGCGGGCGGGATCGAGGGCCTGATGCTGAAGCGCGGTGACAGCCCCTACGTCGCGGGGCGGCCGAGGGGGCCGTGGTTCAAATGGAAGCGCGGACCGATCGTCGTCGACGCCGTCCTGATGTACGCGCAGCGCGGCCACGGCAAGCGTTCGTCCTACTATTCCGACTACACGTTCGGCTGCTGGCGCCCCATTGCCGATGGAAAGGGCGCCGACGGCAAGGGGCGCGAGCTCGTGCCGGTGGGGAAGGCCTATTTCGGCTTCACCGACCTGGAGCTGGTCCAGCTCGACAAGTTCGTGCGCGAGCACACGGTCGACCGCTTCGGCCCGGTACGCGCGGTCGAGCCGTCGCTCGTGCTCGAGATCGCCTGCGACAGCGTGCAGCGCTCGACCCGGCACAAGTCCGGCGTCGCCATGCGCTTTCCGCGTATCAACCGCCTGCGCTGGGACAAGCCTGCCGAGGAGGCCGACGAAGTGGCGACGCTGGAAAAGGCGATCGAGTCGAACTAGTGGCTAGGTGCCGGTCCGCCACGGCTGCTCCAATTCCCACTGCACGTACGGTACGCCGCGCCTCACATGAACGCCGCAGCCGGCGTGGCGGAAATTGCGCGAAAGGCGCGAGCGGTACCAGTCGCCGGAGCGCAGATGGATGTCGCCATCGCTGCAGGATCGATCGACGTTGTCGCGCCAGTCCCGCAGTGTCGGAGCGTGGAAGTAGAGCGCGCCGCGGCACAACCGGGCCAAGTTTCCGAGGGCGCGCGCGGCCTCGCGGTCGCTCAAGTACTGCATCACATCGTGACAAATGATCAGGTCGTAGCGTTTGCGCGGCCGGAACGTCGCCAGGGAAGCGTTGATCCAGCCGTACCGCCGGCATAGGTGCTCGCTGACGTCGAGCCCTGTATAGGTTGCGCGAGGAAACGCCTTGCGCAGAGCCGGGCGCATCCAGCCCAAGCCGCAACCCGCATCGAGTATGCGGTGCACGGGAATGTCCAGTTGCATGACGATCGCTGCGACCGCGTCCGCCCGGAGGGCCGTTTCCGCGCGGGTTGCTACGCGCGTACGGACGCTCATATAGAACCGCCGGTAAAAGGAGGCATCGAACCGGCCATCGGTTCGACCAGAGAAGCCGGCCTCGCGCACGCGATCCATTGCCAACACTCGTCCCCGCGTTACCCCTCTCCCCGCTGCGCGGGGCGAGGGGCTGCAGCGAGCTACTTCGCCTCGAGCGCCACCTCGAGGGTGCGGGCGCCGGCGCGGATGCGTTCGGCGTGCATGGCGGCGACGCCGGCCGCGGGATTGTCGCTGCCGACCTTGGCGAAGGCCTCGGCCGCGTCCGCCTTGCCGTCGCGCAGCGCGCGATAAGCGTCCATGTACTGGCGGAACCAGGTCTCGGCCGAGCGGTCCTTGTCGACCGGCGTGAAGGCGTCGATCTTGCCCGTCTTGCCCTTCAGCAGCAGCGTGCCGATCGGCAGGAAGTACATCCTGCGGCAGTTGCGCGCGGTCTGCTCGCTGACGCAGATCGCCGTGCCGAGGTGCTTGTTGGCGCCCTCGAGCCGGGCGGCCGTGTTCACCGTGTCGCCCATGGCGGTGTAGTTGTGCCGCTGCGAGCTGCCGAAATTGCCGACGATCGCGCTGCCGGTATGCACGCCGACCCGCGTCAGACCCAGCTTGACGCCGGTCTCGAGCTTGGCGCGCTCGCGGAATTCCTCTGTCCATCTATGGATCTCGAGCGCGGCCTCGACCGCCTTGGCTGCGTGGTCCGCGACCTGCTGCGGCGCGCCGAAGATGGCGACCACGGCGTCGCCGATGAACTTGTCGATCGTGCCGCCGTGGCGGATCAGGATCTCGCAGATGCCGTCGAAGTACTGCCCCATCAGCTTGACCAGCACGGTCGGCTCGGTCGATTCCGAAATGGCGGTGAAGTTCTCCATGTCGGTGAACAGGAAGGTCATCTCGCGGATCTCGCCGTCGGTCACCAGCGAGTCGGGGGTTTCCAGCAGCTTTTGCACCACGTCCTTGTCGACGTAGCGCGTAAAGGCGTCGCGGATGAAGCGCTTCTTGTCGCGGTAGCGCCGCGCCACGTAGATGCTGCCGGCGGTCAGCGAGCCAAGGAATGCGATCACGGGTGCCAGCAGCGGCAGCAACGGCCCGCTGACATAGAGCGGCAGGCTGACCATGGCGATGAAGCCCAGCACGACGGCGGCGCTGGCGGCGGCCTTGATCCAGCCGCGCGTCTCCACCAGCACCAGCGCCATCGAGACGATGGCTGCGGCGATGGCCAGCAGGATCTCGATCGTGTTGTTGACGCGCGGCAGCTGCCGGCCGTCCAGGATCTGCGACAGGCCCTGCGCATGGATGACGACGCCGGGCAGCGACCCGGCGTTGTGCCCGAGCACGGCCGCCAGCGGCGTGCGGTGGCGGTCGGCGTCGGGCAGGTTGGCGCCGATGAGGACCGCCTTGCCCTTGAACAACGCGTCGGGCAGGTCGGCGATCAGGCCGGAGTCGTACTCGTTGAACACCGTGTCGCGGATGCTGCGGTTCCGGGTCAGGTAGGCCAGGCCCAGCGACTCCCGCGGCGGCCGCGCGCCGATCTGCGCGGCGATCGCGCCGGAGAACCCGGGCTGCCATTCCTTGGTCACGTCGTCGGTACGCCCGGGATAGATGGTACGGACGGTGCCGTCCTCGTCCGATTCCAGCGTGACGAAGCCGCGGCGCACGCGCAGGCCCTCGAAGAACTGCGAGATGAACTCGACCTGCTTCTTGGTCAGGCCTTCCTCGTAGCCGGCCCAGGCGACCACCGGCGACACCGGCCATTTGTCCAAGGCCTGGCGCAGCGCCTCGTCCTTTTCCCTGACCGTGGGCTGGTCGAACAGGAAGTCGAGCGCGACCAGCTGCGCGCCCTTCTGGCGCAACGTCTCGACCACGCCCGCGAGGAAGCCGCGATCGACCGGCGAGCGGTATTCGAGCGACGCCAGCGTCTCCTCGGTGACGGACACGATGACGATGTTCGGATGCGGCTCGTCCACGCGATTGGTGAACAGGGTCAGGCGGGCATCGATCAGGTACTGCTCGGCGACGGCAAGGAAGGGAAGCCCGCGAACCGCGGCGACGCTCAGGCCCGCGATCACTACGGCCACGCCGGTAAGCGTGGCGATATCGATCCAGTTGAAGTCGCTGAAGCCGGGCAGCGACAGGGCGCGTCCCGGCTTCTTGGCCTGCGGCTTGCTCGTCTCCGCGGTCGATGTCATTCCCTCCGATCCCCCTCGTTCCGCCTCAGGAGCCCAGATTGAGGATCTGGACGCGGCGATTGATGTCGCGCTCGGGGTTGGCGGGGTCGAGCGGCTCGCTCTCGCCCTTGCCGACCGTCTGGACGCGGGCCGGATCGACCTGGTGCTTGCCCACCAGGTAGTCCCTGGCCGACTTCGCGCGCCGCTCCGAGAGCGCCATGTTATAGGCGTCGCTGCCCTTGCTGTCGGTGTGGCCCTCGAGCAGGAAACGGTTGCCCTTGAGCCGATCCGAGTTCAGCGCCCGGCCGAGATTGTCGAGCACCTGCTGGCCCTGCGGCGTCAGCTTGTCGGAGTTGAAGTCGAACGTGATGTTGATCGCGACGGCCGCGGTCGCCTGCGTGGGCGCCGCTGCCGGAGCCGGCGGCTTGGCCGCGGGCTGGGACGGAGCGGAGGCCTGCGTCGCCGGAGCGGGTTGCGGGGCCTTCTGTCCGCCGAGCGTGATGCCGCGGAAGCGGACGGTGGTCGGAGCCGACTTGGGCGCGAGCGCGTCCTCGATCTCCTTGGCCGACGGCGTGCCCTGCAGCACCTGCAGCTCGGCGGCGCCGGTCATGGAAGCAAGCGACAATCCGATCGTCGCGGTCAGGGCCAGAAGGCCCAGGCGGAAGCTCAAGGTTCGCATGACATGTTCCTCCGTGTCTTGCTGGCGGGAAGACGGTGGGGACCGCCGGTTGGCCCGGCGGTCCGCGCCCCGTTCCTGACCGCCTACTCCTTCACCGTGATCGGCAGCGCGGCGGTCGCCATGTTGCCGTCCGGGACCTTCTTGAAGACGTCCATCAGCGAGGCCGCGACCGTCTTGGGCACGACGTTGAAGCCGGGCTTGGCGATCTCCGGCGGCAGGTGCGCGGTGGCGTCGCGGTCGAGCGCGAAGCACTGCACCTCCGACTTGCCGCCCGGGCCGGTCAGCTGCATCGGCTGCTGCCAGGCCGGCGACGGGATCGACTGCGCGCCGTCGGCGCCGATGCGCGCGCTGCGGTCGAACTGGCTGGGGAAGATCTTGGTCACCTCGCCCGCCACGTCGCGGTAGAAGCAGTAGACATAGGCTTCGCGCGAGGAACGGATCGACAGCTTCAGCTCGTCGCCGACCTGATAGTCGGAGGTCGCCCTGCCGTCGCTGCCGACCTCGAGGTCGAACAGCCGCCCGCCGATGCCGCGCTCCAGGCTGTCGATCATCGCCGCCGCCTGGCGCTGGCAGCCCTTCTCGGCCATCCACAGCGCCGTCTGCCCCTGGGTCGCGCCCTTGCGATCCATCAGGTGCAGCTTGACGGCGGTGGTCTGGCCGCCAAGCCGGAACTGGTAGGTGGCGTCGTTCTTGGTCGGCACGCCCGAGGGCCACTGCAGCGTGGCCTGTCCCTTCGGCCACGACACCTCGGTCTTCGGCCCGCTGGGCAGCATCTCGACGGTGAAGGTTCCGCCCGTCTCGCCGCCGCCGGTCAGGCTGACCGCCTGGTCGGTGGCGACGCACCAGTCGCCCGCCGCCGTGACGTCGATCGTCCAAGGGTTGGCCCCGCTCGTGGCGCTGCTGAGGCCGAGCCCCGGCGCCACGCCGCGGAACGCACCGACCCGCCGCGGGGCCTCCTGCTGCGTGCTCAGCGCGTCGCTCAGCCGCCCGATCAGGCCCGAGGCATCGCTGCCGCCGGGGGCGCCGTTGAACGGCCCGCGCACGTTGATGACCTTGCCCTGTCCGTCCATCAGCACCACGCGCGTGCCGGGGGGGACCGCGATCTGCTGGCCCGCGCCGACACGGTCGCCCTTCTTCAGGCCGTCGGCGGTCGAGCTGATGACCACGAACGCGGCGGCGTCCTTGGGCAGCGACACCGCGGTCGCCGCCGGCTTTGGCGCCGGCGCCGGGACGGCGCTCGCCACTTTCGGCTGCGGCTGCGGCTGCGGCTTGGGCTGGGCTTGCGCCTGCGCCGTCGCCGCCTTCGCGGCCTCCGCCTTGGCGAGTTCCTGGGCCTTGGCCGCTTCGGCCTTCGCGGCTTCCGCCTTGGCGAGCTCGGCCTTGGCCGCGGCGGCGTTCTTCTCCGCCTCGGCCTTCGCGGCGGCCGCCAGCTTCTCGGCCTCCGCCTTGGCGTTGGCCGCCAGCTTCTCGGCTTCCGCCCTGGCCGCCGCGGCGGTCTTCTCGGCCTCGGCCTTGGCGATCTGCTGCGCCTTCGCCGCCTCGGCCTTCGCCTGTTCGGCCTTCTCGGCCTCGGCCTTGGCGATCTGCTGGGCCTTCTCGGCCTGGGCGCGCGCGTCCGCGATCAGCTTTTCCGCCTCGGCCTGCGCCTTGGCCTTGGCTTCGTCGGCGGCCTTCTGCGCGGCTTCCTGCGCCGCCTGGAGCGCGGCGAGCGCGACCGGGCTGCCGCTGCCGGCCGCGGCGATCATCGGGCCGCCCTTGGCGACCTCGTCGATGCGCGCCTGCACCGCCTTGGCGAACATGCCGTCCGGGTACCGGTCCAGATAGCTCGCCAGCACGGCCTTGTCCGTGCTGTCCTTGATCGCGCTGAAGAACACGATCTCCGACGTGCGGCTCATGTCGCTGCGCAGCGCGTTGTAGGAGAGGATCGACAGGGCAGCGAAACCGAAAACCATCGCGCCGCCGAGGACGTAAGGGAGCTTAGCTTGGGTCATGGTCCACCTCGCTCAAACGTGCATGCCCGGCCGGTTTAGCGCCCGCGGGGCAAATGCTACTTCAACCACGTTCATGTCGCCACGATGTCACGGCAAGCCCGGCGGCGCTGTGGCCAAGGTCACTGGGCCGTTGTGGGCCGTGTCACACCCCCCTGCCACGGCCGCTCCGGGCCCGCCGGCGTGCCGCGCGCCAGGACCGCACAAATCCGCCCGCGCAGCCAGCCAATCGCCCGTGCGAGTCGTTCGCGACGGCGCGTTCCCAGGTCGCGCCCGGCCGACGGCGGCCCTATAATGCCTAAGCCCTCCAGGGTGGAAGGTGCAATTGTCCGCCGCATCAGGATCGAGGTCAATGTCCGCCAGCGTTACGCCTCTGCGTCCGAGCGCTCAGCCGAACGACTTAGAACCGTTCTGGATGCCGTTCACGGCTAATCGGCAGTTCAAGCGGCTGCCGCGCATGCTGGTGTCGGCCCAGGACATGCACTACGTCGCCAGCGACGGGCGGCGCATCCTCGACGGCACATCCGGCCTGTGGTGCGTCAACGCCGGGCATGGCCGCAAGCGGATCGTCGAGGCGGTGCAGCGGCAGGTGGCGAAGCTCGATTTCGCCCCCACGTTCCAGATGGGCCATCCCCTGCCGTTCGAGCTGGCCGGGCGCCTGGTCCAGTTCATGGACGGGCACTTCGACCATGTTTTCTTCACCAATTCCGGCTCCGAGTCGGTCGACACGGCGCTGAAGATCGCGCTCGCCTATCAGCGTGCCATCGGCCAGGGCACGCGCACGCGCCTGATCGGGCGCGAGCGCGGCTACCACGGGGTCGGCTTCGGCGGCATCTCGGTCGGCGGCATCGTCAAGAACCGGATGTTCTTCGGCAGCCTGCTGAATGGCGTCGACCACCTGCCG
Source organism: uncultured Rhodospirillaceae bacterium (assembly GCA_964557415.1). Classification (GTDB taxonomy): domain Bacteria; phylum Pseudomonadota; class Alphaproteobacteria; order JAEULC01; family JAEULC01; genus JAEULC01. The sequence continues at coordinate 33,991 of CAZLBB010000012.1, forward strand.
CACACGCACGACCTGGAAAAGAACGCCTTCGCCCGCGGCGAGCCAGAATGGGGCTCGCACCTGGCCGATGAACTCGAGCGGCTGGCGGCGCTGCACGACGCATCGACCATCGCCGCCGTGATCGTCGAACCGGTGGCGGGCTCGACCGGCGTGCTGGTGCCGCCGAAGGGCTATCTCAAGCGCCTGCGCGAGATCTGCGACAGGCACGGCATCCTCCTGATCTTCGACGAGGTGATCACCGGCTATGGCCGCCTCGGCAAGCCCTTCGCGGTCGACTATTTCGGCGTCCGGCCGGACCTGATCACCACTGCGAAGGGGCTCACCAACGGAACCATTCCCATGGGCGCCGTATTTGCCCGCAAGGGAATCTACGATGCGTTCATGGACGCGCCCGACAATACGATCGAGCTGTTCCACGGCTATACCTATTCCGGCCATCCCGTCGCGGCGGCGGCGGGGCTGGCGACGCTCGACGTCTACAAGGAGGATGGGCTGTTCGAGCGCGCGGCCGAACTGGCACCGTACTGGGAGGACGCGGTGCACTCGCTCAAGGGCGCGCGCCACGTGATCGACCTGCGCAATATCGGCCTCGTCGCCGGGATCGAGCTGGAACCGCGCCCGGGCAAGCCCACGGCCCGCGCCTTCGAGGCCTTCGTCAAGGCGTTCGAGAAGGACTTGCTGATCCGCGTCACCGGCGACATCATCGCCTTGTCGCCGCCGCTGATCGTGGACAAGAAGCAGATCGACCGGATGTTCGATACCGTACGTGACGTTCTGAAGGAGGTCGCTTAACGAGAGCGACCCACGCCGCTTCGCTGCTCCGCGGGGCGGCCGGCCCCGCTGAAAGGGAGGCGGATATGAGCCGCGCATTCGTCAAGGATCAGGACGACGTCTACGCCGAGCAGTTGCCCGACCGGCCGGACAGCGGCGAGCCGAACTACATCACTCCGAAGGGACTCGAGGCCCTCAAGGCACGTCATGATTCGCTGGTGGCCGATAAGGCGGCACTCGGCGAGGACGCGCAGGCGCTCAAGCCCGAGCTCGACCGCGACATACGCTGGCTCGAGTCCCGCATCACCAAGGCGATCGTGCTCGATCCCAGGACCCACGAGGCGACCGACGAGATCCAGTTCGGCGCCACGCTCGAGGCGGTCGACGACCATGGCAAGCGGCACAAGTTCATGATCGTAGGCGAGGACGAAGCCGATGCGGCCAAGGGGCGCATCTCGTGGCTGTCGCCGCTGGCCAAGGCGCTGATCGGGGCGCGCGTCGGCGACACGGTCACCTGGAAGCGCCCCGCCGGCGACTTGGAACTGGAAATCGCCAAGATCGGCTATCGCTGACGGCGTCTTCCGCCCGCATCGGCGCGGGGCCTGGCCATGCGTGGAGGCCGGATTTCGTCATGGCCGGACCCGGGCCGGACGACGGTTGCCTCATCTGAGGTGCGGCCAGGGTGGAGTCGCAACTGGCGATGAGGCTCGCGGCGCCGGCCCCAGGACCGGCCATGACGTTGCGACGATGATACGCGGCCGCGCGGCGCGTGGCTGTGAGCGTGCGCACAGCAACAGGGTTTACGCAGCCTTACTCGTTTCGAGCGCCGCTTCCGCCTGCGGGCGTCCATAGTAGTAGCCCTGGCCGAAGCGGCAGCCGATGTCGTCCAGCAGCGCAGCATGGGCCGCCGTTTCGATGCCCTCGGCGACGACCGAGAATCCCAGTTCCACCGCCAGCTGCAGGATCAGCAGGATCACGGCCCGGCGGCGGTCGTCGTGCTCGATCGCCTGCACGAAGCTGCGGTCGATCTTGATCGCGTCGATCGGGAACTGGTGCAGGTAGCTGAGGCTGGAATAGCCGGTGCCGAAGTCGTCGATTGCCACTCGCATGCCGATCTGCTTGCACGCCGCGAGCTTGGCCGCGACCAGCGCCGGGTCGGCGATGATGCAGGTCTCGGTCAGCTCCAGCATGACGGACCCGGGCTCAACGCCGCTGCTGTCGATCGCGCGCGCGACCTCGTCGACGAAGCCCGGCTCCATGAAATCCTGGGCGGCGACGTTGATGCTCATATAGGGCGCGCTCGCTCCGAGCCGGCGCGCTTCCGCGTTCATGCGCGACAGGGCGGTCATGGCCCGCTGGCGTACCTGCCGGTCGATCGCCACGATCAATCCGCTGGCCTCCGCCGCTGGCAGGAACGCGCCGGGCGCGAGGATACCGCGCTCGGCATGGTGCCAGCGCGCCAGCGCCTCGTAGCCGACGACCCGTCCGTCGTGCAGCGAAACGATCGGTTGGAAGTGCGGCGCGAAGGCCCGCTGTCGGATGCCGTCGCGCAGTTCCTGCTCCAGCACGAGCTGGCGCATGGCGTACTGCCTCAGCTGAAGCTGCGGCTCTACCGACTGCGCGGCCGCGTGCCGGGCGCCGGGCTGCGGCGCGATGCGTGCGGTGGCCGCGCGCAGGCGCTGGGTCAGCGCCGTCAGGCACATGCGCAGGACGGGGTCGGTCTGCGCGATGCGGCGCATGAGCTGGTCGTTCGTGACCACGATCAGCCGGCAATACGCGCGCGCCACTGCGGTAGCCGAGCGCGGGTTGTCGTCCATCATCGACATCTCGCCGAACATGTCGCCGGGACCCAGCTGGCCGACGGTGACCGGCGCGCCGTGGCGCGTGACCTGGATCTCGACGGCGCCCTGCTCGATCAGATAGGCGCAATCGCCCGGTTCGCCTTCGCGGCAGATGATCTCGCCGGCCTCGACGCTGCGCGACGTGTAGCTGCCCACATACATGGCATCGTCCTCCGTACCATCCGAGCCCGGCACCGACCTGACGCGTCAATACCTACGCGTGGCCGCTCGGGCGTGGATCAACTAGCAAGGGCAACGGAGTCCGCTCAGTGACGGAACTCACGAGACTGCGCGGCGCGAATTAACCAAGCCTGCGCAGAGCAGCTTGGAAATTCTGGGTTATTGGCGTCGGTCTGGTTAACCGCTCCACAAGTCCGGCATCGATTTCGACGCGCTCACGCCAGGGCGGCCTCGGCTTGGCGCAGCGATACCAGCCGGCCGCGGTCCTCGTCCCACAGCACGAGCCGGTAGCAGGAGACGCTTTCGATGAGGCCCAGGCGCCGCGCCGGACGCAGGTCGGGCACGCCGCGATGGCATCGCGGCAGATTGTAGCAGGGGATCCTGCTCGACAGATGATGGATGTGGTGGAAACCGATATTGCCTGTGACCCAGTGCAGCAGCCGGGGCAGGTCGTAGAAGGACGATCCCAGCATCGCCGCCTCGTGGAAGTCCCATTGCGGTTCCCGCCGCCAGTAGGCTTCCTCGAACTGGTGCTGGACATAGAACAGCCAGATGCCGAGCGAGCCCGCCACCAGCGCCGCCGGCAGATAGGCCAGGAGGAAAGGCATGGGCCCGATCGTGAGGCATAGCATCGCGAACGCGGCGGCGATCGCGGCGTTGGTGCCCTGCGTGCTGATCCAGTTGCGCGGATCGCGGCGGTCGCCGTTGAACGGCAGGCGATAGGCGATGACGTACTGATAGATCGGGCCGATGCCCAGCAGGACGATCGGATGGCGGTAGAAGCGGTAATTGAGTCGCCGCCAGGGCGTCAGTGCGCGGTATTCGCGCACGGTCAGGGTGTCGATGTCGCCCATGCCGCGCCGGTCGAGATTGCCCGAGGTCGCGTGATGCGCGGCGTGCGAACGCCGCCAGTACGCATAGGGCGTCAGCGTCACCACGCCGATGCAGCGGCCGAGCCAGTGGTTGGCCCAGGCCCAGGGAAAGAACGAGCCGTGGCCGCAGTCGTGCTGGATGATGAACAGGCGCACCACCGCCGCCGCAGTCAGCGGCGTCAGCGCCAGGACCCACCATTGGCCATAGGCCAGGCCCCAGACCGTGCCGGCCAGCAGGCCGAAGAACAGGCCGGCGGTGACGACGGTCTCGAAGGTTGCCCGCCACGGACAGGAACGCGCATAGGGCGCGAGCATCTTCTGCCAGGACCGGGCGGGGAGCCTCGCTGCAGGCGAAAGGGACTCGGAAACAAGCGCGTCGGAGAGAGCTGGCAATTCGCTCACGTTCGTCTTCTCGTCTCGTGTTTCGCGTTGGCGTGAATGACCGATGGCGCGGCGGGCTGAACCAATCCCAGGAAGCCCGGCCGTGGAAGGCAGGAGCGTTTGCGAAGAGGTTCGGCCGATCAGGGCCCAACGGCCCCCTGGCCGCGGACAAATGCGAACCGCCAAGTGGAAGTCGCGTCGATCCTTGAACCCGCAATATGACGATGCCGTGCGCTGCCCGCAAGAAAATTGAGAGCGATTCAGACGGATGGTTGATGACGAGACGATGGCTGCGTTAACGCCGTTCTACGATGTGAAATGACGGTTGGTGCTGTGCCGTCCTGTCCGCCAGCCGGGCCAGCCCGTCCAGCAGATCCTCGACCTTGCGGCAGACGACGGCGCCGCGCTCCTCGATCTGGGCTGCCACGTCCACTGGCAGGCTGGTGTTGCTGCCGTCGGGCACCTGGTTAAGGCGACCGCCGATGAAAACCGGAATGTCGAGCCCGGTCTTCTTCATCTCGGCGCGCAGCATTTCCACATAGTGGAGCGCGAACCCGTTGAAGGTGCTGAGCGCGATGCAGTGCGCGCCGCCCTCGCGGGCCGCCGCCACGACCGCGGCGGGATCGGCGTTGATGCCGGCATCGATCATCTCGATGCCGATCGGCCGCAGTGTCGATTCCAGCAGGATCTTGCCGTACTCGTGCACGTCGGTGGTGGCGACGCAGGCCTTGAGCGACGCGCCCGCGAGCGCCCGGCGCTGCCCCGGCTCGAGCGCGGCGGCGATGGCGCGGCCTTGAGTCTCGAGTTCCACCAAGGTGGTCGCGGGCACGACCGGGCGGCGGCCGCGCGGGCGGTCGCGGTCCTCCGCGCCGGGCCCGAACCATTCCTCGAGCCGCTTCGGGCCGATGCGGCGCAGCGCGAGCAGGTACTCGAGCGCATTGCCCAGGTCGACGCCGGCATTGGTCAGCCCCTGGCGCACGCGCGCGTGGAACCGGCGCCCGCCGTCCAGGATGTCGGCGGCGATCGCCGCGGCCTTGGCGGTGTCGAGCATTGGCATCCAGCCCTCGCTGCGCTCGACCAGGCGGTTGGCGAAAAGCTGCGCGTCGACGATCTCGTCGATGTCCGGGATGCGCAACGTCTCCGTCACCGGCACGGGATTGATCGCATGGCCGCTCGGGCGGATGCGCTGGCTGACGATGTCGGCCATCAGGTAGCTGGCGAGGCCGGCATAGCTGACGCTCGGCTCGTCCCGGTAGCTGACCGTGTTGCCGTAGATCATCGTACCCGGGTTTGGATTGGCCTCGGCCAGCGCGTGCTGGAAGGCAAGCCGCGTCAGCGGTTCGGAGAAGGTGTGGCCGAAGCAGTGCGACGCCGTGGCGCCCAGCAGTCCTTCGACGATATCGCGTTCCAGCAGGACGGCGCCGAGCGCGCAGGCCATGTCGGTGAACAGGGCGACGAAGCCGTCGTCGAGGTTCGAATGCACCAGTATCTCGACCGGTTGCGCCGCGATCAGCGCGATCGCCTTCACCGTCTCGGCCGTGGTGAACACCTCGTCGTCCCACAGCGGCAGGCGGTAGGTGAAATACTGGCCGAGATTGCCGATCGACGTGGCGCCGGCCGCGAGCGCGGCCTGCGTGTTCTCGAGTGCCGCCGGCAGGCCCAGCATGAAGTCGCCATAGTGCGGCGCCACCGGCGCCGTGCGGGTCAGCGCGACGAAGTCCTCCGGCCCGTTCAGGATCATGCCGGTTCCGCGCGGCATGCCGGCGCGGCGGGCGGCCGGATAGCCCATGTTCTGGTCGAGGCAGATGCCGTAGCGATGCACGGTATGACCGGCCTTGGCGACCCGCTCCGCGATCTCGGCCCAGGCCTGGCGGCTGCGTGCCGGATCGCGGTAGCCGATCTGCGCGTGCAGCATCACCTTTTTCTCGGCGGCGGCCTTGCGCTTGAACTCCGCTTCCGAGGCGACGCCATATTCCTCGAGGAACGGACATGAGCCGACCCGATGGCGCTTCGCCAGCGCGCGTCCCTCGGCGATCAGCGCCTTGGCATCGGGCAACTCGGGTTCGGGGAACAGGGCGCGCCGGTCGGGAACCAGCGGGCGGCTTGCGGCAGCGGTGTCAGTCGCGCTCATGGCCGGTAGAATACCCAGCTTCGCCTTCAACGCCACCTCAAGGGGAGAATGCCCGACATGTCCAATCGCATCCTCAATCCGCAGGGCGTGCATGCGCCGATCGGCAGCTACAGCCATGCCATCGAGGTCCCGCCGAACGCACGGTGGCTCTACATCTCCGGCCAGGTCGGCATCGGCCCGGACGGCAGGGTCGGCCAGGGCATCCAGCAGCAGGCCGAGTTCGCGTGGCGCAACCTGCTGACGATCCTCAAGAGCGCCGGCATGGGGGTCGAAGACCTGGTCAAGGTCACGACCTACCTGACGCGCGCGCAGGACATCCAGGATTCGCGCAACGCCCGCGTCAAGGTGATGGGCCAAGTCAAGCCGGCCTCGACGCTCGTGGTGATCTCGGCGCTGGCCGCGCCCGAGTACCTGATCGAGATCGAGGCGCACGCCGCGAAGGCCTGATCGGGCGCGGCAGCGTGATCGCGGATTGATCCGACGCGTGGTTCCGCTCCTCGCCGCCGCCGTCGTCCTCGCGGCGATGGCGGCGGTCGCCTGGTTCGTGTGGCCGTCGTACGGCGAGCCGCTGTCGCGCCTGCCGCGTCCCGCCGGCATGCCGGTGCTGCGCGAGGAGCAGGCGGAGCACCGCGACGGGCGGATCCTGCGCCGCCTTGTCCTCGACGTTGGCGCGCTCGGCGAACTGCGCATCGCGGTCAGCCTGCCGGACCCGCTGCCGGCGCACAAGCTGCCCGTATTGTTCGTGTTGGGCGGCTTGCGCACCGGGCAGAATTCGATCCGTCATGTCGAGGATCCCGGCGCGAACGCGCTGGTCGGCTTCCACTATCCGATCGACCGCCATGCCGGCCGCGGCCTGCGGCTGCTGCCGCGCCTGCCGGGGCTGCGCGCGCAGATCTTCGCCACGCCCGGCCAGGCCGTCGCCGCGCTTGACTGGTTGCGGGCGCAGCCCTGGGCCGATGCCGGGCGGGTCACGCCCGTCGGCGTCAGCCTCGGCGCCCTGTTCCTGCCGGCCGTGCTGCGGATCGACCAGGCGCGCGGCGCGTCGCCCGGGCCGGCGGTGATCGCCTATGGCGGAGCTGATGTCGCGCTCATGGCGCCGCGGCTGCTGCGTCGCGTGCCCGCGGTGTTGCGGCCGCTGATTCTCTGGCTCGGCGTCGCGTCGCTGCGCCCGGTCGAGCCGGCCGAGCACCTGCCGCATATCCGCGGCGAGTTCCTGCTGCTGGCCGGCACCGATCTCGACGCCATGGTCCCGGAGGCGGCCGCGCGCCTGGTCGAACGCCTGACGCCCGAGCCGAAGACGATCGTGCATCTGCCCGGCGGCCATGTCGGCGGCGAGACCGAGGTGACGCGGCGCCTCGTCACCGCATTGCGCGCCTGGTTGGAAGAGCGCGGCGCCGCGGCACCCTGAAGCTCACCGCCGGCCTGAGATGTATTGCTCCATCTTTCCCTTGTTCATCTCGGTCATGGCGCCGCGCGGATCGAACAGGCGGCCCTTCACCTCGAGGCCGAATTGCGGCGCGTCGCCTGGATCGGTCAGGTCGATGCGCGGCTCGAAGATGTAGGCGCCGCTGGCCAGGTTGACGTTGCCCGGCACGAGCATGCGCGCGCCGTCGGCCAGGAATTCGACCCCGCCGCCGGAGAACTGGTTGTTGACGCGCCGCCCGAGCGTCACGCTGCCGTTGCTCGCCACGATCTCGCCGTCGATGTCGCGCGCGGTGGTCCGGCCGGTGAACATGGTGGCAAGCACAAGATCCGGGGCGACGAGGTTCGAAAGACTGGGCTGCTTCAGGCGCCGGCCGAGCTCGCGGAAATCGAGGCCGTCGATCACCAGGTTGCGCAGCTTGAAGGCGAAGCTGCCGTTGAGGCGCGACAGCAGCTCCTGCCAGTTGCGCCCCTGCATCTGGAACGAGCCGGTACCGTCGACGCCGCCGCCGGTGATGCCGACCGTGCATTGCCGGTTGAGGCCGCATTGGACCCGGGTCGACTCCATCTTCAATCCGAGCAGGAAATCGCGCACCGGGAAGTGCTCGACGCGGAAGGTGCCGCTCATCGCCGGCTGGCCGCGCCCGTCGAGGCGCGCGCGCAAGGTCACTTGCGCGCCGAGCGAGGCGAAGGTCAGGTCGGCCAGCTCGCCGATGCCGTCGTTGACCACGAGCCGGCCGGACGGCCGCTCCAGCGTCAGCGCGGCCGCGATCAAGCGCGGCGCCGCGAGCTGCAGGTCGCTGTCGAACCGGGTAAGAAACCCGAGATCGATCGGATCGGTCGGCCACAGCACCGCCGCGCGCGGCGCCGGGGCCGTCCGTGGCACGAGCCGGTCGAGCGCCAGCGGCCGCGTCGCCTCCAGCCGGCCGCTGAGCTTGGGCCGCGCGCCGGTGGTGACCAGCGTGATGTCGCCGCTCAAGGCCAGCGGCGCGCTGTCGACGCTGAAGCCGCGCATGGCGTAGCCGCCCGGCGCCGCCTGGACCGAGGCCTGCACCGCCAGCCGCCCGATCGGCGCGGGCGGTGCCAGGCCCGGCACCAAGGCGCGCAACGCGTTCTGTCCTTCCGGGAAGCTGGCCGCGATCTTGACCGCGCCCTTGGGCGTCGGCGGCATCTCGCCCGAGATGCGCGCCTCGCCGCCCAGAAGCGCGAGCCTAGCGTCGATCGCCGACTTGGCGACCGTGGCATCCAGCCCGATGCGCCCCGCCGCGGCGAAGGACGGCGGCACCAGTCCGGGCAGCGCCTGCACCAGCCTGGCCGCGTCGATGTCCTGGCCTTTCAGCGTCAAGGCCGGTGCGCGATCCGGGCGCAGTGGCCGCGCGATATCGCCCTTGACCTGCACCACCGCGCCCGGCGCGCCCAGCTCGCCGTCGACAGACAGCTTGTCGCTGCCGCCCGCGACACGCCCCTTGACCTGAAAGCGGCCGAGGCGCTGGACCGGAGTCGTGCCCGTCAGCGCCAGCGCGCGGTCGATCTCGATGGCGCCGTTGGCGATCCTGAGATCGAAGCGGCGGTCGGCGTCGAACGGGCGTTCGATCCGACCGGCAAGGTCGAGCGTCGAGCCGAGCGCCTCCAGGTTTGCCCGCTGTAGCTGCAGCGCATCGAAGTCGGCGCGGCCTTCCGCGGCCAGCACCAACCGGCCGGGACTCTTCACCTGCGCGAGGCCGATCGCGGCGAACAGCGACGCAGCGTCGTCGGCGCGGATCGATGCTTGGCCGGCGAAGGACGGCTTGTCGATCCCGCCGCGCAGCCCCCCGCTCGCGCGCATCGACGCGCCCCACAGCCGGTCGGCGCGCGCCTCGTTGATCGTGATGCCGTCGGGCGCGGTGGCGGCGTCGAGATAGAGCCCCTGCGCCGTCGTGCCGCGCAGCCGGGCCTGGCCTATCGCCAGCCGTACCGCGCCGTCGCCCGATTCACCGCGGAACACCGGCGCCAGCAAGGCGGCGGATCCTCCGGCCGCACCGGCGTTGCCGTCGGCGGTGAGCGCATCCAGATCAAGCGTGTCGATCGCCGCGGCGGCGCGCCAGCGCGGGCGCGGCCCCATCACGTATTCCGCCTCGCCCGAGGCGTGCAGTTCGGCGACGCTGAGATCCAGCTTCGTGACGCGAAAGCTCGATGCGGGCACGAGCAGCAGCCCGGCCGCCTCCACCGTAGCCGTGCCCGCGACCCGCACGGGCTTCGCCTTGGCCGCGCCGGCGGGTGCCAGGCCGAGCCAGGACGCGGTCGCGCCGGCATTGGCCGCCGCTGCGCGGATCTGCCCGGAGAACCGGGGCGTGCCACCCTGCGGCGCCACGATGCTGCCGTCGATCGCCAGCGTGCCGTCGCCGGGCAAGGCGGCCGACAGGCGCTCGACGGTCAAGGCGCCCTCGGCGAGCGCGGCGGTGAGCGTCATGTCGCGCAGGGACTGGGCGTTCCACACCGCCGTGCCGACCGACAGATCCAGCGTGCCCGCCATGCCGTGGGGCAGGTAGAAGCCGACCGGTGCCGCGGGCGGCGCCGGCGGCTCGACCTTGCCGGCAACGCCACGTTCCAGCGCCGCCCACTTGTCGAGGTCGATCCGGTCGATCTTGATGCCGACGCGCGACGGCTTGCCGTCGAGCCGCACGTCCAGCGCGCCGCCGGCGCGGCTGTCGCCGAGGCGCAGCGCAAGGTCGGCGATGGCGAGGCCGCGCTCGGTGCCTGCCTCGGCCCGGCCTTCCAGCGTGAAGTCCTGCGCGGCGAAGCCCGGCATCGGCACGGTGCTGCCGGCAAGGGCGGTCAGCGCCGTGCCGAAGGCGCGCAGGTCACCGCCCTCGGCCTTGAGCGTTCCGGCGAAGCGGCCATCGGCCGACAGCGCGCTTGCCGTCCCGTCGAAGCGCAGCCGCGCGCCGGCAAGCCCGACATCGAGTTTCACGGCCCCGGCGCGGTCGAATGACTCGATCTGCATGCCCAGTGCGACCGTGCGCTTGCCGCCGCTTCCGTCGATCAGCGTGAACCTGCCGTCGAGCGCCAGCGGTCCGCGCGGGCCGCTCAGCGTCGCGTCGACCTCGATGTCCTCGGCGCGGCCGCCGGCGCCGCTGCGGCGGTCGAGGAAGGTCGCCGTCGCCCGGGCGACGCGGATGCGCTCGAGCTTGAGCTTCGGCGTGCCGAAGTCCCAGTTGATCCGCCCGTTGGGCAGGATTTCGAGTGCCGCGGATACGCGGTCGAGTGTTAGCTCCTCCGCCACCAGTTCGCCCTTGATGAGCGGCCACAGGCGCAGCCGCGCGCTGAGTTCACCCACCGTCGCAAGCTGCGGTGCCCCGCCACCCGGGATGTTCGAGACATGCAGGTCGCCGAGGACCAGGGCCGGCGCGGGCAGCAGCGTCAGGCTGATCGGTCCGCGCGCCGCGACCGGGCGCTCCAGCGCCGCCGCGAGCGTCGCTTCCGCCTGGGTGCGGTAGCGGCCCATGTCGATGAAGGACGGCGCCAGCAACAGCCCGGCCGAGACCAGCACGACGCCGCCGAGCACGGCGCCCAGCGCCAGCATGGATCTGCGCATCGTCCAGGTCCCCCCTGGCGCGATTGTGCCGCAGGCGCGGCGGCGGGCAAGCCGGAATCGCCCGCGCTCTCGGACAAAACTCCTTTACTTGCAGGAGGAAGGGCGTATATCGGGCGCAGAAGTCGCACCGCGCACGTGCCCCTGGCCCGTTGGGTTATGCAACGACGTACCGCGTGCTTCCCGTGCTCGGCCGCCCCGCGGCCGGCGCCCAAGAGGAGGTTACGATGTCTGTTGTTGTCCTCGGCGGGGCCATGCCCTGCGTACCCGACAGCCTCGTCTGCGGCGACGGCCGCGCCGCGGTCGCAGGCCCACGCTGAGACATCCGTCTCCGGCATCCCCTTCGAACCTGTCTTGGCGGAGCCAGCGATGAACCGCAGGATTGCCCGCTTCCTCGAGGAGCATCGGCCGGCGACGCCGTGCCTGGTGTTCGATCTCGACACGGCCGAGCAGAAATGCCGCGAGATGGCCAAGGCGATGCCTGAGGCGCGCATCTACTGCGCGGTCAAGGCGAACCCGGCGGCGGAGATCCTGAAGCGCCTGGCTCGGCTAGGCTCGGCCTTCGACGTGGCGAGCCTGGCCGAGGTCGACCTGTGCCTCGCGGCCGGCGTCGACCCGCGGGATCTGTCCTACGGCAACACGATCAAGAAGGAGCGCGACATCGCCGCCGCCTTCGCCCGCGGTGTAACGCTGTTCGCCTTCGACAGCGCCGAAGAGCTGGAGAAGATCGCTCGTGCCGCGCCGGGCGCGCGCGTGTTCTGCCGCCTGCTGGCCGGCTCCGAGGGCGCGGAATGGCCGCTGTCGCGCAAGTTCCGCTGCGACTACGCTATGGCGCGCGCGCTGATGCTAAAGGCGCCGGCGCTCGGCCTGGTGCCGTTCGGCCTGTCCTTCCATGGCGGCTCGCAGCAATGCGACCCGGCGCGCTGGGACGAGGCCGTGGCCGAGAGCGCACGCCTGTTCCGCGAGCTCGAGGCCGAGGGCATCGAGCTCGGCATGCTCAACCTCGGCGGCGGCTTGGCGGAGACCATGGACGAGATGATCCAGTATCCGGTCGGCGCCCCGCGCGAAGGCGGGCCGACCGGCAAGGTCATCGTGGCGGGCCCGAGCTGCGACAGCGTCGACGTGCTGTACGAGAAGGCCGACTACCGGCTGCCGCTCGACCTCAAGGCGGGCGATCGTCTGGCGTTCCTCAGCGCAGGCGCCTATACCACGACCTATGCCTCGATCGGCTTCAACGGCTTTCCCCCGCTGACCGAGCATTACATCTGACGGCTCCGTCCAGACCTGGCATTCGCGGCGCCGCATGACCCCGAACCCGTCGGACAAGCTCCAGCAGGCCGTCGCCGCCTACCGCGCCGGCAATCTCGCGGAAGCCGAGCGCCTGTGCCGCGCGATCGAGCTGGCCAGGCCCGCCGATCCTGGCGCACTGCAGCTGCTCGGCGTCATCGCGGCGCGGCAGCGCCGGTTCGAGGAGGCGCGCCAGCGCTTCGAGCAGGTGCTGGCGATCGACCCGCGCGCGGCGCCGACGCATCTCAACCTCGGCAACGCGCTCGCCGCGCTCGGCCGGCGCGAGGAGGCGCTCGCGAGCTACGTGCGCGCCGCAACGATCAAGCCCGACTACGCCGAGGCGCACTGCGGCCACGCGAACGCGTTGCTGGCGCTGGGGCGCGTGGAGGAATCGCTCGGCTCGTTCCAGCGGGCGCTCACGCTGCGCCCGGACTATCGCGAGGCCCTGAACAACTTCGGCAGCGCCTGGAGCGAGCTCAAGCGCTTCGATGAGGCTCTGATCTGCTTCGACCGGGCGCTCGCGCTGAAGCCGGACTATCTCGACGCGCTGAACAACCGCGGCAACGCCCTGGTTTCGCTCGGGCGCTTCGCGGATGCGCTCGCGAGCTACGACCGGGCGCTGGCCGCTAATCCGCTGCACGCCGAGCTCCTGAACCACCGCGGCAACGCGCTGCGCATGATGAAGCGCTTCGACGAGGCGCTGTTGAGCTTCGACCGCGCGTTGGCGATCAAGCCCGACCTGGCCGATGCCTGGAACAACCGTGGCGTGGCGCTGCAGGAGCTCGGCCGCTATGCCGAATCGCTCGCGAGCTTCGACCGGGCGCTGACCGTGGCGCGCCGCCACGCCGACACGTTCAGCAACCGCGGCTGCGTGCTGCTGGCGATGGGGCGGCCCGAGCACGCGCTGGCCTGCTTCGAGCAGGCGCTCGAGATCAGGCCCGACCATGTCGAGGCCATGAACAACCGCGGCATGGCCCTGTTGCGGCTGGGCCGGTTCGAGGAGGCGGCGACGGACTTCGCCCGGGTGCTGGAGCTGGCGCCGGGGCACGACGACACGCCGGGTTTCCTGCTGCATGCGCGGTTGCATGGATGCGACTGGCGCGACTACGACATGCAGCGCGAGCGGATCGTGGCGGACCTGCGGCGCGGCAAGCGCAGCGCGCAGCCGTTCACGATCCTGGGCGTCCTGGAGTCGCCGGACGACCAGCGCCGCTGCGCGGCGCTCTGGGCGGCCGACAAGTGCCCGGCCGCCGCGGCGCCGCTCTGGCGCGGGCGCCCGAAGCCGCACGACCGCATCCGTGTCGCCTATCTCTCGGCCGACTTCCGCGAACACGCCGTGTCGTACCTGCTGGCAGGTCTGTTCGAGCGGCACGACCGGGAAAGGTTCGAGGTGACGGCGATCTCGTTCGGCCCGCCGGGAAACGGCCCGATGCGCGCGCGCCTCGAGCGCGGCTTCGAGCATTTCCTCGACGTGCGCGGCAGGAGCGATCGCGCGGTCGCCGAGCTGATCGCCGAGCGCGAGGCCGACATCGCCGTCGACCTGATGGGTTTCACGGCCGACTCTCGGCCCGCGGTCCTTGCCCAGCGCCCCGCGCCGATCCAGGTGAACTATCTCGGCTATCCCGCGACGCTCGGCACCTCGTTCCACGACTATATCGTCGCCGACCCCTTCGTGATCCCCGCGTCCCAGGCGGCGCGCTACAGCGAGCGCATCGCGTGGCTGCCCGACACCTACCAGGGCACCGACGGTGCGCGGGCGTTGCCGGACCCGGCGCCGGCGCGCGGCGAGCTCGGGCTACCCGAGGGCGGTGTCGTCTTCTGCTCGTTCAACAGCAACCACAAGTTCACGCCGGCGATGTTCGACGCCTGGATGCGCCTGCTGCGCGCCGTCGACGGCAGCGTCCTTTGGCTGCTGGCCGCCAGCGCCACGGTCGAGGCCAATCTCCGCCGCGAGGCCGAGGCGCGCGGCGTCGCCGCCGACCGGCTCGTTTTCGCGCCGCGCGTCGCATACGTGCCCTACCTGGCGCGCTATGGCGCGGCCGACCTGTTCCTCGACACGGCTCCGTTCAACGCCGGTACGACGGCCAGCGACGCCCTGTGGGCTGGGCTGCCGGTGCTGACCCTGGCCGGGGAAGCGTTTCCCGCGCGCATGGCGGGCAGCCTGCTGCATGCGGTCGGCCTGCCGGAGCTCGTCACCACGTCGCTGGCGGAATACGAGGCGTCTGCGCTGCGCCTGGGGCGCGACCCGGCCGCGCTGGCCGAACTGCGCGCCCAGCTCGCCCGCAACCGGTCGACCCATGCGTTGTTCGATACCGACCGCTTCCGCCGGCATCTCGAGGCAGCCTACCGCGGAATGTGGGACCGCTTCGCGGCCGGCGGACTGCCGGCAAGCTTCGCCGTCGCGCCCGTGCCGCGTTCCTGAGGCGCGAAAAGAAAAACCGGGCCGCGAGGTCCGCGGCCCGGTGGTGGAATTTCTTGCAGGAGTTGGACGAAAACTCTGGCGGACGCGATCAGGTGATCAGGTTGCCGCCATCCGTGAAGTCGGCCAGGAAGGCGCCGTTCACCCGAACGCTGCTCACGGCGAAGATCGTCTGGTCGGTATCGAACAGCACGAAGCCCGCGCCCTGCGTGGCAAACGACATCGCCGTGGCGAAGTCAGTGAAGATGCCGGTGAAGTCCAGGTCGTCGAACACCTTGCTGAAGTCGGTGATCACGTCGTGGCCGGCGAGCGCGCCGGAGTCGGCGATGATGGTGTCGTAGCCGGCGCCGGCGGTGATCGTGTCGTTGCCGTCGCCGCCGCTGATCGTGTCGTTGGCGAGCCCGCCGGTGATCGTGTCGTTGCCGGCCTCGCCGAAGATGACGTCGCGGTCGGCCTCGCCGTTCAGCACGTCGTTGCCGTCGCCGCCCAGGATATAGTCGTTGCCGCCGCCGCCGAAGACGGTGTCACGGCCGTCGCCACTCGCCGGGCCGGCGTCGATGTAGTCGTCGCCCTCGTTGCCGTAGATCAGGTCGTTGCCGAACCCGCCGAACAGCGAGTCGATGCCGGTGCCGCCGTACAGCGAGTCGTTGCCGTCGTTGCCTTCGATGTAGTCGAGGCCGTCGCCGCCGCGGATCACGTCGTTGCCGTTGCCGCCGTACAGCTCGTCGTCGCCGAAGTCGCCCTGGATCAGGTCGTTGCCGTCGCCGCCGTAGGCCTCGTCGTTGCCGAGACCGCCGAACAGCGAGTCGTTGCCGAAATCGCCAAACATCAGGTCGTTGCCGTTGTAGCCGTAGAGCGTGTCGAGCCCGATGCCGCCGTCGAGCACGTCATCGCCGAGACCGCCGTTCAGCTTGTCGTTGCCGTCGTCGCCGAACAGGATGTCGTTGCCCGACCCGCCGTTGATCGTGTCGTTGCCGAGATCGCCGCTGACGATGTCGACGCGCGTGCCGAACGACGCGTCGGCCGCCGGACCGGTGCCGCCCAGCGTGGTGCCGTTGTAGACGTCGTTGCCGGCGCCCAGCAGCGCCGTCACGCTCGTGTACTTGCCCGCGACGGTGACGGTGTCCGCGCCACCCATCGCGTCGATGTAGTAGTCGTTCGTCAGAAGCAGGGAATTGACCGAGATCGTGTTGGCCGCAGCCGTCCCGGTGATTGTGATAGTCATCGTCCTTCTCCTCCAAACCGGACGGAAGGTCTACCTGACTACCCGCTGCCGGACCTGCGCCCCCGGATACCTTTCCAGGGGACGTTTCAAGCGACTATAGCGAACAGCTTCGCGTTTGACCAGCGGATTCCGATAGTTTGTCGAAATTTCTTGATTCATTTCGGCGAAATCTGGCCCGCGTTTACCACGATACCGCCTGTGAATTCAATGCGTTAGGATTTTTCGCCTGTCGCGTTAGCGGCCAAATCCCGGGCAACGCGGTCTATCACCGCCGGCCAATCGCCTGCTCCGTTTTGGCGAAACAGGCGAGCCGATGCATACCACGGACTATCCGTCCGGTCCACCAGCCAGCGCCAGTCCGAGCCCAGCGGCAGCATGATCCACACGGAGCTGCCGAGGGCTCCCGCCAGGTGCGCGACCGCCGTGTCGACGCTGATGACCAGATCGAGCGCCTGCACGCATGCGGCGGTGTCGGCGAAATCGTGAAGCTCGGGCCCTAGCGGCTCGACGCCTTGCGTGACCGGCAGCGCTGCGGCCGTTCCGACCTGCAGCGAATGGAACGCGACGCCCCGGACGGCAAGGAGCGGCGCCAGTCGCTCGGGTGCGATCGACCGCCGCCGGTCGTCGGGGAAGGCGGGATTGCCTGCCCATGCGAGGCCGACCTTCAAACCTGGCCGGGCGGCCAGGCGGCGCTTCCAGGCCTGCGTCATCCCGGGGTCGGCTGTAATATAAGGCGTCGCCGAAATCGTCTCGGGCCGCGTGCCGAAGACGCGCGGCAGGGTCAGCAGCGGGCATTGCACGTCATGCGCGGGCAATGACCCGCCGGCGACGATCACCTGGTCAAGGCCGGGCAAGCCGGCGCAAAGACGCCGCAGCGGCGCCGGCACTTCCAGGATCACGCGCGCCCCGCCGGCCGCCACCATCGGCACGTAGCGCAGAAACTGGATCGTGTCCCCGAGCCCCTGCTCGGCATGCAGCAGGATCGTGCGTCCCCGTAAGTCCTCGCCGCGCCATTCCGGCCGGTCGAAACGCCGCACCTGCGCCAGCGCGGCGCGCGTGCGCCAACGCCAGTCGTATTCGACCCATCCGCGGTCGAAGTCGCCCATGCGCAGCAGGGCCATGGCGTGCGCCACGTGGGCTTCGGCGCTGGCGGGGGCGAGCGCCAGCGCGCGCTCGAACGCCGCCAGCGCTTCCGCGAAGCGCCCCTGATGCTCCAGCGCGATGCCGAGGTTCTTGTGTGCGTCGGCCAGATCGGGGCGCAACGCCAGGGCGCGGCGCAGCGCCGCCTCGGCTTCCGCCGCGCGATCGAGCGGCAGCAGCGCGACGCCGAGGTTGGCGTGCGCCACCGCGAGCTCCGGCGCCAGCGCCACCGCCTGAAGCTGCAGCGCCACCGCTTCCTCGGGCCCTCCCCCGGCCAGCACAGCGTTGCCGAGATTGGTCAGCGCGCGTGCGTCGCGCGGGTCCAGCTCGTGCGCACGACGGTAATGCGCTTCCGCCTCCGCCACCCGGCCAAGCTGCTCGAGAACCGAGCCCAGGTTCAGATGGGCATGGAACAGGCCCGGCGCCCGCGCCAGCGCCTGGCGGCATGCCGCGGCGGCTTCATCCAGCCGGCCGAGGCTCTGCAAGGCGGCGGCAAGGTTGACCAGGTAGGCGGGGTGTCCTGGTGTGATCGCCAGCGCGCGCCGGTGCGCCTCGACCGCTTCCGCGTGGCGGCCGAGGCGATGCAGCGCGTTGCCGAGGTCGCTGTGCGCCGGCGCGAGGGTGGGCATCAGTCCGGTCGCGCGCCGGAAGCACGCCTCTGCGCCGGCGTCGTCTCCGTTCAGCATCAGAACCTGTCCCAGGCGGACGCGCAGCCCGACCGAGTCCGGCTCGAGCGCGACCGCGCGGCGCAGCAGTGCCTCCGCCGCCGGCGCATCGCCCTGGCGCTGGCGCAGCAGGGCCAGCGTCTGGATCAGCTCCGTCTCCTCGGGCTGCTGCGCCAGCGCGTCGCCGAGCGTGCGCTCGGCCTCGCAGAGGCGGCCCTCCGCGACGAGGCGACCGGCGCGCTGCAGGACGTCCGCGGTGGCCGCGCTCACGGGCCTCGGCCGCCTCAGTGCGGCTCAACCAGGCCTTCCTGCGCCATCATGCGCCGGACGGCCGGGCGAAGCTTGACGCGATCGACCAGGTCGCCGATGCGCGGCCAGGTCCAGGCAGGCCGCGCCGTGCTGCGGCTCCAGCGCGACAGCATGTGCAGGAACAGGTCGGCGCCGGAGAAGGCCGCGCCGGCCAGGTAGGGGCCGCAGGCCGCCAGTCCGGCGTCGACGTTGCCCCACATCCGCTCCAGGCGCGCTTCCGCCGTCGCCTTGACTTCGGCGCGGGCGGCTGCGCTCGCGGCGAAATAGTCGGCGTGAAAGAAGTGCATGTAGGCTTCCTGCACCGTGTTGGTCAGGTACATCAGCCACTGGCAGAACAGCATGCGCTCCGGCGATCCCGGCGCCGGCGCCAGGCCCGCGCTCGGGTGCTTGTCGGCGAGGTAGAGCAGGATCGCGGCCGCTTCGTACATGGCGCGCTCGCCGTCCATGAAAGTCGGCACGCGCGCGTTGGGATTGAGCTTCAGATATTCGGGCCGGCGGTGCTCGCCCTTGTCGGTGTCGACGAGGACGAACTCGTAGGGCGCGCCGATCTCCTCGAGCGCGGCGTGCGGCGCCATGCCGGCGCTGCCCGGGCTCGCGAACAGCTTGTACATCAGGTTGTCTCCCGCACGAATGGCGATGGGATGTTCAAGGGAGCGTCTGATATTCCTCGATCTCCTGAACCCGCACCTCGGTCGCGTTGGCCAGGCACAGGATACGCTCGATGCGCTGGGCCTCGAGATCGCGGCGCAGTCGGTCGCTCATCCAGTTGCAGTTGGCGTCTCGGAAGGCCTGCCAGGCCAATTGCGAGCGGTGCAGCATCTCGGCGGCGCGCGTATCGGCGTTCTTCTTGGCGCGCTCGACCGCCGTGTTGAGGGCGCGGGTCTGGGCCGCGAGCTCGGCCTCGGCGCAGGCGAGGCGCTCCTTGGCGTTCATGGCCTTCCCCAGGCATTCCAGGGTCTCTTCCGTGAAGGCATGGGCGGGTGCCGGCGGCACGGCGCAGGCGATGGCCGCCAAGCAGACCGCAACAGACCTCCCGAATCTGGCACTGGCAGGCATCGACCCCGGCGACCTCGTGTCGGGCGCAGTCTACCCCGGACTTCTACGGGGTCCAAGATGGAGCGGTGGGATTTGCGGTTTCAGCGCGGGAGCTTGCTGCGGTTGCCCCGCCGCGCCTGTTGCGTTCGTCGGGCGTAGCGGCGCGGTCATTGTTCGCGTCGATCGCGGCAAACGCCTCCTCGCTCGCGGCCATGGATTCGTCCCGGCTCGGGCCGTCATCGCCGTTCTTGTCGAGCGGGCCGACCGCGGCGTCCGCGCGGCAGCGCCCGTTGCGCGGGGCGGCCGTCAGGCCGCGCCATCGCGCAACGCACCCGATTTTTTCAGGGCTCGCACCAGCCCGGCGGCCACGACGCAGCCGGCGATCGCCGCCGCGGTCCAGGCCAGCGCGCCGGCGGCGCCCGGCCACCCGTCGCGCCAGAGCGCCTGATAGGCGAGAACGGCCAGCGCGGTCGCGACCCAGGAGAAGAAGCTGCCATACTCCTTCACCACCACGCGCCGCCAGTTGAAGCTCATGCCGGCGATCGCCGGACCGATCGCCGCGGGCGACGGCAGCCAGCGATTCACCCGCCGGCAGTAGTCGTCGTACTCCTGGCCGAACTGGCCGCGCAGATAGCGCTCCTCGGCGGCGACGATCGCGCGGTACGAGACCAGGAAGAACCCGCCGCCCACGATATAGGCGAGCGGGTTGTTGTGAACCAGGAACAGGCCGGCCAGCACCACGATGTTGCCGACATAGAGCGGGTTGCGCGAGGCGGCGAACATGCCCTCCTGCACCAGCCGCGCGGCATAGATCTGCTTGTTGACCCCGCCGCGCTTGATATAGGCCAGGCCGATCACGAACGCGCGCAGGCCCTGGCCCGCGAGGCACACCGCAAGCCCGACGAGGTCGAGCCAGCCGTCGGCGGCCCAGTTCCCCGCGAGGGGCTGCGGCGGCAACAAGGCGAACGTCGCCAGCATCACCGCCGGGAAGACACCGTTGCGGTAGCGGAACAGGAAATTGCCGTAGCGGACGAGAACCGGGGCCGGCTCGTCCGGCGACGCCGTGGTTGCCATTAAGGTGGGACCGGAAGCCTACTTGACGGCGACGATGCCGCAGAAATTGTACCAGCGGAAGAACACCTCGACCGACTTGAACCCGGCGCCCTTCAGCATCTCGACATTCTCCTCCAGCCGATAGGGGATCAGCACGTTCTCCAGCGCCTCGCGCTTCTGCGCGATCTCGACCTCGGAATAGCCGTTCCGCCGCTTCATGTCGTAGTAGTACTTGATGAACAGCCGGTTGAAGAGCGTGTCCGCGCTGGTCAGCTTCTCGATCAGGATCAGGCATCCGCGGTCGTTGGTGCCGCGCACGATGTCGGCGACCATGCGGTCGCGATAGAGCGGCCGGACGAACTGCAGCGTCAGCAGAAGCAGGGTCACCGAGGCGTTCTCGACGATCTGGCCCTTGTGCAGGTCGGCGTTCACCAGCTCGTAGGAGCGTGTCACGCCGGCCTGCTGCAGCTTGGCGCGCGCCTTGTCCAGCATGTCGGCGGAATTGTCCACGCCGACGAAGCGCACGCCGGGATCGAGCGCGCCGTCCAGCGCCAGCATGGTCGTGCCGGTGGCGCAGCCCAGGTCGAAGAGATTGGTGCCGGGCATGGCGAAGTCGGCGGCGATCTCGCTCGTCATCCGCTGCATCTCGGCATAGAACGGCACCGAGCGGCTGACCATGTCGTCGAACACCGACGCGGTCTGCTTGTTGAACTTGAAGTCGGTCTGCGGCTTGGGCTCGGCGAAGATCCGGTCGGTGCCCGAGGCGACGGGCTCGACGACGCGCGCCGGCCCGCGGGACGCTGCGCCCGCAGTCGGGGAGGTCGGCATTTTCACGGGGTCCGACATCGCTTCGTCTCCCTATCTCGTTGCTCCGATCGCTGATGGGCGTCGGCGGTTGCGACCGGCCGCGCGCGACGGGCCGGCACTATATACGCCGACCTTCAAAAGACAACGGGCGGCGCTCCGGCATCAAGCGGGTTGCAGGCTGTGGTCGGCGCCCACGGCCTCGCCGACCGCGTTGAAGCCGTCCCGGCGCAAGAGGTAGGCGAGCTCGGCCTTGATGCGCGGAATCAGCAGGGGGCCGTGATACACCAGCGCGGTGTAGAGTTGCACCAGCGTGGCGCCGGCACGGATGCGTTGATACGCGTCCGCGCCGGACTCGATTCCGCCCACGCCGATCAGGGTGAGCTTGCCGGCGGACGCGCGGTAGACCTCGCCCAGCAGCTTCAGCGCCATCTCCTTGAGCGGCGGTCCGCTCAGGCCCCCGCGCTCGGCGCGGGCGGCACTCTTGAGCGTCGGCGGGCGGGCAACGGTCGTGTTCGAGACGACCATGCCATCGGCGCGATGCTTGAGGGCGAGCGAGACGATGTCGGCCTTCTCGGCGTCGCTGAGGTCCGGCGATACCTTGAGCGCCAAGGCGGCCGTCCCGCGCACGGTCGCCACCCGCGCCAGCAGATCGTCCAGCGGCTCGCGGCGCTGGAACAGCTTGCCGTTGGCGGTGTTCGGGCAGGACACGTCGATCACGACCAGTTCGACCAGCGGCGCCAGGCGTCCGGTCAGCACGACGAAGTCGTTGGCCGGATCCGCGCTGTCGGCGTTGGCGGCCAGGTTGGCGCCGAGGAACTGGCCGTCGCGTGCCCGCTTGTCCAGGCGCGCGGCGACGGCATCGAGCCCGTCGTTGTTGAAACCCATGCGATTGATCAGCGCGCGATCCTCTTCCAGGCGGAACAGGCGCGGACGCGGATTGCCGGCCTGCGGACGCGGCGTCACGCCGCCGACCTCGGCGAAACCGAAGCCGAACCGCGGCATCCGCGCGAAGACCCGCGCGTTCTTGTCGAACCCGGCGGCCAGGCCGACCGGGTTCGGCAGCTCATGGCCGAAGGCGGTGACGCGCAGGATAGGGTCTTGCCCGCGCGCCGGCACGGGCACGAGCCCGTGCTCCAGCGCCGACAAGGCCAACCGATGTGCGGTTTCCGCCGGCAGGCGGCGCAGCACGGGGCGGAGACGGGCGTACCAGTCGCTCACAAGCCCGAATGCTTACGCTCCGGGCCGGGACGGTGCAAGCAGGGGAAGTAGGGAAATCCGCTGGCCGCTCAGTGCACGCGCAACGGGGCCGCCATGACCTTTTCCAGGCCAGCGAAGGCCCGGGGCGACAGGTCGATGAAGGCGGCGGCGAAATCCGATTCGTTGCGGACGACGCGGACCCGCGTGTGCACCCACTCGCCGCCCGGCGTCTCCAGTTCCACCGGGATGACCGCGCCGCACTTGAACCCGGGCAGCGCCGGCAGGGCGGCGAAGCCGCCCAGGCTCAGGTCCTTCGTCGTCAAGGCCCGCCGCTCGGACCCGGCGACGAGACGGCACAACACCGCCCGACGTTTGTCGCGGCGGCGGTTGACGGAACGGTACCCGACGACCCGATCGCTGTAAGCCATGCGCCCCTCCGGCCCTACCTAGCCCCCAGGTAGAGGGAACAGTTGTACAAGTCGTGATTTAAGTAAAGGTTAATTCAGTTTGGTGGTTAATCCGGGCAAGCGCCGACGAAGCTAGAAATCCAGCTTGTCCCGGACGGCTTCGATTCCGGCCTTGGCGCAGGCATCATCCGCCTCGCCGCCGGGTGCGCCGGAGACGCCGATTCCGCCGACCAGAGTGCCGCCGGCCTCCACGACCAACCCGCCGCCCAGGATCACCGCACCGGGCAGGTCGCGCAGTCCCGATTGCGGCATGCCGGGCTGGCTGATCGCCGCAAGCTCGGTGGTGCTGGTGCGGAAGCTGACCGCCGTCCACGCCTTGCCGGCGGCGGTCGCAGGCGTATGCGGCCCGGCGAAACGGTCGCGCAGCACGACCTGCGTCACGCCGAAGCGATCGACCACGGCGACCGCCACCTGGAAGCCGCGCTTCCTGCAATCGGCGAACGCCGCCCGGGCAAGGTCGAGCGCAAGCTCGGGCGCCATGGACTTATGGGTGACGAACGAGTCCTGCCCTGCTGCCGGAAGCGACACGGCGGACAACACAAGCACCGCCGCCAATCTGGATACCGGGAACATCGTCACTTCCTCCTTTTTCCGTCCGCATCGAACTGTCCGAGAAACGCCGTAAGGTTGGCGATTTCCTGGTCGTTCCGGATCCCGAAGAACGCCATCTTGGTGCCGGGCATCGTTCCCTTGGGGTCCCGGATGTACCTGGCGAAGATGGCCTCGTTCCAGGTCACGCCCGAGTTCCGGTTGGCGTCGGAGTAGTTGTACTCTGCAATCGCACCGGCCCTGCGGCCGAACAGCCCGTTCAGCTTGGGGCCGGTGGCGTTCGCGGCATCCTCTCCGACCTCGTGGCAGGCGCGGCACTTGGCGAAGGCCTTCTCGCCCGCGGCCGCATCCTGGGCGCGGGCCGGGCCGGCCGCAGCCAGGATCAGCACGGCGGCCGACAGGACTATCGTCTTCATGCGGTCACAAACTCCTTGTTGCAGACGGCGTGGCTCCCATCTCCGCACCGGCTCATCCAACCTTCAGATAGGCGAAGCCCTTCGATTGCAGCGCCGCGATGGTCGCAACGCCCGAGGGCACGAAACGGACGAAGTCGGCCTTGCGCACCTTGTCGCGGTCCAGCTTCAGTCGCTGGAAGGTGATGTCGCAGAGGTAGACGGCAAGGCCGTTGCTGGCGAGGCTGGCGACGCGCTCGAACAGTTCCGGCGGCACGGTTTCGTTCCGCCAGGGTGTACCTTCCAGCGTTTCCAGGAAGAACTTCACGCCGACGCTGTGCACGACGGTCACGAGCTGGAGTTCGAACGGGTTCGAGCCGTAGACCGAGTAGTGGTTGGAGATGTTGTTCAGCATCTGGGAAAAGCGCGGCGTGTCGCCGAAATCGCAGTGGTAGAGGCATGCGACCTCGGCCTCCTTCTTGATGTCGGCCGGCTTGATCGTCGCCGCCGCCGCCGCCATCGTCGACGCGGCGGTGGCTCCGGCGGCCATCAGGGATGCAAGCACGGCGCGGCGATCGATTTCCGACATGTCCCTTTCCTCCCCAGTGGGTCCGTCCACGCTTATCCGGCGGATTCGGGCCTCGCGAACAGCTCAGTCGACTTTCGGCCCCTTCTTTTCGTCCGGTGTCACGTCGAGCGCGCGCGCGTGGCCAAGGATCTTCACCTCGGCCTTGCAGTCCTTCATGCAGGGCTCGCGGTTCCAGAACTGCTTTTCCGCGGTTTCGCGGTCGTCGTCGCGGAAGCCGCCGGCATTCGGCAGCTTGACCGACGCGAAGTTCGCATTCGACAGGACGAAGTCCTCGCCCACGATGTCGCTCATGAAGAGCAGGAAGGCAGTGATCGCGTAGACGTCGTCCGGCGCGAGCGACTGCGCGTTGCCGAACGGCATGGCGCGGCGGACGTAGTCGAAGATGGTCGAGGCGAAGGGCCAGTATGACCCCGGCGTCTTCTCCGGGTTCTCGCTCTTCAGCGAGCCGCGCCCGCCGGCGACCGGGGGCCAGCGCCCGGCACCCTCGCCGAACTCGCCGTGGCAGGCGGCGCATTGCTCGAGGAACAGGCGCTCGCCGTCCTTGGCCGTGCCCTTGCCCGGCGGAAGCCCTTGGCCGTCCGGCCGCACGTCGATATCCCAAGCGGTGATCTCGGCCGGCAGGGCCGCGCGGCCCAAGGGCAGCTGCTGCGCGGCGGACGGTGCGGAGGCTGCCAGCAGCGCTGCGAAGGCGAGGGCGAGACTACGAGATCTCGACATTTTCCGTCTGCCCGTCGGCGCGCACCAGCCAGGTCTGGATGCCGTTGTTGTGATAGATCGAATTGACGCCGCGCACCTGGCGCAGCTCGCCCTTGGTCGGCTGCACGTAGCCCGTCTCGTCGATGGCGCGCGACTGGATCAACAGCTCCTGGCCGTTCCAGTCGAACTCTACATAGAAGCGGACGAGCGACAGCGGCAGCACCGGCCCGTCGATGCGCGCCTGCCGCCAGTTGCGGCCGCCGTCCAGCGTCACGTCGACGCGCTTGACCGCGCCGCGGCCCGACCAGGCGAGTCCCGACAGCACGTTCGGCCCCTTGGCCGCGAGCGGCGCCTGCGGGCTCGGGCTCGTCACCACCGACTTGGCGTCCATGATCCAGGTGAAGCGCCGCGCGCGGCCGTCGGCCATGAGATCGGTGTATTTCGACGTCTCCTCGCGCTGGTGCCAGGGCTGGTCGCCGATCTCGACACGGCGCAGCCACTTGATCCACATGTTGCCTTCCCAGCCCGGCACCAGCAGGCGCAGCGGATAGCCCTGCTCGGGCCTAAGCGCCTCGCCGTTCATGGCCCAGGCGACCATGCAGTCCTTCATGGCCTTGTCGAGCGGGATCGAGCGCGTCATCAGCGAGGCGTCGCCACCCTCGACCAGCAGCCACTTGCCGTTGGTGCGCACGCCGCAATGGTCGAGCAGGGTCTTGAGCGGCAGGCCGGTGTACATGACGTTGTGCACCATGCCGTGCGTGAACTGGCAGCCGTTCAGCTGCGCGCCGCGCCATTCCATGCCCGAATTGGCGGCGCATTCCAGGAAGTAGATGCGGTTCGTGCGGCCGGGGAAGCGCCTGAGCTCGGCCATGGTGAAGACCATCGGCCGTTCGACCAGCCCGTGAATCATCAGCCGGTGCTTCTGCGGATCGATCTCGGCGATGCCGGCGTGGTGGCGCTCGAAGCACAGCCCGTTCGGCGTGATGATGCCGTCCAGCTCGTGCAGCGGCGTGAAGCTGACCGAGGATTCCCGGCTGACCGTCAACCATTCCACGTCGCGGCGCACGACGTGCTTTTCAAACTGGGACGGCTTGCCGTAGGGCCGCGTCGCCACGCCGTCGCCCAGCACACGGGCCCATTCCTGCACTTCCGTGATGGCCGGATCGGGCGCGTCGGCCCGCGCCCCGGCGGCGGCGAGCGCCGCTGCCGCCGTGCCGAGGAAGCCGCGTCGGCCCAGCCGAAGTGTGCGATTTCCGCTGCCCATCGTCAGCGCCTCCGTAGCGCCGCGTTCAAGCGCCCGTGACCTTCACGGCGGTGTTGGGCTCGAGCCGGACCGTCTTGATGCGCGCCAAGTGCTTCTCTACAACGTCCCAGATCGGCGGTCCCTCGACCTTCTCGCCCACGCTGGCCCAGCCGCTGACCGCGTAGCCGCGCGCGGCATCGACCGGCTTGCCGGTCTTCAGCAGCGTCATGTCGGAGATGCGGCTGCCGATCGGGCGCGAGATGTCGATGGCGAAGCCGATGCCGCCGACGCGCACCATGTCGCCGCCGCCCTGGTAGTAGGGATCCGGGTTGAAGATGTTGTCGGCGACGTCTTCCAGGATGTCCTTCAGCTGCGCGCCCGACATCGTCGTGCGGTAGCAGTTCGGATACGTGATCGCGGTCGCGTTGGTCAGCGCCTCGAAGGTGATCGGGTCGCCCGGCAGCAGCGACCCGCCCCAGCGGAATCCCGGGGAGAGGGCGACCTCGGCGTCGCGCTCGGTCAGCATCGCCTGGCAGATCAGGTCGTCGAACGTGCCGTTGAAGTTTCCGCGCCGGTAGAGCGTCGACTCGGTGCGCGCGATCTCGCGGCCGAGCTCGCGCTCGAACGGCGCCCGCGCCTTGCTGACGGCCGCCGCCATCTGCGCGTCGGGCGCGATGGCGTCGGCGAAGATCGGGATGAGGCGGTAGCGGTAGTCCTTCAGCTTGCCGCCCGCGACCTCGATGTCCAGGCGCGAGACGAACTTGCCATGCGAACCCGAAGCGACCAGCAGCGTGTTGCCGACCTTGACCACGTCGGGCAGCGCGTCGTGCGTGTGGCCGGTCAGCAGCACGTCGATGCCGCGAACCCGGCTCGCCATCTTGCGGTCGACGTCGAAGCCGTTATGCGACAGGACGACCACCAGCTGCGCCCCCTCGGCGCGCGCGCCGTCGACCTGCTTCTGCAGCTCCTCGTCGCGGATGCCGAACTCCCAGCGCTCGATCATCCAGCGCGGGTTGGCGACGGGCGTGTAGGGGAAAGCCTGGCCGATGACGGCGATCTTGACGCCGCCGCGCTCGAACATCTTGCGCGCCGGGAAGACCGACTCGTTCCATTCGGCATCGCGGACGTTCTGCGCCAGGAACGCGAAGGGCAGTGCCTTCACCGCCTGCTCCACGCGCTCCGCGCCGTAGGTGAACTCCCAGTGCCCGACCATGGCGTCCGGCTTCAGGAGCGCCATGGTGTCGATCATGTCCTGGCCCTGGGTCTTGAGCGACGTCCAGCTGCCCTGCCAGGTGTCGCCGCTGTCCAGGAACAGCACGCGCTCGTCGCCGCGCTCGGCGCGCACCGACTTCACCACGGTGGCGATGCGGTCGAGCCCGCCCATACGGCCGTAGTTCTTCGCCAGCGCGGCGAAGTCCTCGCTGGTGAGCGCATAGGCCTCGCCCGTGCCGCGCCCGATGCGGTAGAAGTCGCGGAAGGCCCCGTCGGTCAGGTGCGGCGGCTTGCCCTTGGACTCGCCGGGCCCGAGATTGACCTCGGGTTCGCGGAAGTAGAGGGGCACGAGCTGGGCGTGGATGTCGCAGACATGCAGCAGCGTCAGCGTGCCGAGCGACGGAAAGGCGAGGATGTCCTTCTGCGTCAGCCGCTGCTGCGCGGCGACGCGCTTGAGCGGCCCGAGCCCCGCCGCCGCGGCAATCGCGGCCGCGGCGGTGGCAGCCTGGAAGAAGTGACGCCGATGCAGCATCGCTGCCACGTCGCTCCGTGTTGCGTTCCGCCGATCAGCTGACGGCCAGCTTGCTCTCGGCCGTGTACTCGGTGCCGTCGTCGTCCTTCCACTTGAATGCGAAGGTGCCCGCCTTCTGGGCCTTGTAGAAGAACGACTGGTAAGGATTGACCGAGATCGCCGGATGCCAATCCGCCTCGAAGAATACCTTGCCGTCGAAGGCGGCGGTGAACTTGTTGATGATCTTGCGCGGGATCGGCTTGCCCGCCGAGTCCTTGCGCTGGCCGCTTTCCATCTCGTGCGAGATCAGGGTCTTGATCTCGATCAGCTCGCCCTTGGTGGCGGTCGCCGGCACGCGGACGCGGGGCTTGGATTGAACGCTCATCGTCGAGTTTCCTTCCTACCGTCGTTTCGGGCCTGGCTCAGCCGCCGCAGCCGCCGATGGTGACCTTCACGGGCGCCTTCGCCGTGAACAGCGTGCCGTTCGACATCTCGGCGACGCACACGATGTTCTGCGATTGCGCCAGCCGCATGCGCGTCGTCGCCGATGCCTTGCCGCAATCAGGCGTGAAGCGATAGGTAACGACGCCGGGCAGCGGGTTGCCGTCGGCGAAGACGTGCACGGCCTTCACGTGGTCGGCCTCGGTCATCGGGCTGTCGACCTCGACGCCGATCGGCACGACGAGGCCGTTCTCGGCGATGGGCGGCACGTCCAGCTTGATGCGCCCCTCGGCCATGGCCTTGCCGCCATAGAGTTTCTTCAGCGCCTCGGCCACCGCGGCCTCGTCGGCGAGCACGATGCGCGGCATCAGCATCGCCAGCGCGCCCGCGCCCGCGGCACAAAGCGCGTCGCGCCGCGACAAACCTTCCCCGGACTTCTCGAATGGCATCAGGCTTCCTCCGTCTGCTTCACGGCGCCGGCCACGATCGACCGGCTACCGATCCGTTCTTGCAAAAATCATCATATCATCGTATGCGAATGTAAAGTACAAACATCAAGTGCGACGTTTCGCCGTGCAAGGGAGGAGACCAAGGAATGATAACACCCAACATTTCCAGGCTGTTGGCCGCGTCGCTCGTGTTGGCGCTCGCGCTTTGGGGCGTCGGCGGCGCGGCGGCCGAGACCGATGCGGAGAAGGAACTCGAGCGCTATCGGGCCATGATCAACGACCCGATGGCCAATCCCGGCTATCTCGCGGTCGATCGCGGCGAAGCGCTGTGGGCGCTGAAGCGCGGCACCAAGAACGTCTCGCTGGAACAATGCGATCTCGGCCAGGGCGCGGGCAAGCTCGCAGGCGCCTATGCGCGCCTGCCACGCTACTTCAAGGACGCCGACAAGGTCATGGACCTGGAGCAGCGCCTGCTGTGGTGCATGGAGAAGCTGCAGGGCCTCGACACGACAGACGTGATCAAGCGCCGGTTCGCGAAGACGGGCCAGACCTCCGACATGGAGGATCTGGTCGCCTTCATCGCCAACAAATCGAACGGCATGAAGATCGAGCCGCAGCTCAAGCACCCGAAGGAGCAGGAGATGGCGGCGGCCGGCGAGGCGATGTTCTTCCGCCGCTCGTCGATCATGGATTTCTCCTGCGCCACCTGCCACGCCGAGCCGGGCAAGCGCATCCGGCTACAGGCCCTGCCCGCGCTGCACGAGCCGGGCGAGCAGGCGCGCCAGACCATGGGGTCGTGGCCGACCTACCGCGTCTCGCAGAGCGCCGTGCGCACGATGCAGCACCGGCTGTGGGACTGCTATCGCCAGATGCGCATGCCGATCCCGGAATATGCCTCGGACGGCGTCACGGCGCTGTCGATGTACCTGACCAAGTCGGCGGCGGGCGCCGAGATCAACGTCCCGTCGATCAAGCGGTAGGGGAGCGCGATACGATGAAAACCATGTCTCAAGCCTTCCTCGCCGCCGCCCTGGTCGCGCTGGCCGCAGTGCCGGCCGCGGCGCAGCAGCAGGCCAAGGTCGACGCCGCCGTGGTGGAACGCTACGTCAAGAGCGCGTTCCCGAAGGTGCCCGATGGCTGGCAGAGCCGCGTGGACCAGGACGAGACGCAGCGCGTGTGTACGCAGTACCACAACGAGCCGCCCAAGGCGGAGTTCGAGAAGATCCGGGCGCGCGAGAAAGCGACGGTCGTCTTCCCGGCCGACGGCAAGGTCGTCGGCGACTGGAAGGCGGGGGCGAAGATCGCGCAGAGCGGACGCGGCGGCCAGTTCTCGGACAAGCCCGGCACGGTCAGCGGCGGCAATTGCTACGGCTGCCATCAGCTGAGCGGCACCGAGGTCAGCTTCGGCACGCTGGGACCGTCGCTGCGCAACTACGGCAAGGATCGCAAGTTCGACCCGGCGGAGGCGAAGGCGACCTACGCGAAGGTCTTCAACTCGAACTCGGTCATGCCGTGCTCGAACATGCCGCGCTTCGGCTATCACAAGGTGCTGACCGAGCAGCAGATCAAGGACGTGGTCGGCTACCTGTTCGATCCGGAGTCGCCGGTCAACAAGTAGCCGCCGACCGGCTCGTCCGTGCGGGCGCCGCCGAAGCCAGGGCGGCGCCTTTTTTTGGGAAGAGCGGCCCGTGAGCCGCAGCTACACCGCGAACGCAAGCCAACCAGGACGGAAGAGCAGCAGGCCGCCGAGACCGGCGAGCACCACGCCGCCGATGAGATGAGAATAGCGGGCATATTTGCTGGCGAGCCCTGATGCCTGCAGCGTCACCATCGCCGTGGCGAACACCACGAGATCGTCGAGCAGGAACACGATGATGTAGAGCAGCAGGTAGAGATGGTATTGCCAGGCGGGCAAGGCGCTCAGCGCCAGCACCTGCGTGTAGATGGCAGGAATCCCGGCCGAGCATAGAAGCTCGACGAGGTTGACGGCCGCCGCGACGACGACGATGCCGCCCAGCGCCAGCAGGAAGCTCCGCTGGCGCACCGCCTGGCGTATGCCGTCCATCACGCGCTGCCGCTGCTCGGGCGCGGTCACCTTGCAGAGCGCCGCGGGATTGCGGACGTATTCGCTGACGTAGTAGCCGCCGGCGACGAGCGCCACGATGCCGACGGCGATCCGGATCCAGGCCAAGGCGCCGAGCAGGAGCAGCAGGTTGAGCCAGGCCGCCATGAACAGGAAGTAGACGACGGCCGAGGCGACCAGGAAGGCGCCGCCCAGCAGCCACATCCGCACATGGTCGGTCATCCCGAGCAGGATGCCAATCAGGAACACGAGCACCCACATGGCGCAGGGATTGAACCCGTCGACCGCGGCGAGCAGGACCGTCAGCACCGGCAGCGACACCGCGGCCGTCGCGATTTCGCCGATCAAGGGGAGCCGGATCCTCTCGGGCATCGCCGTGGCGCGCCCGCCGGCCGGCGCGTGGGATGCGCCCGCCGGCGCACCCTTGTCCCGCAGCCGCCGCTGCAGAACCTCCGTCACGTCCGGGCAGCCCGCCGCATGGCAGGCGGCGACGGCATCGCGGATCGCGCTGCC
The DNA here is from genome assembly GCA_964557415.1 of uncultured Rhodospirillaceae bacterium. Lineage (GTDB taxonomy): Bacteria > Pseudomonadota > Alphaproteobacteria > JAEULC01 > JAEULC01 > JAEULC01. The sequence continues at coordinate 65,442 of CAZLBB010000012.1, forward strand.
GGTCGATTGGTCGTCGAGATAGCCGACGAACGCCCGGTTGCCGACGACGACCAGCGGCACGGCCGGCACCTCGACCGCGAATGCGGCGGTGACCTCCCAGAACAAGGCCTCGCTCGCGCCGCCTCCGGCGACGTCGTGCTGGCGAAGCGCCATCCGCGGCTCGCCCCCCGCGGTGGCCTCGAGGAAGCGCTTCGCCCTGGCGCAGTGCGGGCAGCCCTCGCTCCAGAACAGATGGACGGCGACGGGTGCGGGCGCGTCCGTGCCCTGGCCAGCAGCCTCGCGCGGCAGGCTCGAAGCCGCGCCCGCAAAGAATGCGAGGAGGAGGATGTACGGCACGCCACGATGCTGGAGGCGTGCGATACAGTGCCACCAGCGCCGGGCGAGCGCGGCGGTCGCCTTCATGGCCTCGGGCGCGGGTCAGCCGTGGGCGATCGGCTTTTCAGTGAACAGGTAGTCCTTGAGCTCTCTGGAAAAGGCCGGGTCCTTGCGCCGGATCCATTCCAGTAGCATGGCCGCATGTTCCTTCTCCTCGTCGCGATTGTGCGCCAGGATGGCCTTGAGTTCCGAATTCTTGCAGGCGTCCGCCCGCTGCTGGTACCAGTCGACAGCCTCGAGCTCCTCGATCAGCGACACGATCGCCCGGTGCATGTCCCGGGTCTCGTCGGTCAGGTCGCTTGCCGCTTCGTGTAGACCTTCGTGTGCCATTGGCATTGCTCCAACCAGGTATTGGCGATGTCGTGGCAATGCGTCGGATCGTCGGTCACGCATTCGTCGATCGGCGCGATCCCGGTGGCGACGAGGCCGCCGAGCTATTGCCCGAAGCACATAGGCGCAGACTTTCCGCCGGCGTGAATGATTTGAATCAATATCGATCGACGATCATCGGCGGGCAAATGTTCGCCGGGCCCGTTGCACCGTCCGCGTCGGGCATGCGCGGCGCGACGTGCACGCGCTCCCCGCGGGCTAGTTCGGGAGGTCCGGCTTGGTGGCGCCGAGGGCCAGGAAAGCAGCGCCGATCGTGGTGATACGGCCGAGCCACGCGTCGCACGGCGCCATGAACCGGGCGGCAATCCGGGCGCGCGGGTAGTAGACCGCGCCGCGGACCGCGCCGGGTTCGAGGCCGGCCTGTCGTGCGAGCCGTTGCAGCTCTCGCGCGGTGCGGAACCGCCCGTTGCGCCAGAGCGGCGATCCCAGCCAGCCGCGCATGCGCCGGGCCGCCGCCCAGGAACTCCACTTTCCCAGTTCGCCGATGACGAGGCGACCGCCCGGTCGAAGCACCCGGGCCATCTCTCGAAAAACGGGGCCGGCGTCCGCGACGAAGCACAGGATCGTCACCGCGACCACGATGTCGAACCGCTCCGCGGGGAACGGCAGCCGTTGCGCCGCCGCCGTGCGGAAGTCAACCTCGGCTCGGTGCCGCGCCGCCCTCCCGCGGGCCGCCTCGATCATGGCATCCGACGCGTCGACCCCCACAACGGTCGCGCCGCCCTTCGCCAGCTCGATCGCCAGCGCGCCGTCCCCGCACCCGACATCGAGGACGCGGCGTCCAGAGACATCGCCCACAAATTCCAGGACCAGGCGACGCTCGAGCTGCTCCGTGATCGTGCCCAGATCCGACGCGCGCCATCGCGCGTAGGCCCCGGGGTCGAGGCCCGGGAGGTCACAAACGGGATCGGCTTCACGCACGCTCATTCGCTCCGACGGCCGAGCCGCAACGGCCGCAACGCATCCGACGGCGGCGCCGAGGATCGCGATGGATCAGCCGGCCCGCTTGAGGTAGTCCTCGAAGCTGCCCAGCTCGTACGCCTTGTCGCGGACGTAGCGGAACATGGCGAGGAACTCGGGCGGCGGCGGCAGGCCGGCCATGCGCGCCACTTCGCGCCGCGCCGGTTCCTTGCCGGCCAATCCCTCGGACGATTCCGGGAAGAATTGCAGCGTCGGCGTGCCGCGGATGCCATAGCGCTCGGCGAAGGCCTTCTCCGGCAATTTCGCGTCGTCCAGGTCGGTCACCTCGCGCGATCCCAGGATATTCAAATGCAGCACGTCGAAATTGCCGCGGATGTAGTCGGCGATACGCTGGTCGGCCATGTGGACCTCGTGCATGCGCTTGCACAAGGGGCAGCCGCGCAGACCCCACAGGATGGCGAAGCGCTTGCCCGCACCCTTCGCCGCGGCCATGTCCTCCGCCAGGTCGAGGAAGCTTTCCAGGTACCAGTCCATGTGCCAGAGGCCATCCTCGCCCAGCACGGCCGCGGCCCGGGCGGAGGCGCCGAGGCCGCAGAGCGCCAAGGCGCCCGCGCCGGTCATTACGGCACGACGGGAAACGGGGAGGATCGTGGTGCGACGCTCGGTCACGGAACCCGTATATTTCAACAGCTTGAGCTTTGGGACATATAATCATATATGAATGGATATGGTCAAAGAGGCAATGGCCCGGCCATCCGGAGAGTCAACGTGAACGACATTATCCCGCAATCGATCGAGGCGAAGCTTCGATCGCTCGACGAGCGCTCGCCCGAACTCGACGAACTGATGCGCAACGCGCGCCGTGCCAGCGACTTCCTGAAGGTGCTGGCGCATGAAAGCCGGCTGATCCTGCTCTGCCTGCTTTCGGCGCGCGAGCGCTCGGTCGGCGAGTTGGAGGAGATCCTGTCGCTGCGGCAGCCGACCTTGTCGCAACAACTGGCGCGGCTGCGCTACGACAAGCTCGTCACCACGCGACGCGATGGCAAGACGATCTATTACAGCCTTGCCGACCAGAACGTGCGCGACGTCCTCGCGGTCATCTACCGGACCTTCTGCAAGGGCGCGCCGTCCGACGCGGCGCACTGACCCGGCGCGCTGGCGGCCATGGAAGGGACGCCGGGCTACGTCGCCGGGCTGCTCGGCCTGATCATCGGGATCGTCGTCGGCTACGCCGCGCGCCGCGCCAAGCTCTGCACGTTTGCCGCCGTCGAGGACGCCGCGATCGGCGGCGACCATCGGCGCATGAAGGTGTTTGCCGCGGCGCTCGCCATCGCCATCATCGGCACCCAGGCCCTGATCGCCGCCGGGCTGCTGGAGCCCCGGCTCACGCCCTACGTGCCGGCGGCATGGCCGTGGTCGGGCGCGCTGGTCGGCGGGCTCTTGTTCGGCATGGGCATGGCGCTGGTCGGCACCTGCGCCTTCGGCTCGCTGGTGCGGCTGGGCGGCGGCGATCTGCGCAGTCTCGTCGTGCTGCTGGTGTTCGGCCTCGTGGCGCAGGCGACGCTACGCGGCGTGCTGGCGCCTGTGCGCACCGATGTGCTCGACCGGGCCGCCATTCCGCTGCCGGCGCTCGCGCAGGGCGATATCGCCGCGGCCGTGGCCGCGCTGGGGCTGCCGCAGGCGCGGCTCGTGTCTGTCCTGGCGATCGGCGCGCTGCTGCTGCTCTGGGCGCTCGCCGACGCGCGCCTGCGCCGTGTTCGCCGCCTGATGGCGGCCGGTGCCGTCATGGGCCTCTGCGTCCTCGCCGGCTGGGTCGCGACCGCGGTGCTGCCCGACCCGCTCGATACCGAGATCAGGCCGCAGAGCCTCAACTTCGTGGCGCCGGTCGCGCGCGCCATCGCAACGGGTCTCATGGGCCAGGGCACCGCCGCCGATTTCGGCGTGGCGAGCGTCGCGGGCGTCGTCATCGGCGCGGCGCTGGCGGCTCGCTCGCTCGACGAGTTGCGCTGGGAGGCGTTCGACGATGCGCGCGAGATGCGCCGTCACCTTATCGGCGCCGGGCTGATGGGCTTCGGCGGCGTGCTGGCCGGCGGCTGCACCATCGGCCAGGGCCTGACCGCCGCCTCGCTGCTGGCGCTGTCGGCCCCCGTCGCCATCGTCGCCATGATCGTCGGCGCGCGCATCGGCATCTTCGTCCTGGTCGAAGGGGTCAACTTCAAGGCGCTGCTCGGCGCCGTGCGGCCTGGCGCGCGGGCGGACTAGATGTGAAGTCCGAAAGGGTCGTTCATCCGCGCTGAACCCGGGAATTTGGTTGGTGCGAGCCATCGACTCGCTGGGGCCAACCCGGATGGACGCCCCCAAGAATGCCCGGACGATGCCGCACCGTCGTGCGGCGATGACACCGAGGCCGTGATCCTGCCGCTCGCCTGACGGCGAAATCGCGGTCCTGCAGGCGGACGACGGATGATCCGTCACCATCCGTCGCCACGACCGAGGTCGCCCGACTTCGGCGAGATGGATCACACAGGCCGGCCTCGGCTTGCTCTACTCGAACGGAGACTGCCTGATGGGCGGCCGCAGTCGAGGGCAGGGCGGGGGGAGTCATGGCTCGGGCATGATCTACAACCGGGTCACGTCGATCGACCTCGACAACCGCGCCAACACCCTGCCGCCCGACGGACCGGTCAGCTATCCGTTCCTGTGGACCACCAACCGGCAGCGATGGATCCAGTGGAACGGCTCGGTGCCGAACGAGATCTTCCTCGAGCGGCTCGGCCGCAACGTGGGTCAGGTGCTCTGCGTGTTCAGCCGGATGCCGCATCCCGCCAGCACAATCCCGCTCGACCCGCGGCGGCTCCGCAGCAGCGTGCGCGGACGCGAGCTGATCCTGGCGGACGAGTTGATCGGCAAGCTCGAGTCGCCGCGCTGGCCCGGAAAGATCGATGCCGCGCTGGCGACGCGCGGCCACGCGCTGTTCGCCCGGTCATGCGAAAGCGGCTGTCACCGCAATGCCGCGCCGGGATCGAGCGGCGTCATCGAGGTCGGGCTGACCCCGATCGACAAGGTGGGAACGGATCCAGTCGTCGCCGAGAAGACCGCCACGCGCAGGTCGGCGACCGGACCGCTGAAGGGCGCGCCGGTCAAGCTGCTGCCGCTCCCGCCGAAGCTGCTCGACGATCCGGACGGGACGGCATCGGTCCTGGCGGCGGTGGTGGGCGGCACGATCCTCAGTCCGCAGACCTGGCTGCCGTCCAGCGGCTTCTACTCGGTCGGCGATCCCGATCCATCCATGCGGGCGACCGTCGCCATCGTGGCGGACAATATCGAGGCGGACGTGCGGGCGGCGTGTCCTAAGTGGCCGGGCGGCCCGCATCGGCGGGCCCGGCGTACAAGGCAGGTCCCCTGAACGGAATCTGGGCGACGGCGCCCTACCTGCACAACGGATCGGTCGCCACGCTCGCGGAGCTGCTCCGCCTCGAGGAACGGCGCGCCAAGTTCTTCGTCGGCGGCAAGCTCTACGACAGCGAGCGGGTCGGCTTCGTCAGCGCGCCCGGCCCCGGCATGTTCGAGTTCGATACCGGCGCGGCCGGAAACTCGAACAAGGGACACGACTTTACCGAGGCCATGTCGAACGACGACCGCCGTGCGCTCCCGGAGTACCTGAAGACGCTGTGAGCTGTCGGCGGCTCCTGCTCTAGTTGAACAGGCGCTGCCTCGTCTGCGGCCGCGGGCGGTAGCAGCCGTCGACGATTTCCTCGCCGAACAGCTGTGCGATCATCGGGTGCTTGATCGGCCCGTTGTCGCCATCGGCGAGCAGGTTCTGCTCGCTGACATAGGCCTCGTACGGCCCGCGCTCGTTCTCGGCATAGAGATGATAGAAGGGCTGGTCCTTGCGCGGCCGCATCTCCGCCGGGATCGAGTTGTACCATTCCTCGGTGTGGTTAAAGACCGGGTCGACGTCGTAGATCACGCCGCGGAACGGATAGAAGCGATGCTTGACGATCTGCCCGATCCGGTATTTGGCGATTCGCGGCGGCGTGCCGGCCGGACCTTGTTCTTGCCCCTTCAGCATGTCCTTCTGTCCCTTGCGGTGCCGGCGGCAGGAGTTGAACCCGCGACCTACCGCTTACAAGGCGGTTGCTCTACCAACTGAGCTACGCCGGCCCACGCCAGGGCCCCATTCGTCGTTATTGCTTCCACCATATGCACAAGCCTTGCCGGCCTGCAACACTCGTGCGGTATTTCCTGCCATTGATCACGCTTTCAACGTCTCCAGGTTGCCGTCGATGGAGATCGCCTGTCCGGAGATGGTGCGGCCGAGGTCGCTGACGAGGTAGAGCACCATGTGGGCGATGTCTTCGGCCGAAACCATCGTGTGCAGCGACGTCAGGTTCAGGTAGCGCTCGCGCATCTCGGCGAAGGAAGCGCCGCGGGCCTTGGCCTTGGCGTCGATGACCGCGTCGATGCGCGGTCCCTGGACGATGCCCGGGCAGATGGCGTTGACGCGGATCCTGTGCTCGCCGAGCTCCATTGCCCAGGTCTCGGTGAGGCCGATCGTGGCCCATTTCGTCGCGGAGTACGGTGTGCGCAGCGGATAGCCGAAGCGCCCCGCCGCCGAGGACATCATGACGATCGAGCCGCCGCCGGCGGCCTTGAGCATCGGCACGGCGCGCCGGGCGCACAGGAACTGCCCGGTCAGGTTGACGTCCAGCGTGCGGTGCCAGTCCTTGGGGTCGGTCTCGTCGACCGGCGCGGTGGGCCCGGCGATGCCGGCGTTGTTGATCAGCGCGTCGAGCCCGCCGAGGGTCTTGGCGGCGTCGGCAAACAGGCGGTCCACGTCGGCGGCCTCGGCGACGTCCGCGCGGGTGACGCCGATCCCGGGCAGGGCGACGCGGGCCTGCTCCAGCGCATCGGCATCGACGTCGCAGATATGCACGCGCGCGCCGGCCTCGGTCAGGGTCTTGGCGATGGCGCGACCGATGCCCGCCGCGCCGGCGGTGACGACGGCCCTCAGGCCCGGGCAGGTGACGTTCATGCGGCTCCTCCTGGTTGGGCGTTCGGCGCTCCGGCATTGCCCGGTTTGACGTTTCGCTGGCGTGCGCATTCGTAGAGCGCGACGGCGGCGGCGTTGGACACGTTGAGCTGCGCGATCGGCCCCGAGGTGGGCAGCCGCGCCTGGAAGTCGCAGCGCTCGCGCGTCAGGCGCCGGAGGCCGGGGCCCTCGGCGCCGAGCGCCAGGGCGACGCGACCCTTGAGGTCGATCGCGGCCAGGTCCCGGTCGGCGTCGCCGGCCAGGCCCACGCACCAGAAGCGCGATTCCTTGAGCCGCTCGATGGCCTGGGCCAGGTTGCCGACGCGCACGATCGGTACGTGCTCGAGGGCGCCGGAGGCAGCCTTGGCGAGCGCCCCCGTCACGGGCGGGGCATGATGGCGCGGCAGCACGAGCGCGGCGGCACCGAAGGCGGCGGCCGAGCGCAGGATGGCGCCGACATTCTGCGGATCGGTCACCTGGTCGAGCAGCAGCAGCGTGGCGTTCTCGGCCCGGCTCAGCCCGTCGAGCACCTCGTCCAGGTCCGGCTCGTGCAGGGGCTCGGCCAGCGCGGCAACGCCCTGATGCACCGCGCCGGCCGGCAGGACCCGCTCCAGGGCCGCGCGATCCAGGATTTCTGCGGCCGGACGGCCGTCAGCAGGGGGCAGGGACTGGGCGGAATCGGCCGTGGCGATCAGGCGCCGGATGCGCCGTGCCGGGTTGGCGAGGGCGGCGAGGACGGCATGCTGGCCATAGATCCAGTAGGCCGGCCCGCCGCCATGGGCGTGGTCGGACCGGCCATGCGGCGGATGCGGCGGCGCCCGGCCGGAATCGCGGGCGGACGCCGGGACGGGGCGCTTGCGCTTTGCCATGGGCGCGCTTAGTATCACGGCGGGTTTGATGCGAAAACGACCTCTGCGCCCGGATTTTCCACCGGAGAGGCGGCAGGGGTTGTTTGCGCGTCTTTTGGCATTTACATAGCGAGGTCAAGGCACTAGGAATCGCTGCACCGTCGCCGCGGCGCGGCTGCGTGACGCGGAGGGGTGCCCGAGCGGCTAAAGGGGACGGACTGTAAATCCGTTGGCTTCGGCCTACGTTGGTTCAAATCCAACCCCCTCCACCACCATCTCCAGCCGTGGGGTCATGCTCTCCTGCCCGGCCGAACATCGGTTCGTCGGTTGCGGCCTGCCGATGCGGGTGTAGCTCAATGGTAGAGCTCCAGCCTTCCAAGCTGGCTACGCGGGTTCGATTCCCGTCACCCGCTCCAGGAAAACGGCACGAGCCGCCGCAGCGAAGTCCAGGACCGAGGCCAAGCCAGCGGTGCGCAACGCACCGCCCAACGAACCGATAACGGAACCAGAGAGAGCCGGGAACCAAAGAGATGTCCAAAGCGAAATTCGAGCGCACGAAGCCGCACTGCAACGTGGGGACGATTG
>CAZLBB010000013.1:0-71074 GCA_964557415.1 uncultured Rhodospirillaceae bacterium
GGGCATCTGGATCTGCGTCATCAAACCGAAATCCATGGGCGTCCGGGCCTCCAGCATGCGGGTCAAGGCCGGCGATGCTAGGAGGCGGCGCTCCTTGCGTCCAGCACACATCGTCTATAGGTGATATAAACAAATGTAATATCGCGACGCGGACACCGCCGCCGTCGCGGCGGCTTGCGCGGCGCGGTCCGCGCGCGGCCGACCCGCCCGATCAATCGACGACGATCAGCTCGCGCGTGCAGCGGGACAGCAGCTCGGCGCCGTTCTCGGTCACGAGCACGTTGTCGATGATCCGCGCGCCGACCTACGCGGGTCCCGCTCCCCGCGGCGGTCCAGGGAACGCTCCAGTTGTCGTAGTACCGCGCGGCCCCCCTCTCGGGGCCGATGAAGATCGGCGGCTCGATGGACAGCACCATGCCGGCGGCGATCGTATAGGTGCTGCCGCCGAACATGTTGATCGGCTCGCCCCAGGCCGGCGGGAAGCCCGGCGCGATGCCGTACCCGCTCGTGTGCAGCCGGTATTGATCGTAGCCGGCGTCGGCGATGATTCTCTTCGCCGTTTCGTGCGGGACCACCGCGCGCACGCCCGGCCGGATCGCGGCGATCATCGCGTCGCTGGCGCGGCGGACGATGTCGTACAGCTCGCGCATCCGCTTCGTCGGCTCGCCGAGGCAGAACTGCCTCCCGATCGTCACCGTGTAGCGCCGATGCGTGGCGCCGAACTCCACGTTCCCGCCATCGCCGCGCTTCATGCGCCTGAGGCCGGGCGCGCCGTGCGGCAGACCCAGCCGGTCGCCGGTCACCAGGTTGATGGTGCTGGCCGGCAGGCCGCCGTTGGCGCCCAGCATGGCGTGGTAGATGGCGCCCGATATCTCCAGCTCGCTGCGCCCCTCCTTGACCGCCGCAACGCAGGCCGCCATGCCCAGGTCGGCGATGCGGCTGGCCTCCCGGACATAGGCGATCTCGCGCGGCGACTTCACCAGCTTCAGGTCGTGGATCAGGTTGGTGGGCTCCGCCACCAGCGCCTTGCCCAGCAGCTCCCTGATGCGCACGTAGTGATGCGGATGCAGATAGTAGGCCGGGACTTCCATGCCCACCCGCTTGGTCTCGAGGCCGAGCTCGTCGAGCAGCCGGGCGAACGGCACGAGCGGGTCCTCGGGCTCGGGGCCGCCCCAGGTCCGCACGTCCTCGATCAGCGCCTCGTCGAGGAACTCCTGGCGCTCGGCGCCGCGCGTGATGATCACCAGGGGCTTCGCGTCGGCCGCGACCAGCAGGCACTGGAAGGCCTGGTAGCTCTTCGCGTCCGACCCGGTCAGCCAATGGATCGAGACAGGGTGGAACATGAGCAGCCAGTCCAGGCCGGCCTCGGCGATGGCGCGGCGCACGCGCTGCTGGCGTTGGAGGAATTCCTCGGCGGGAAAGTCGGATCGGGCCACGCGCGGACTCCTTGCGGCGGAGGGAAGCGGGATGGCCGGGCGCGTCGCGCCCGGGCCGCAATCAGTATAGGCGCCGGCGCGCCGCCCAATGAAACGTTTTATTGACCCCTGCCGGCGCCTGGTTCAAGCTGCTTCCGCCATGAACGCATCGCCGCCAGCCTCGCTCGCGCGCCTGTTCTCGCCGTTGCGGATCGGCGGGATCACCGTGCGAAACCGGATCGTGAGCACCGGGCACAGCACCGGGCTGACCGACGGCACCGCCATCGGCGACCGCGTCGTCGCCTATTACGCGACGCGCGCCCGGGGCGGCGTGGGCCTGATCATCACCGGCTCGACCAGCGTGCATCCGACCTCGACGTCGAAGCTGATGCCCGCCCTGGCCAGCTGGGACGATTCCGTGATCGAGCCGTACCGCCGGGTAGCGGACGCCGTGCACCTTTACGGCGCCAGGATCTTCGCTCAGTTGAACCATGCGGGCGCGCTGTCGGGCGCCGCGGGCCCGCATGGCCGCGCAATCGCTCCGTCGGCGGTGGATTCCGAGCTGAGCAACGACACGCCGCACCCGCTCGACCAGGGCGAGATCGACGAGCTCGTCGCCGCCTTCGCCGCCGCCGCCGGGCGCGCCCGGCGGGGCGGGTTGGACGGGGTCGAGCTGCATGGCGGGCACGGCAACCTGATCCAGCAGTTCCTGTCGCCGCTGACCAACCGGCGCGACGACGCCTACGGCGGATCGCCGCAGAAGCGCCTGCGCTTCGCCCTCGAGGTGGCCGGGGCGGTACGCGACGCGGTCGGGCCGGACTTCGTGGTCGGCCTGCGCATCAGCGCCGAGGAGGACTATCCCGGCGGGCTGACGATCGACGACACGCGCGCGGGCGCCAGGGCGATCGTCGAGGCCGGACGGCTCGACTACGTCAACGTGACCTCGGGGTCGGACCTGTCGTCATGGTCGCAGGCGAACCACTACGCGCCCATGTACACGCGCAGCGGGCATATGCGCCGGCTGGCGCGCGGCATCCGCGACGCGGTCTCGGTGCCGGTGATCTGCGTCGGCCGCATCACCGACCCGCGCGACGCCGAGGCCGTGCTGGAAGCCGGCGATGCCGATCTGGTCGGCATGACGCGCGCGCTGATCGCCGACCGCGACCTGCCGGCCAAGGCGCAGCGCGGGCAGCTCAACGAGATCCGCTATTGCGTCGGCATCAACGAGGGCTGCCTCGGCCGTCTGATGCGCGGCCAGCACATCACCTGCGTCCAGGACCCCACCAGCGGCCGCGAGCACGAGCTGGACGAGATGCCGGCCGCCGCCAGCCCACGGCGCGTGCTGGTGGTGGGCGGCGGCGTGGCGGGGCTGGAGGCGGCCCGGGTCGCCGCGCGGCGCGGCCATCGCGTGGCGGTGATCGAGCGCAGCACGGAATTGGGCGGGCAGATCCGGCTGGCGCGCCGTGCCCCGGGGCGGGCCGAGATCGGCGCCATCGCCGACCATCTGATCCGCGAGGTGGAGCGCAGCCAGATCGAGATCTGCCGCAGCGAGACCGCGACCGCGGATTCGATCCTGGCGCGCAAGCCCGACGCGGTGGTCATCGCCACGGGATCGGAGGCGCACCTGCCCGACATCGACGACGGCAACGACCGGCTGGTTTCCGCCCGCGCGGCGTTCGACGGCGCCGCGATCGGCGACAGGGTGGTCGTGTTCGACACCAAGGGCGACATGGTCGGCCTGACCGTGGCCGACTGGCTGGTCGGGCAGCGCCACCAGGTCACCGTCGTGACGTCGAAGCGCTATCCCGGCGTCAATGTCGAACTGATGACGTGGCGGCTCTTGTACAAGCGGCTGCTCGACCAGGGGGTCGGGTTCATCGTGGACAGCGAGGTCGCGCGGCTGACCGACGAGGGCGTCGTGGTGCGACACATCCTCACCCGCCGCGAGACGCCGCTGCTCGGCATCGCCACGGTGGTGGCCGCCGGCGGCGGCCGGCCGAACGACGCGCTGTGGCGCGAATTGCGCCGGCGCGCGCCGGGGCTGGAGCTTCACCTGATCGGCGACGCCCAGTCGCCGCGGCAGATCGAGAAGGCGATCTACGAAGGCCACATGACGGCGCGCGCGATCTGAACGCCGCGCGGCGACCGGCGCCTCAGGCGTCGCTGTCCCAGAGCAGCGACAGCCGGTCATGGCGCAGGCGCGAGCCGACGCCCGGCTGGCGCGTCACGGACACGCTGCCGCGGCCGTAGCTGATGCCGTCGCCCGGGTCGTTGAGGATGCCGAGCGCGCCGTACAGTTCGCCGACGCGCGGCTTCAGCGCCATGCCGGCCTGTACCGCGACGGCCGTCGCCAGCGCGCCCTCGTTCATCTGCCCCATCACGTAGGACACGCCGCTCTGGTCGAAGCGCCGGCCGATCGCGACCAGGGCCGCCGCGCCGCCCGCCTTCGCTATCTTCAGATGCGCGGAGATCCGTCCCCGGTTCGCGCAGACGCGCGCCACGTCCTCGTCCGTCTGCAGCCCTTCGTCGATCATCACGTCGAGGCCCGATTCGCGCGCCACGCGCTCCAGGGCATTCCAGTCGCCCTTGTGCGTCGGCTGCTCGACATAGGCGATGCCGAAGGGGCGGAGCCGGTCGATGTTGGCCAGGGCGCTGTCGGCGTCCCAGGCGCCGTTGGCGTCGACCGAGAGGGCGAGCGTCGAGCCGCCGCGTTCGCGGATCCAGCGCAGGCGCCGCACGTCATCCTCGATCGTGCCGATGCCGACGCGCAGCTTGATCGCGTCGAACCCCTGCGCCAGGTAGGAATCGAGATTGGCCCGCATCGCCGCGTCGGTGCCCCAGAAGACGCACTGGTTGCACGGCAGCGCCGGCATCCAGGCGCCGCCCAGGTGCTCCGCCGCCGTCACACCGCGGCGCTTGGCCTCCAGGTCGACCCATGCGTTCTCGACCAGGGCCTGGCTGATCTTGGGATACCGGTGCCGCGCGTCGACGAAGGCCGAGGCCAGCGCGGCGGGTGCCGCGCAGCCGGCCAGCGCCTGCAGCAGCGCGACGGCCTGCGGCGCCACCTCGGCTTCGGGCGTGCCGGTGATGAAGGCGATGTTGGCGCGCACCTCGCCCAGCCCGGTCAGGCCCGCGTCGCGATCCTCGATCTCGGCGAAGATCTCGTGCAGCGCGGCGACATGCCCCGAGGCGGCGGTATGCACCTCCTGCCCGGGCGGGTAGACGAGAAAAGCCTCGTAGACCTTGAAGCGGAATGCCTTCATGGGGCGGCGCAAGCCATGGTCACGCCGCGTGTCGCGGCCGGCTCGATGAAACGATATATTGACCGGCCCGGCAAGGGGGATATTATCGGCCGGCATCGTGCGCCGGGGGCTTCCCGGCGCGCGGAGATGTTTGTTCGGACATGAAGGAATCCCATGGGCAAGATCGCGCAACGCCTGGGGCGGGTTAAACCGTCTCCCACCGCTTCGCTGTTCGGCCGCGTCGCCGAACTGCGGGCGCAGGGCAAGAACATCATCGGCCTTGTGGCGGGCGAGCCCGATTTCGACACGCCGGACAACATCAAGGAAGCGGCGATCAAGGCGATCCGCGCGGGCCAGACCAAGTACACGCCGATCGACGGCACGCCGGCGCTGAAGGAGGCGGTCGCCGCCAAGTTCAAGCGCGAGAACGGCCTCGAGTACAAGACCGACCAGGTCATCGTCTGCGTCGGCGGCAAGCACGTGATCTTCAACGCGATGCTGGCAACGCTCGATCCCGGCGACGAGGTGGTGATCCCCGCGCCCTACTGGGTCTCCTATCCCGAGATGGTGCTGCTGTGCGAGGGCACGCCGGTCATCGTGCCGTGCTCGCCGGAATCGGGTTTCAAGCTGACGCCCGAGGCGCTCGACAAGGCGATAACGCCCAAGACCAAGTGGGTGATCCTCAATTCGCCGTCCAACCCGTCCGGCGCGGCCTATGCGCGCAGCGAGCTGAAGCAGTTGACCGAGGTGCTGAAGCGCCATCCGCACGTGATGATCCTGGCGGACGACATCTACGAACACCTCGTGTACGGCAATTTCGTGTTCTCGTCGCCGGCGCAGATCGAGCCGGACCTGTATCCGCGCACGCTGACGATGAACGGCGTGTCCAAGACCTACTGCATGACCGGCTGGCGGATCGGCTACGCCGGCGGGCCGAAGGACGTGATCAAGGCGATGGCGGCGATCCAGTCGCACTCGACCACCAATCCGACCTCGATCAGCCAGGCCGCGGCGCTCGAGGCGCTGACCGGACCGCAGGACTTCATCGCCCGCAACCGCGCCGCGTTCGAGCGCCGGCGCGAGATGGTGGTGGCGGGGCTGAACGCCATTCCCGGCATGAAATGCCACAAGCCGGAAGGGGCCTTCTACGTGTACCCGTCCTGCGCCGGGTTCATCGGCAAGAAGCAGCCGAACGGCAAGGCGATCAAGAGCGACGAGGATTTCGTCGTCTACCTGCTGGAGGAGGCGGGCGTGGGATTGGTGTTCGGCGCGGGATTCGGCATGTCGCCCTACCTGCGCGTGTCCTATGCCGCCAGCGACGAGGTGCTGAAGGACGCGTTGTCCCGCATCGCCAAGGCCTGCGCCAATCTGCACTAGCCTCCGCGCCGCGGTTCGTCAGTTTCCAGCGGGGTAAGACCGATGCCGCGCCAAGTCCGTTCCTGGATGTTCGTTCCGGGCAACCGCGACAAATTCATCGGCAAGGCGCGCACGTCTCCCGCCGACTGCGTCCTGCTGGACATCGAGGACGGCGTGCTGCCGGCCGAGAAGGCCGAGGCGCGACGCATGATCGCCGCCGCGCTGCGCGAGCCGTGGCCGGGCGGTCCGGCGCGTTTCGTGCGCGTCAACGCGCTGACCACTCCCTGGCTCAAGGACGACCTCGACCAGGTCGTCGTGCCGGGGGTGGACGGCGTCTGCCTGACCAAGGTCACACGCGCCCAGGACGTCCACGACCTGGCCGGCATGCTGGACGACCTGGAGCGGCGGCGCGGAATCCCGGCGGGCCAGGTCAGGATCCTGGCCGCGGTGGAGAGCGCACGCGGCCTGCTGAATGCGGCGCCGATCGCCGACGCGCATCCCCGGGTGAGCGGGCTGATGTTCGGCGCCGAGGACTACGCCCTGGACATCGGACTGGGCGCGCGCCGCGAGAAGGAAGCGGCGGAGCTGATCTACGCGCGCTCGGCCATCGTGGTGGCGGCCGCGGCGGCCAGCGTTCTCAGCATCGACGGCGTGTTCCCGAACCTGGACGATCCGGACGGGCTGCTGGCGGACACGATGCAGGCGCGCCGGCTGGGCTTCACCTGCAAGTCCACCTTCAATCCGCGGCAGATCGAGGTCATCAACCGGATCTTCTCGCCGCAGCCGCACGAGATCGAATACGCGCGCAAGGTGGCGCAGGGATTCCGCGAGGCCGAGGCGCGCGGCGACGCCTCGGTCGCCGTGGGCGGCCAGCTGGTGGACCGCCCGATCCTGCTGCGTGCGCTCAGGCTTCTCGAGACGATCGGCGAACGATAGGAGGACGCGCCCATGGGCACCGTCAAGGAGGGCTGGATCGGCCGGTTCTTCGAGGATTTCCACGTCGGCGACATCTACCGCAGCCGGCTGGGCCGCACCATCACCGAGACCGACAACATCCAGTTCACGCTGATCACCAACAACACCAACCAGATCCATTTCAACGCCGACTACGCCAGCCGCACCGAGTTCAAGCGGCCGCTGGTGAACAGCGCCCTGACCCTGTCGGTGATCGCCGGGCTCGGCGTGGCCGACATCAGCGAGAACGGCTTTGCGCTGGGCTGGGACTACATCAAGCTGCCCAACCCGGTGTTCCCCGGCGATACGCTCTACTCGGAATCCGAGGTCGTCGGCGTGCGCGAATCCGACTCGCGGCCGAAGCAGGGCATCGTCAAGGTGCGCACGCGCGGCCTCAATCAGCACGGGAAGGTGGTGATCGAGTACGAGCGTTCCGTCATGGTCTGGAAGCGCGCGCACGCGCCGCAGATCGCGCTTTTCCCGGAGCGGGCGACGTGAGCGGACGTGAAACGTTTCATTGACACCCGGAGCGCTTTGTCCCTAGTCTGATTGTCAACAGGACGCGGAACGGCGGCACGAGATGGCGACGTCGGGCAGCCTGCCCCTCAGCGGATACACGGTGGTCGAGATCGGCCACAGCGTCGCCGCGCCGTTCGCGTGCGAGATCCTGGGCGATCTTGGCGCCGACGTGATCAAGATCGAGAAGCCGGGCGAGGGCGACGACGCGCGGAGCTGGGCGCCGCCCTATTGGGGCGACATGGCGGCGACGTTCCTCAGCTTCAACCGCAACAAGCGCTCGGTGGTGGTCAACCTGAAGAGCCCGGCCGAGCGCGAGCGGCTGCGCCGGCTGATCGTCGAGCGCGCGGACGCCGTGGTCCAGAACCTGCGGCCGAACTCGGCCAGGGAGATGGGGCTCGATCCGGCCACGCTCCGTGGCCTGAAGCCGTCGCTGATCTACTGCACGATCGGCGCCTTCGGCGCGGCGGGTCCTTACAAGGACCGGCCCGGCTACGATCCTTTGATGCAGGCTTTCGGCGGGCTGATGAGCGTGACCGGCGAGCCGGGGCAGCAGCCGGTACGCGTCGGCACGTCGATCATCGACATGGCGGCGGGCATGTGGTCGGTGATCGGTGTGGTCTCGGCCCTGCTGCGGCGCGGCGCGGACGGCGCCGGGGCGACCATCGACACGTCGCTGTACGAGACGGCCCTGGCCTGGGTCTGCTTCCACGCGGCCAACTTCCAGGCCTCGGGCAAGGTGCCGCAGCGCCAGGGCTCGGGCACGGCGATGATCGTTCCCTATCGCGGCTACCAGTCGTCCGACGGGTTCATCGTCATCGCTGCCGGCAACGACAAGCTGTTCGCGGCCCTGTCGGCCGTGCTGGGCCATCCCGAATGGGCAGGCGACCCGCGCTTCGCCTCCAACCCCGACCGGGTGCGCAACAAGGAGACTCTCTACCGCGCCATCGAAGACGTGGTGCGCCGGCGCAGCAACGCCGAATGGCAGCGGCTGCTGGACGAGGCGGGCGTGCCCAACGCGCCGATGCAGACGATCGACCAGGTGCTTGCCCATCCGCAGACCAGGGCGCTGGGCATCCTGCAGCCCAGCCCCGACGGCAAGATCGCGCTGCTCGGCTCGCCGCTGTCCTTCGACGGGGAGCGCCTGCCCTTCCGCCTCAGCCCGCCCTCCCTGGGCGCGCACACGGAGGAGGTGCTCGCCTCCGTGCCGGCAGCGCCCGCGGACTCGAAGGCGGGCTAGGCCGCGATGCGGGCGGTCGCGGCGGTCCATAGCCGAGAACAGCGATGAGCGCGCCGTCTTCCCCGGGCGGAAACCCGTCGCCGGTCCTGCCGCTCGACGAGCCCTACGCCGACATCCGCGCGCTGGTGCATCGCATCTGCGCCGACTTCCCGGGCTCATACTGGCGCGACTTGGATGCGCGCGAGGCCTATCCGACCGAGTTCGTGGCGGCGCTGACGCGCGCGGGATTCCTGGCGTCGCTCATCCCGGAGGAATATGGCGGGCTGGGCCTGCCGCTCGGCGCGGCCTCGGCGATCCTGGAGGAGATCCACGCCTCGGGCTGCAATGCCGGCGCCTGCCACGCGCAGATGTACATCATGGGAACGCTGCTGCGGCACGGCAGCGCCGAACAGAAGCGCAGGTATCTCCCCGAGATCGCGGCCGGGCGGCTGCGGCTGCAGGCCTTCGGCGTGACCGAGCCGACCAGCGGCACCGATACCACGAAGCTCAAAACCCGCGCCGAGAAGAAGGGCAACGACCGCTATGTCGTCACCGGCCAGAAGGTGTGGACCTCGCGGGCGCTGCATTCCGACCTGATGCTGCTGCTGGCGCGTACCACGCCGCTGGCCGAGGTGAAGAAGAAGAGCGACGGCCTGTCGGTGTTCCTGGTCGATATCCGCCAGTCCTTGGGAAAAGGGCTGGAGATCCGTCCGCTCAAGGCGATGGTCAACCATAACGCCACCGAGGTGTTCTTCGACCAGCTCGAAGTGCCGGCCGAGAACCTGATCGGCGAGGAAGGGCGTGGCTTCCGATACATCCTGGACGGGATGAACGCCGAGCGGGTGCTGGTGGCGTCCGAGGCGCTCGGCGACGGGCGCTGGTTCATCGCCAAGGCGTCGGAATACGCGCGCCAACGCGTGGTGTTCGACCGGCCGATCGGCGTCAACCAGGGCATCCAGTTCCCGATCGCCCGCGCCTACGCCGAGAACGAGGCGGCGGCGCTGATGGTGCGCAAGGCCGCCGCGCTGTTCGACGCCGGCCGACCGTGCGGCGCCGAGGCCAACATGGCCAAGATGCTGGCATCGGAGTCGGCCTGGCACGCAGCCGAGGCCTGCATGCAGACGCATGGCGGCTTCGGCTTCGCGCGCGAATACGACGTCGAGCGCAAGTGGCGCGAGACGCGCCTGTTCCAGACGGCGCCGATCTCGACCAACCTGATCCTCGCCTTCCTGGGCGAGCACGTGCTGGGGATGCCGCGGTCCTACTAGCGGGCCGGTTCAGGCCGGCTTGAAGCTCGCATCGACCCGCACGTCGATCAGGCAGGGCGCCTTGCGCTCCAGGCCCGCGCGCAGCGCCTCGGCAAACTGGTCGAGCGTGTCCACGCCGACCGCGTGCACCCCCATCGACCGCGCCAGCGCGACGAAGTCGATCGACGGATTGGTCAGCTCCATCGCGACGTAGCGGTCGGCCTGGGCGGCCAGGCTGCGCATGGCGTTCAGCCGCTGCTTCAGCACCCGGTAGGAGCGGTTGTTGATGATGACGAACACGACCGCGACGCCCTCATGCGCGGCGGTCCACAGACCCTGGATGCTGTACATGGCGCTGCCATCGCCGATCAGGGCGACGACGGGACGATCGCCGGCGCCCAGCTTCGCCCCGATCGCCGCCGGAATGCCCCAGCCGATCCCGCCGCCCTTGATGCCGTGGAAGGCGCGCGGGCCCGCGCATTGCAGGAACTGGAACAGCCCGTGGCCGGAGGAGATGGTCTCGTCGATCACCACGGCGTCGGAAGGCAAGGCGCGGCCTATCGCGCGCATCAGCGCCAGCGGCGCGATCGGCGTGCGCGCGGCCAGGGCCTCGGCCTGGGCGTCCAGCGCGGCGCGCTCGCGCGCGATCTCCGCCGCAACCGCGTCGGCGCGCGCCTTGGCGGCCGCGCGGACGGGCGCGTCCATGACCGCACGCAGCGCCGTCGCAAGCTGCGGCAGCGTCGCCTTCGGATCGCCGAGCAGCGCCGCCTCGACCGCGTAGTTCTTGGCAAGCTGCCAGGGATCGGTGTCGAGATGGATGATCCGGAGTCCGGGCGGGACCGGGCCGGATTCCGGCGGCATGGCCATCGTGAACAGATCGGCGCCGGCCGAGAACAGCACGTCGTGCGGGCGCAGCACCCTTTCGATCGCGGGGCCGAGGCGAAGGAACGCGCCGCGGAACAGCCGGTGGCCGAGCGGGAACGCCTCGGCGCTGGTTTCGCCCTCGAAGTGGACCGGCGCGCCGACGAGCTCGGCGACCTCCGCCAGCTCCTGGCGCGCGTCGCTCTGCGCCACCGCGTCCCCGGCGACGATCACCGGTGCGCGCGCCACGGCCAGGATTTGCGCCGCGTGCGCGATCGCGGCCGGGTCGGCGGCGAAGCGCGGCGCCACGCGCGACGGCTCGCCTAGGTCCAGCTCGGCCTCGTCGTTCAGCACGTCGACCGGCAGCGACACGAAGACGGGACCGGTCGGCGGCGCAAGGGCGGTCTTGACGGCGCGATGGATCGTCCGCGGCAGATCCCTCAGGCCGTGCACCTCGGTCGCCCACTTGACGAGCGGCCGCGCCATCGGCGGCAGCTCTGCCCAGAGATTGGGTTCCAGCAGGCTGAAGGAGTGTGCCTGCTGCCCGGCGGTCACCAGGACCGGCGTTCCGGCCTTCTGCGCGTCGTAGAGCATTCCCATCGCGTTGCCGACGCCGGGCGCCGCGTGCAGGTTGACCGCGGCGATCCCGCCCGTCGCCCGCGCGTAGCCGTCGGCCATGGCCATCGCGATCGCTTCCTGCAGGCACAGCACGTAGCGGAATTCCTCTTCGATCGCGAGCGCGTCCATGAGCGGCAGCTCGGTCGTGCCGGGATTGCCGAACATGATGTTGATCCCTTCCTGCCGCAGCAGGCCCAGCAGGGCGCGCTTGCCGTTGATCAAGGTCATCGGGAAGATCCTTGTGCGAACTGGCGCGGCGTGACCGCCGGCGGGAACGGGGGTCGATAGTAGAAGCGCTGCCGGTACCGTCCAGAAAAGGTTTCAACGCTTCGGCGGCGCGGCGCAGGAGCCGCGGATCACCAGGTCCGTGTGCGTCAGCACCCGCTGCGGCGGCCGGCTCCGGTCGTGCTCCAGCCGGTCGATCAGCAGCTGGGCCGCGATCTTGCCGACCTCGCCGTAGCTCCACTTGACTACCGTGATCGGCGGGGTCGCGAGCTGCGCGACCTCGGTATCGCTGGAGCCGATGATCGAGATGTCGCGCGGAATCTTGAGCCGCTTGACCTGCGCCGCGCGCAATACCCCGCCCAGCATGGCGATGCCGCCGGCGATGATCGCGGTGGGCGGCCGCTTCTGGCTCAGCAGCGCGCTGGCCTCCAGGTAGCCGTAGTCGGCGGTGAAGTTGACGGTGCGGATCAGCCTCTTGTCGAGCCGAATCCTGCGCGACTGGAAGGCGGCCTTGAAGCCGCGCACGCGGTCGACGGCGGGCCGCACGTTGGCCGGGCCGGTCAGGAGCGCGATCCGCCGGTGCCCCAGCTCGAGCAGATACTCGGTGGCCCGGCGCATGCCTTCATGGTGCGCGATCAGCACGGCGTCGAAGGCGGCGGGCTCGTCGCGGTCCAGCATGACGATCGGTATGCGCATGGCCATGCGCGCCTTGGTCAGCGCGCCGTCCCGTTCCGAAGCGGTGGTCATGATCATGCCGTCCACCCGCTTGCGCGAGAATGCCGTCAACAGCTCCAGCTCTCGCTCCGGCTGGTCCTCGGAACTGGCGACCAGCATCGTGTAGCCGGCCTTGTGCAGCACGTCCTGCGCCGATTTCACGAATTCCGCCAACGCCGGGATGGTAAGGTCGCGGATCACCACGCCGATCGTCTGGGTGTCGCCGCGGCGCATGCCCTGGGCCAGCGCGTTGGGCCGGAAACCAAGCTCCAGGATCGCGCGCTCGACCCGCACGCGCATCTGCTCGCTGACCGACTTCTCGCCGTTCAGCACCCGCGAGGCGGTGCCCAGCGAAACGCCGGCGACGCGCGCGACATCCTTGATCGTAGGGACGCCGGAACTTCTAGCACCCATGTGGCGCGTCATGGTCGCTGGCCCCGCCGGGATCCATCCACCGGGGCCGCGGCATCACAGGCCCTTGGTGGCCTTTTCGACGCCGATGGTGAGGTCGAGGAGCAGGACGGCGGCCAGGGCGACGAAGATCGTCGTCGCCGACACGGCGGCCAGCGACGGATCGAGGTTCCACTGGATGTAGTTCATCAGCTTGACCGGAAGCGGCTCGAGCGTCGGTGTGGTGTTGAAGATGCTGACCTCGACGTTGATCCACGACATCAGGAACGCGAACAGCGCGCCGGTGAAGACGCCCATCTTGATCTGCGGCAGCGTCACCAGGAAGAAGACCTGCATTGGCGTCGCGCCTAGGTCCTGGGCGGCCTCCTCTGTCGCCAGGTCGAAGCCGGCGGCCAACGAGGCCAGCGTGGTACGCACGACATAGGGCACCGTGACGATCGCGTGGCCCAGCAGCAGCGCGGAGAAGCTGCGCGAAAATCCCATCTGGGCCGAGAACTGCAGCACCACGACCCCCAGTACGATCGTGGGCAGGATCAGCGGCGAGAGGAACAGCGCGCCGATCGCCTGGCGGCCCGGAAACTCCTTGCGGGACAGGATCAGCGCGGTCGGTACGCCGAGGATCACCGCGACCACCGTCGAGACCGCCGCCAGATACCCGCTGAGCAGGAACGATTCGACGTAGGTGCGATCGGTGATGACCGTCGAATACCAGCGCAGGGTGAATCCCTGCGGCGGAAAGGCCAGGAACTCGGTATTGGTCACCGATACGGCGCTGACGATCACCAACGGGATCGCCAGGTAGGCGAGCGCTATCCACGAGACGATGGCCACCGGCAGACGGCTCAGGAATGTCGAGTGACCGACCATCAGCGCCTCCCGCCGCGCGCCCGCGCGCTCATACGATCTTTCCCCGTCGGCCGAGGAGGTAGAAGTTGACCCCGAGCAGGAGAAGCGTCATCACCAGCAGCATGATCGAGAGCACGGCGCCGATGTGATAGTCGAAGCTCACGAGATACTGCTGGAAGATCAGCATCGGCATGACGAGATGCCGACCGCCGCTCATCACCGCCGGGGTGACATAGGCGCTTACCGCCAGGGTGAAGGTGAGGATCGACCCGGCCAGCACGCCCGGGAGGCTCAGCGGGAAGGTAATCTTCCAGAACGTCATCATGGCGTTTGCGCCGAGGTCGCGCGCCGCCTCGAGCAGGGAGCGGTTGATGCCCTGCAGGATGCTGGCCACCGTCAGCACGAAGATCGGCAGCAAGATGTAGACCAGGCCGATGATCATCGCCCCGCGCGTATTCATCAGCAGTAGCGGCGTGTCGGTGAGGCCGGTAAACATCAACGACTTGTTCACCACGCCCTGGCGGCCCAGCACCAGCATCCAGGCGAAGGCGCGCACGACGTTGCTGGTGAACAGCGGGGTCACGAGCGCGAGGTAGACCAGCCGGCGCACCAGCGGGCTGCGCACGTAGAACGTCAGGTAATAGGCGAGCGGATAGCCGGCCAGGGCGGTACAGACCGTCACCCAGATGCCCAGCTCGAAGGTCGACAGCAGCACGCGCCAATAGAAGGGATCGGTCAGCGCCTTGGCGTAGAACGTCCAGGTGTACTCGCCCTGCGCGGTCCGCACGCTGTCGCTGGCCATGGTCAGGAACGGAACGACGAAGAACAGGATCAGGAACAGCACCGGCCCGCCGAGCAGGAGAACCGCCTCGAAGGTCGGAAGATGCAGCCCGACGCGATCGGATCTGCCGCCGCGCATCACTCGCCCAGCACCCGGCCGCGCGCCAGCGGCCACCAAAGCCTGGTCGTTTCGCCCAGGCCGATGCGCTCGGCGCTGGGTGAGAAGCCTGGCTGCACCACGATCTCCTGTCCGCTGTCCAGGACGGCGAACAGGCGCCAGCTCTGGCCGACGAATACCTTGTCGCGCAGCTTGGCGCTCACCACCACGTTGCCGGGGTCGTCGGCGTCGCCCAGGCTGATGTCCTCGGGTCGTATCATCAGCGTCGCCTTGCCGAGGGCGACGTTCTGGCCGTTGACGGCCGGCGCCTGGCCCGCGCGATAGGGCAGGGGCGGCAGGGAAGGGGCCAGACGCAAGGTGCCGCCGCCGTCGACGACGCAGTCGATCAGGTTGGCCTCGCCGATGAAGTCGGCGACATAGCGCGACACCGGCTGGCGATAGACTTCCTCGCCGGTGCCGAGCTGCACGATCTCGCCGACATTCATCACGGCGATGCGGTCCGACATCACCAGCGCCTCTTCCTGGTCGTGCGTGACGTAGACGAAGGTGATGCCGAGACGCTGGTGCAGGCGCTTGAGCTCGACCTGCATGCGCTTGCGCAGCTTCAGGTCGAGCGCGCCGAGCGGCTCGTCCAGCAGCAGCACCTTGGGCTTGTTGATGATCGCGCGCGCCAGGGCGATGCGCTGCTGCTGGCCGCCGGAAAGCTCGCGCGGATAGCGCCCGCCGTAGCCTTCCATGCTGACCATGGCCAGCACTTCGTCGATCTGGGCGGCGATCTGCGACTTGGGCATCCCGCTGCGCCGCGGGCCGAAGGCGATGTTCTCCGCCACCGTCATGTGCGGGAACAGTGCGTAGTTCTGAAACACGGTGTTGACCGGCCGGCGGTTGGGCGGCTCGTGATTGATCGGCCGCCCGTCGATCCAGATCTCGCCGGACGTGGGCTCCACGAAGCCGGCGATCGCGCGCAACAACGTCGTCTTGCCGCAGCCGCTGGGGCCGAGGATCGACAGGAACTCGCCCCGCCGGATGGTCAGCGAGATGCCTTTCAGCGCCGGAACGGCGCCGTAGCGTTTGACCAGGGCTTCGATACGAATGAAGTCGTCGGCGACCTTCGGGTCGCCGACGACGTTCTCGATCTTCATCTCAGAAACGCTTCTTCGCTATGGTCCCGCAGAGCGGAGACGCAATCTACTTCTGAACGACCCGGCGGTTCCACAGGTCGATGATCGCCGGCTTCAGCGCGCCGACTTCCTTCCAGTTCGGCATCACCAGGTTGTCGATGCTGCCGTTCGCGCCCCACGGCATGCGCTGCCTGGCCTTGTCGCTGAGCTTGGGGTTCTTGATCGGCGGTCCGATGAACAGGTTCTCGCCCAGGCAGGTCAGCACCTCGTCCTGGAGCGTGTGGTTGATCAGCTTCTCCGCCAGCGCTTTCTTCTTGCTGCCCTTGACCAGGTGGACGCGGATGTCGCCGGCGACCACGCCCTCCTTCGGCACCACCGGCTCGACCGGCACGCCCTGGTCGTTGAGCGACCAGATCGCGTTGGGGTAATGCACACCGGCGGCCGCCTCTCCCGACTGGATCGAGCTGGCCACCACGCCGGACGACGGGAAGAAGGACAGAGCCTTCAGCTCCTTGAACTTGGCGATCGCCGGTTCGAAGTTCTTGCTGTCGCCGCCGAGCTGCTTGTTGATGAACATGAAGATCGGCGCGAAGTTGCTGAGCTCCGTGCCGGGCCACACGACACGGTTGGCCAGCGCCGGATCCCACAGGTCGAACCACGAGGTGATCTTCTTCTTCACCTCCTTGGTGTTGACGAACGGGCCGGTGGCGTAGAACCCGGTGCCGACCGCATAGACCTTTCCGTCCGATTGGTGCAGCGAGCGCTTGTCGATGTTCTTCATGTTGGGAACCCGCGCCGGGTCGATGACATCGACCAGGCCGTCGGCCCAGGACTGGTCCGATTCGGCGCCGTCGATCCACGCCACGTCGATCTGCGGATTGTCCTTCTGCTGGCGCATGCTCGTGTAGGTCACCGACGAGACCTTGGATTCGAGCTGCAGCGTGACCTTGTTCGCCGCCTGGAACGGGTCGAAGATGCACTTCTTCATGTTGGCACCCCAGACGCCGGTGTACATGTTGACCACCAGCGAGTCCTGGGCATAGGCACCCGTCGCGAGGGACGCGCACAGTCCCGCCGCCATCAAGACGCGTTTGCTCGTCATTATCACCCCCATTGCCTGGAACCTGAAACGTTTCACCACCCGCATCCTAACGGGATTTAATTCTTCATGTAAACCCCGATCCTGGCAAGGGGCGCGACAACCGTGCCCGGCCCGCCGCCGGTGCCCGCAGGGGCTGCGGGTTATTGCCTATACGTCGACACCGCAACCGCGCCGGTCGGCAGCGGCGACGCGGCTGCGCGCGGCGATCCGACACTTGACCGGTCCGCGCGGCGGAGGCTAAGTGTTGAAACGTTACCAACCGAGGCGTGCTTCATCAAGGAAGCCGACGAGGGCCGATGCTCGGGCCTGTGGCAAACGCAATCCGGCGCACACGCGTCGCGCAAGTGTCGCGGTGCGATGGCTGAACCGGCTCCGCAACAGAAGCTGCCCTTCATCGTGGCGGGCGGCGGGCTGGTCGGCCTGTGCTGCGCGATCCACCTGCGCCGGATGGGGCATGAGGTGACGCTGGTCGACCCCGGCGACATGAAGCGCGCCGCCTCCTACGGCAACAGCGGCCAGTTCGCGGTCGGCGACATCGTGCCGCTGGCGGTGCCCGGCATCGTGTTCAAGGTGCCGGGCTACCTTCTGGATCCGCTCGGTCCGCTGGCGATCCGCTGGCGCGACCTGCCAAGCCTGATCCCGTGGCTGCTGCGCTTCACCGCCGAGTCGCGGCGCGAGCGGATGGAGGCCGTATCGGCCGGCCTTGCGGCGCTGTGCAACCTGATCCATTTCGACTACGAGCCGATGCTGAAGGCCGCCGCCGCCGAGCATCTGCTCGACCATACCGAATGCATCAAGCTGTTCGAGACGCGCGAGCAGTTCGATGCGGAGGAACGCAAGTTCGGCCATCTGCGCGAGCGGTCCGGCGCCCAGTACGAGCTGCTGGACGACAAGGCGCTGCACGAGCTGGAGCCCGAGATTTCGCCCGGGTTCCGCTTCGGCGCGGTGATGAAGGGGCGCAAGTTCATCCACAACCTCGCCAAGCTGATCGGCGCCTTCAGCGACCTGCTTCGGCGCGAGGGCGGGTCGATGGTCAAGGGCGAGGTCGCCGATTTCGAGCGTGCCGACGGCAAGGTCCTGGCCGTGCGCCTGAGCGACGGGCGCCGCCTGCCGGTGTCGGGCGTGGTGGTCGCGGCGGGGGCCTGGTCGAAGCGGCTGTGCGCGCTGCTGGGCGACAAGGTGCCGCTCGAGTGCGAGCGCGGCTACCACGTCGCGCTGCCGCGCGGCGGCATCAGGCTGGGCCGCTCGCTGACGATCCCGTCGCGCGGCTTCGGCATCGTGCCGATGGAGGAGGGCATCCGGCTTGCCGGCACGGTAGAGCTGGCGCGGCTCGACAGCCCGCCGAACTACGAGCGCGCGGACCGGCTGATCGCCAACGCCCGCGCCATCCTGCCGAAGCTGAAATACGACGGCGCCGAACGCTGGATGGGCAACCGGCCCTCGCTGCCGGACTCCCTTCCCGTGATCGACCGCGCCAGCCGGCTCTCCAACGTCTACTATGCGTTCGGCCACGGCCACCGCGGGATGAGCTTCGCGCCGACCACCGGCCGCCTGATCGCGGGGCTCGTCTCCGGGCGGCCGAGCAATTTCGACATGCGGCCCTATCGGCTTGGCCGCTTCTAGAGCCGGTTGGCGGAGGTTCCCATGGCGATGCACAAGACCCGGCCGCAGGCCGAATCCTATGGCCAGGCCGTGGGCATCCTGCTGCTCGACGCCAGCGCGCCGTTCATTCCCGGCGACGTCGGCAATGCCAGCACGTACAAGTACCCCGTCATCTATCGCACGGTGCCGGGCCTCACCACCGAAGCCTGCCTGTCGGGCGCGCCCGAATTCACGCCCAAGGTCATCGAGGCGGCGCGCTGGCTGGAATCCCAGGGTGTCCGCGCCGTCAGCAGCGACTGCGGCTTCATGCTGCAGTACCAGGAGGCGGTGCGCGCCGCCGTGCGCATCCCGGTGTGCCTGTCCAGCCTGCTGCAGTTGCCGATGATCGCGCGTACGCTCGACCGCTCGCGGCCGATCGCCGTCGTCACCGCCGACTCGACCAAGCTCACGCCCGATTTCCTGACCCGCGCCGGCATCTTCGTCGGCAACCAGCTCGTCATCCGCGGCATGCAGGACCAGCCCGAGTTCCGCGGCGCGGTGCTGGAGGAGAAGGGGACGCTCGATTCCGACCGAATCGCCGGCGAGACGGTCGGGGTCTGCCGTCAGGCGCTGGCCGAGTTCCCCAACCTGGGCGCGGTGCTGCTGGAATGCTCGATGCTGCCGCCCTACGCCAAGGCGGTGCAGGACGCGGTCGGCGTGCCGGTGTACGATTTCGTCTCGATGATCGACTACGCCAGGGCCGCGACCCACCGCACGCGTTATTCGGGATTCTACTGATCGCGCAGCGCCGCTGCGGCGCACGTCACGCAAAGGAGAGGGCCATGCCGGTGTACAAGACGCGCAAGAGGACCGAAGCCTATGGCTATCCCGTCGGCATCCTGCTGCTCGACTACAAGGGGCCGTTCGTGCCGGGCGACGTCGGCAACGCCACGAGCTACGACTACCCGGTGCTGTACCGCACGGTGTTCGGGGCCACGTCGAAGCGCGTGTTCGCCGGCGATCCCGCGCTGGAGAAGGATGTCGTCGAGGCGGCGCGCTGGCTGGAGGCGCAGGGCGTCAAGGGCATCAGCAGCGACTGCGGCTTCTTCGTCAACTACCAGGACCTCGTGGCCAGGTCGGTCAACGTGCCGGTCTACCTGTCCAGCCTGCTGCAGCTTCCCTTCATGGCCGCGACCATCGACCCGAAACGGCCGGTCGGCGTGATCTGCGCCAATTCGCGCGCGCTGGGCACCCGCGTGCTCGAGATGACCGGAATCGATCCGGGCCGCGAGGTGGTGATCCGCGGGCTGGAGAACGAGCCGGTCTTCGGCACCAGCGTGACCGGCGGATCGGCCCAGTTCGACCCCGACCTGGTCGAGGCCGAGGTCGTGGACGTCGCCAAGCGGATGGTGGCGGAGAAGCCCGAGATGGGCGCGATCCTGATCGAATGCTCGATGCTGCCGCCCTATGCGCGCGCGATACAGGACGCGACCGGCCTGCCGGTGTTCGATTTCGTGACCATGATCGACTACCACCACAACGCGGCGAACCGGCACGGCTATGCCGGGTACTACTGATCCTCCCGCCGGCAGCAGGAACTCACGATGACCGAGATCAAGGCTATCCGAAGCCCGGGCAAGTTCAAGCCGGCGGTCGAGCTTCTGTCCGCGGCGATGCGCGCAGGGGACGTGCTTTACATATCGGGTCAGACCGCCCGGAATCCCGACACCGGAGAGGTCGGCAAAGGCGATATCGAGGAACAGACCAACAAGGTCATCGACAACATCGAGGCAATCCTCAGGTCCCAGGGCCTCGGCCTGGAGCGCGTGGTGCGCTGCACCGTCTTCGTCACCAGCGCCGCCGAGCTCGAGGGCATGAACAAGGCCTACCTGCAGCGGTTCAAGGAGCCGCGGCCGGCGCGCTCGGCCTATGTCGTCAGCGGTTTCGCCAGCCCGGCGCTGCGGGTCGAGATCGACGCCGTCGCCGTTTACGGATCCGGCCCCGCCACGTACTGAGGCGCCGCCGCGGCGTTCACGCCAGGCCGCCGCCCCGGACGGGGCGCCGCATCGCCGCCAGCAGGGCGGCGTTCGACGCGCACAACAGCGCGGCGCACAGCAGCAGCACGCCGCCGATGCCGATATGCAGCAGGTCGGTCATGAGGCCGATCGTGACCGGCGCGGTGCACATGCCGAGATCCAGCATGGTGCGCATCAGCCCCATCGCGGCGCCGGTGCGCGCCGGCGGCATGATGTCGGCGACCTGCGCGGTCAATGTCGGCACGGCGAGCCCGCTGCCGATGCCGAGCAGCGAAGCCGCCAGCCACGCCTCGGCGACCGATGCGCAATGGGCGAGCACGCCGATGCCCAGGACGACGATTGCGCCTGCCGCGGTGATCAGGCGCAGGCGGCCGAGGCGCGATGCCAGCCGCGCCGTGGCCGGCAGGATCGCGAGGTTGACGACCGCCCCGACCATCAGCGCGATGCCGATCTGACCGATGTCCATGCCGATCCATTTGGCGCAGATGATCGGCAGCAGCACCCAGTTGACGCCGATGCGGACGTAGGAGTGCACATAGCCGAGCGCGGCGAGCGCGGCCACGCGGATCGTGCCGCCTCCTTGTACGACCGGGGCGGCCCCGCCCCGCGCCGGTCCCGCCGGCGATGTCTGCCGGGCCGGATCGGGCCCGATCGGATACACGAGAGTGAGGGCGATGATGGCCATCACTGCCTGGGCCATGAATGCTGCCTGGTAGCCGAGATGCGCGGCCAGCGTGCCGCCGATCGCCGGGCCGATCGTCAGCCCGAGCAGGTGTGCGCCCTGGAACCCCGCCATGTCGCGCACCCGCGTCGCGGCCCCGCCGCGGTCGGTGACGGCGATCAACGCCGCGGTGGAAAAGGCCGCCGAGCCGGTGCCCTGCAGCAGAAAGCACAGGAACAGCGGCAAGGGCGCCGCCGCCATCGGCGCCGCCAGCGAACTTGCCGCCAGCAGCATCAGGCCGCCGAGCATCGTCCGTCGCCGGCCGAAGCGGATCGCCACCGCGCTGGCCGGCAGGTTGACGAACAGCCGTGCGCCGGCGAAAGCGCCCATCATCACGCCGACCAGCGCCATGCCGGCGCCGAGGCTTTCCACGTAGACCGCCAGCACCGACCAGACGGCGGCCACGCCGGTGCTGACGCAGCCCAGCACCAAGAGGATCGGCAGGATGCGCCGGATGGAGGACTCCGCCCCCGCCGCGCGATGCGATAGCGGTTGAAAACGTTTCATCGGCGCGCCAGATTACCGGCACCTCGCCGCGATCCGCCAGGGCATTCGCCGACGCCGGCGGAGGGGGAGGGATGCCGATGGCCGCATTGACCGCCGATCTCGGCCGCTTCGTATCGGAACCGACGCTGCCGGTGATCCCGGCCGAGGGCGGGGCGGTCGCCAAGACGCGATGCCCCGGCTGCTTCGGCGTAGCGGCCGCGGACGCGCGCGCCCTGGCGGCTGCTCCCTGAGCCGTTGCCATGGACCTCAGGACGCTGCGCTATTTCCAGACCGTCGCAAGCTGCGGCAGCTACAGCCGCGGTTCCGAGCTGCTGCACATCTCGCAGCCGGCAATCAGCCGCGCCATTCGCAAGCTGGAAGAAGAGCTGGGCACGACGTTGTTCAAGCGGCACGGGCACGGGGTCAGCCTGACGGAGTCCGGCAAGACCTTGCTGGCGCGGGGTCAATCGATCCTGCGTCAACTCGACCAGGCGCGGCAGGAGGTGCGCGCCGGCCGGGCCAGCCTTTCGGGCACGATCTCGTTCGCCGTGCCGCCGGCGGCGGGTCGGATCCTGGTGCCGCCGTTGGTCGAGGAGTTCGGCACCGCGTATCCGAATGTCGCAGTAAACATCGTCGGCGGATTCAGCAGCACGATCCACGAGTGGTTGGTGCGCGGCCGCGTGGACGTCGCTTGCGCGCACGATCCCCTGCCGCAGCGGGGCTTCCAGACGACGCCGTTGCTCGACGAGGAAGTGTTCTTGGTCGGCAAGAAGGGGTCGTTTCCCTTTCGCCGCGCGTTCGCCCGGCCGGAGGATCTGCCGACCCTGCCGCTGATCGCGCCCGGCGAGCTGAATGCCTCGCGCCGCATGCTCGACCGCTGGGCCGCCGAGAAACGGCTGGAGCTGCAGCTGAAGCTGCAAGTGGACGACCACTTCATTACCCGCGCGCTGCTGCGCAAGGGAGCGGGTTTCACCCTGCTCACGCGGGCCGGCAGCCAGCCGGAGCTGCGACTGGGCGAACTGGAGGCGCGGCCATTCCGCCCGCGCGCGTTCTGGACGCTCACGCTGATGGCGGGCGCGCAGGCTGCGCGCTCGGAGGTGCCGGACGCCTTCATGCGCACGATCCGCAGCGTCACGCGCCGGCTGGCCGACGGCGGCCAATGGAAGGGAAGCGTTCTCGCGCGGAACTGACTGGCCTCAGCGCTTGGCCAGCAACACCAGCGCGTCCACCGCCGTCGCGCCCCGGCCTTCGGCGCCCACCACCAGCGGGTTGATCTCGACCTCCAGCACGTCGGGGGCCTCGTTCGCCAGGCGCGACAGGCGCACGATCGCGTCGCGCGCCGCCGCGATATCCGCGCGTGCGCCGCCGCGATACCCGTCCAGCAGCGGGAAGACGCGCAAGGCGCGCAACATGGACTCTGCGGTCGCGTCGTCCACCGGCGCCAGCCGCAGCTGGACGTCGCGCGACAGCTCGGCCGCGACGCCGCCTGCGCCCACCGACACGAAAGCTCCCAGCCGCGTGCGGCTGAAAGAGACCAGCAATTCGCAGACGCCCGTCGCCTGTTCCTCCACCAGGAAGCCGTCGATCCGCGCCGCCGGGGCTCTGGCCGCGACCGAGGCCGCGATGCGCAGCAGCGCGGCATTCAATGCCGCGGCGTCGCCGATGCCGAGCGCCACGCCGCCCATCTCGGTCTTGTGCGGGATGTCGGCCGACAGGACCTTCGCCACCACGGGATATGCCAGGCCTTCGACGCGGCTCTCGTCGGGGCGGCGCAGGACCCGGCGCCGCGGCGTGGCAATGCCGATATGCGCCAGCATGTTCTTGGCGCCGTCCTCGTCGAGCGGCCCGGCCACGACGCCGGCCGGGGCCGGCCGCAGCGGAAGCAGGACGCGCGGCGCGGTCCACGTCATGTAGGCCTGGATCGCGGCCGCGCAGGACTCCGGCGTGCGGAACGCGGCGACCCCGGCGGCATTCAGTGCCGCGCGCGCGGCGGGGGCCTCGGGCAGCGCGAGTACCGCGAGCGGCACAGGCGCGCTTGCGAACGCGGTCAGCGGGCTCGCCGCCTTCTCCGGCTGGTGCCGCGCCGACGAGCCCACCACCATCAGCACGAGGCCATGCTCGCCCGAGCCGATGAGCGCGTCCAGCGCACCGGTCACGACGTCGGGCCGCACGCCCGCGAGCGTCAGGTCCACGATCTCCTCGGCCTTGACCGGCGTGGGCAGCGCGTCGAGCCGCGCCCGCACCGCGGCCGACGGGGCGGCTGGCGCAAGGCCGGCGAGGCCCAGCCGGTCCACCACCATGGCCGCACCGCCGCCGGTGGTGGTGACCACCGCGACCGGACGGCGCTCCGGCGCGGGCGGGGCGCGCCGTCCCACGAACAGCGGCGCCGATTCGAACAGCGCCTCGAAATTGTCGACCACCACGATGCCGAGGTCGTGCAGCATGGTCTCGACGAAGGCCGAGGGCTGGATCATGGCCCCGGTGTGCGACGCCGCCAGACGCTGGCCCACGGCGGAGCGGCCGAGCAGGTAGCAGAGCACGGGCTTGCCAGCCGTGCGGGCCGCCGCGGCGAAGCGCTGCAGCGCGGGGCCGTCGCGCACGGTCTCGACGAACAGCAGGATGGCGCTGGTCGCGTCGTCGGCGCACAGCAGCTCGCCCAGTTCGGCGAATCCCAGATCGGCCTCGTTGCCGACCGATACCAGCTTCGAGAACGCGATCCCCGCGTCATGCGCCCGGCTGACCAGCGAGCCGATGATGCTGCCGCTCTGCGACAGGAGCGCCAGGCGCCCGGCGGGAAACGGGGCCGAGGCGAAGGCCGCGTTCGCGGTCAGGCACAGGCCGTTGGCGTTGTTCACCAGGCCGATGCTGTTGGGTCCCAGGATGCGCGTGCCGGCCGCGCGTGCGCGGTCCAGCGCTGCGGCGAACCAGGCGCGGCCGTCCTCGCGCTCGAGGAACGCGCCGTCCAGGACCGAGACCACCGGCACCGCCCGCGCGATGCAGGCGTCGATCGCCGCGCGCTGCGCCGCGCCGGCCAGCAACACGAAGCAATGGTCGATCGGCTCCGGCACGTCGCCGAGCGCGGCGACCGACCGCGCCTCGCCCACCGCGAAGGGGCGGGGATTCACCGGCCAGATGCGCCCGGAGAAGCCGCAGCGGCGCAGGAAGGCGAGGGGCCGACCCGTGGTCTTGCCCGGATCGTCGGACGCGCCGACCAGGGCCACCGAACCGGGCTCGAACAGCTTGCGGTAAAGCATGCGGCCGCTCGTCGCGCCTCAATCCCTGCGGCGCTGAGCGAAGCGCGTGCCGAAAACGCCTTCCGCTATCCGGTTGCGCATCATCTCGAGCGAACCGCCCGCGATCATCCAGCCGCGCGTCCGCCGCATGCAGTAGTCGATCAGCGACATCTCGCTGAAGCCGGCGCCGCCGGCGACCTGCATCGCCTCGTTTGCCACCTCGAACCCCGCCTTGTTGCAGAGATACTTGGCGATCGCCGTGTCCTGGGCGTCGGGCAGGCCGCGGTCGGCGGCGACCGCGGCCTTGTAGAGGAGCAGCTGGGCGGCGCGCAGGGATGTCTCCATTTCGGCGAATTTCCACTGGATGCCCTGGAACTCGGCGATCGGGCGGCCGAACTGCCTGCGCGTCAGCGCGTAGTCGCGGGCGAGGGCGAAGGCGTGGCGGCCCAGCGCCAGCGAGCGTGCGGCATTGCCGATGCGCTCGGCGTTGAAGCCGGCGATCAGGCGCTTGAAGCCGCCGGCGCCGACCACGACGTCGGACTCCGGCACGAAGCAGTCGTCCAGATAGACCTGCCGCCACTGCTCGCCGCTCATGTAGCGAACGGGTTCGCCGAAGCTCACCCCCGGCGCGGCGGCCTCGATCAGCACGGCGCCGATTCCGTCCACGCCCGGGCCGAATCGGGCGTAGACGAGCAGATACGCGGCATCGAGGCTGTGCGTCATGAATACCTTGCTGCCGCGGAGGCGAAAGCCGCCATCCGCCTTCTTCGCCGAGGTGGCGAGCTCGGTCACCGCGGAGCCGGCGTCCGGCTCCGACATGCCGAGGCCGATGGCGGCCTCGCCGGCCAGCAGGCGCGGCAGCACGCGCGCCTTCAAGGCGTCGTTGGCGTATTCGGCGAAGGTGCGGATCGGGCCGAAATTCCCGGCCTGCACCACGTCGGCGCTGCGCGGGCAGACGGCGGCCACCGCCTCGATCGCCAGCACGGCGTCCATGAGGGTGCCGCCCTGGCCGCCCGAGGATTCCGGGATCGTGATGCCGAGCAGCCCCTGCGCGCTCATGAGCCGCGCCACGTCGAACGGGAAGCGCGGGTCGCGCGCGCGCGCGGCCGCGCCGGCCGCAAGGTGGCGCCGCGCGAACTGCGCGACGCTGTCCGAGAAGAGCTTCTGCTCGGGGCCGAGGTCGAAATCCATTGCGTTCCTATCCCGCCGGCTGGATCCGCCGCAGCTCGTCGGCCTGGATTTTCGCATAGGCCGACAGGAACCCGATGTCGGTGCCGGCCGAGATGTAGCGCGCGCCCATGCGCACGAACCTGGTCAGAAGCGGAACGTCGTTGCGGACGCCGCCGACGCCCAGGTGCTTGCCGTGCGCGCGGCACGCGGCCGCCACCGCGCGGTAGGCGGCCTCGATCTTCTCGTGCCCGAACTGACCGTGAATGCCCAGATCGGCGCACAAGTCGTTGGTGCCGATCAGGATCAGGTCCACGCCCTCGGTGGCGGCGATCGCGTCGGCGTTGGCCAGGCCGGCGGCGGACTCGATCATGACGATGGCGAGCGTCGAGTCGTTCAGCATGCGGGCCTGCTCGGGCGATGGTATCGCGCGATAGCCGAGCTGGACCGCGGGACCGCCCATGGAGCGCGTCCCCCTCGGCGGAAACCGGCACGCCGCCGCCGCCGCCCTGGCCTCGTCGCCGGTGTTGATGTCGGGAAAGATGATCGCCTGCGCGCCGCCATCGAGGACGCGCCCGACCGTGCGCGGCTCGTGTGACGGCACGCGCACGATGGGCGTAATTCCCGCCAGCCTGGCGGCGACGCAGATCTGCGACGTCTCACTCAGGTCCAGCGCACTGTGCTGGAGATCGATGAACAGGGCGTCATAGCCCGCCGCCTCGGCGATCACCGCGATGTCGGGCGTGCGCGACATGCGCACGCTCATCGACAGGACCATCTCGCCGCGTGCCAGTTGCTGCTGCATGCGGTTAACGGCAAGCCCGGCGGGCGGTTTGTCCGGCATCGCTCCATCGTCCCAAGGCTTCGGATCGCGCAGTCATAGCCGAAGCCGGAGCGTGTTGCCTAGGGCGCCGGCCCGCGGGAACCGCCGGTCTGCTTGTCCTTGCGAGCGAAATTTGACACGCTCGACCGGCTGGATGCCCTGAGCCAACCGCGTTTTTCCCCGGCCGGCGATGAATCTGAAGCAGATCGAAACCTTCGTATGGCTGGCCCGCCTGAGCAGCTTCCGCGAGACCGCGAGGCACCTGAGGACCACCCAACCCGCGATTTCGGCCCGCATTCGCGAGCTGGAAGAGGCGCTGGGGGTGTCGCTGTTCAATCGCACCTCGCGCCGCGTGCGGCTTTCGCGCCAGGGCAGCGAGCTGTTGCGCTACGCCGAGCGCATCGCCGCCCTGTCGGCCGAGCTGCAGGAACGCGCCGGCAATCTGGGATCGGTGCAGGGGCTGGTCCGGATCGGCGCCACCCACGCCGTGGCGATCGGCTGGCTGCCCAGGCTGCTGAAGCTGCTCGCGGCCGAGTACAAGGGGATCCAGGTGACGCTGCGGGTGGATATGAGCACGACCATCTATCAGCAGCTGATGCGGAACGAGATTGATCTGGCGTTTCTCCTGGGGCCGATCGCCCATCCCTCGCACGGATACGTGCCGCTGCGCGCCATCGACCTGGCGTGGATCGCAGGCCCGGGAATCGAGCGGCTGCCGGCCACGCTCACCCCCGGAATCCTGGCCAAGGTGCCGGTCGTGACGGACGCGATCGGCTCGTCCCTGCATCGCATCTGCATGGATTGGTTCCGCGCCGCCGGGGCCGAGCCGCGCGTCCTGCACACCTGCGCCGGGCTGCACCCGCGAGCGCAGCTGATCCAGGCCGGATTCGGAGTCGGCATCCTGCCCGCGACGGCGCCGGAACTCTACCGGCAGTTCCCGCGTCTGCGGCGTCTGGCCATCGATCCACCGCTGCCCAAGCTGGAATACGGCATGGCCTACAACCTGAGCGACATGCCGCCCGCGGTGCGGTCGATCATCAGGATCGTGCGTGAGAAACTGAAGGAAACCGTCGGCGACTGGTCGCTGTAGCGCGTGCCGTCCGTGCGCCGCGCGATCGATAGAATTCGCTTGTCGATAACTATCAGTCGGATTGCTCGGTCGCGCCAGCTCGCTGGCGCGAGGGCGGCGGCGGGCGTAGATTGCGGCGCGCCGGCCTTGTCCGCCGCGCCAAGTCCTGGGTGGGGGCCGCTGCAGCCATGGCCGATATCGCGATCATCGGCGGCGGGATCAACGGATCGTCGATCGCCTATCACCTGATGGCCAGCGGCCGCGCCGGCAAGGTGGTGGTGATCGAGCCGGACCCGACCTACGAGCACGCCGCGACGCCGCGCTCGACCGGCGGCGTGCGCCGCATCTTCTCGATCCCCGAATGCATTGCGATGTCGGACTACGGCCACGAGGTCTACGGCAATTTCGACGCGCTGATGGCGATCGACGGCCAGGCGCCGGGCTCGATCAACTTCCGGCGCATCGGCTACACGTGGCTCGCCAGCGGGCCCGGCCAGGTCGAGACCCTGGTGCAGAACTGGAAGGTGCACATCGCGAACGGCGTGCGGGTCGAGCTGCTCGACCGCAAGGGCGTCAAGCACCGCTTCCCGTGTCTCCACGTCGACGACGTCGACGCGGCATTGTTCTCGCCGGAAGACGGGTTCATCGACCCCTATTCCGCGCTGATGGGCATCCGCAAGAAGGCGATCAGCCTCGGCGCCGAGTACATCAAGGACCGCGTGGTCGATTTCCAGCGCACCGACAAGCGAATCCAGGCGCTGGTGCTGGAGTCGGGCGCGGTGCTGAAGGCCGACGTCGTGGTCAACGCGGCCAACAGCTGGGGCATCGCGCTGTGCGAGCGGCTGGGCATGAAGGTCCCGGTGCAGCCGATGCGCCGCCTGACCTTCTATTTCGAGGTGCGCCAGGATCTGGGGCAGCTCACCTCGGTCCGCCATATCGGCAGCAATGTCAGCTTCCGGCCCGAGGGCAAGGGCTTCATCAGCGGCAAGACCAACTACGACGAGAAGTTCGGTTTCAACTGGGACGTCGACTACGACTGGTTCAACGACCACATCTGGCCCGCCCTCGCCGAGCGGGTGGCGGCATTCGCCGAGCTGAAGGTGCAGTCGGCCTGGTCCTGCCACTACGACCAGAACACGATGGACAACAACGCGATCATCGGGCGCTGGATCGGCGGCTGCGAGAACTTCTACGTCTGCATCGGCTATTCCGGCCACGGCCTGATGCACGGGCCCGCGACCGGGCGCGCGATCAAGGAGCTGCTGATCGACGGCGGCTACCGGACCCTCGACCTGTCGCGGCTGTCCTACCAGCGGGTGATCGACAACAAGCCGCTCCAGGACATCGGCCCCTTCGCATGACGCCGCTCCGCTTCAGCCAGCCCGCCACGCTAGCCGAAGCCGTTGCCCTTCTGGGACAAGGCGACGCCCGCGCGCTGGCGGGCGGCACCGATCTGATCGTGCAGCTGCGCGAGGGGCGCCGCCGCGCCGAGCACGTGGTGGACCTGAAGCGGATCGCTGCGCTGACGACGATCACGGCCGATGGCGACGGCGGCGTGCGGATCGGCGCGGCGATGAGTTGCACCGCGGTCGCCAACCACCCGGCCATAGCGCGATATCCCGCGCTGGCCGAGGCGGTGCGCATGATCGGCAGCTACCAGATCCAGAATCGCGCGAGCATCGGCGGGAATATCTGCAATGCCGCGCCCTCGGCCGACGCCGTGCCGCCGCTGATCTGCCTTGGGGCGCAGGCAACGGTCGCGGGTCCCGCGGGACAAGGCGAGCGTCCGGTCGAGGCGCTGTTCGCCGGCCCCGGGCGCACGGCGCTCGGGCGGCAGGAGATCCTGGTGTCGATCCGGTTGCCGCCGCCCGCAGCCAACGGCGCCGGCGCCTATGCACGCTTTACCCCGCGGCGCGAGATGGACATCGCCGTCGCCGGCGTCGGCGCCTGGCTCGAGGTGGAGCCGGACGGCGCCATTGCCGCGGCGCGGATCGCGCTGGCCGCCGTCGCGCCCACGCCGATGCGGGCCAAGGCCGCCGAACGCAGCCTGGCCGGGCGGCGCGCGGACGCGGAATCCTTCGCCGAAGCCGGACGCCTGGCCGCCGACGAGGCCGCGCCGATCTCGGACACGCGGGGCTCGGCCGACTATCGCCGCGAGCTGGTGCGCGTGCTGACCGCCCGCACGCTGGAAGCGTGCCGGCGCGCCATCGAACGGTCGGCGCGCCGATGAGGACGGTCGTGAACCTGACGGTGAACGGCCGGCCGGCCGAGGCCCTGGTCGATACGCGCGACACGCTGCTCGACCTGCTGCGCGAGGGGCTGGGCCTGACCGGCAGCAAGGAGGGCTGCGGCAACGGCAATTGCGGCGCATGCACGGTCCTGCTGGACGGCGCGCCGGTCAATGCCTGCATCGTGCTGGCCTGCGAGGCGGCCGGCTGCACGGTGGTCACGGTCGAGGGCCTGGCGCCGCCCGGCGCGCTCGACCCGGTGCAGCGGGCGCTGATCGACCATGGCGGCACGCAGTGCGGGTTTTGCACGCCGGGCGTGGCGGTTTCGGCCAAGGCGTTGCTCGACCGCGATCCGGCGCCGACGCCGGAAGCGATCCGGCGCGCGCTGGCGGGCAATCTGTGCCGCTGCACCGGCTACGACAAGATCGTCGAGGCGATCGAAGCCGCTTCGGCGGCCAGACGATCGGGCGGGTGAGGCGCATGGACCAGGCCGCGGGCGGACTGAACGTGGTGGGCCGGCGCGTCCCGCGCATCGACGCGGCCGAGCGGGTCACCGGCGCCGCGGTCTATCCGGCCGATTTCATTCTGCGCGGCATGCTGCACGGCATGATCAAGCGCAGCCCGTACCCGCATGCGCGGATCCTGCGCATCGACCTCTCGCGGGCGCTGGCATTGCCGGGCGTGCGCGCCGCGGTGACCGCGGCCGATTTTCCCGAGCTGCCGCCCGGCACCTTCGTGCAGGTCGGCGAAGGCGGCGCCGACGGCTGGATCCTGTCGCAGATCAACATGGCGCGCGACAAGGTGTTCTGGGCTGGCCAGCCGGTGGCGGCGGTCGCCGCCGAGGACCGCTACACGGCCGCGGCCGCGCTCGACTTGATCGAGGTCGAATACGAGGTCCTGCCCGCGGTCATGACGATCGAAGAGTCGATGCGGCCGGGCGCGCCGGTGCTGCACGCGAACTGGTACACGCGCGGGATCGAGCCCCGGCCGGCAGCGCCGTCCAATCTCGGCGCGCGCACGGTGCACGCCCGCGGCGACCTCAAGCGCGGGTTCGCCGAAGCCGAGGTCGTGGTCGAGGAACGCTACAGCGTCGATACCGCACACCAAGGCTATTTGGAGCCGAACGCCACCGTCGCTCAGGTCATGCCGGACGGCATGGCGACCGTCTGGGCCTCGACCCAAGGGGTGTTCACGCTCGAGCTGCAGCTCGCTGCCGTGCTGGGCAGGCCCCAGTCCCAGCTCAAGGTGGTGCCGCTGGAGATCGGCGGCGGGTTCGGCGGGAAGATCTACGCGCATATAGAGCCGGTGACGGTGAAACTGGCGGAAAAGTCCGGCCGTCCGGTGAGGATCGTCCTGTCGCGCCACGAGGTCATGATCGGCACCGGCCCCGCTCCCGGGGCGGTGATCGATGTGAGGATCGGCGCCAGGCGGGACGGGACGCTGACCGCGATGCAGGCGCGGTTCCTGTTCGACGCCGGCGGGTTTCCCGAGCTTAGCACGTCGCTGCAGATGCAGGCTTGCGCCAATCTCTACGTCTGTCCCAACCTGATGCTCGAGGGCTATGACGTCGTCACCAACAAGCCGCGCAGCGAGGCGTATCGCGGCCCGGGCGGGCCGCAGGTCGCCTACGCCGTCGAGCAGGCGATGGACGAGCTGGCGCGGAAGCTGGACCTGGATCCGCTGGAGCTGCGCCGGCGCAACGCGGCGGTGACCGGGAGCCCGATGGTGGCCGGCACGCCCTTCCCGACCATCGGCTACACCACGATCCTGGATCGGGTCAGCGCGCATCCCTGCTGGCGCGACCCGCTGCCCGCGGGAGACAAGCCGCGCGGGCGCGGCCTCGCGATCGGCTATTGGCGCGGCACCTCGATGACCTCGGCCTGTCACGTCGCCTTGTCGGGCGACGGCCGCCTGATGGTGACGATAGGCGCCGTCGACGTTTCCGGCATGAAGACGTCGATCGCCCAGGTGGCGGCCGAGGAGTTCGGCCTCGCCATCGACGAGGTGCTGGTCCAGACCGGCGACACCAAGTCGGTCGGCTTCACCAACGTCTCGGCCGGCAGCCGGGTGACGCGCACCATGTCGGCGGCGGTGCATGCGGCCTGCCAGGACGCGCTGGCGCAGTTGAAGGCGCGCGCGGCCGAGCAGCTGCAATGCGCGGCCGGCGACGTGGTCTATGCCGACCGCGAGTTCCGCCGCCCGGGCGGCGCCTCGATACCCCTCAGGAATCTGGCGCGCAGCGCGATGCTGGATGGCGCGATCGTCGGCAAGGGGGTCTCCACCCGTCTGCCCCTCGGCGTCGAGATCGGCGCTCATGTGTGCGACGTCGAGGTCGACCCGGATACAGGCCAAGTGACGGTGCTGCGCTACACGGCGTTCCAGGACGTGGGCCGCGCGGTAAACCCGCCGGCGGTGGAGGGACAGATCGAGGGATCGGTCGCCCAGGGGCTGGGCTGGGCGCTGACGGAGGGCTTCGACTACGACGCGCAGGGACGGCTGCGCAACGCCAACCTGCTGGACTATCGCATGCCCACGGCGCTCGACCTGCCGCCGATCGAATGCGTGATCGTCGAAACGCCCGTCCCCGATGCGCCCTATGGGCTGCGCGGGGTCGGCGAGGTGCCCATCGTTCCGCCGGCGGCCGCGGTGGCCAACGCGATCGCGCGCGCGACCGGCCGGCGGCAGACGGCGATGCCGATGACGCCGGAACGCGTGCTGCGCAGCCTGCGCGGCGCGCGCCTTGGCCGCGACTGATCGCCGGCCTGGGGCGGGCGCGGCATGGGCTACCGGATCGGCGTCGATATCGGCGGCACCTTCACCGATTTCGTCCTGATGGACGACGAGACCGGCGTGGCGGCGACGCACAAGCGGCTCACCACGCCGGAAGACCCTTCGGCCGCAGTGATCGAGGGCATCGGCCGGATGCTCGCAGATAACGGCCTGCCCATCTCGGCGGTGACCACCGTGATCCACGGCACCACCCTGGTCACCAACGCGGTGCTCGAGCGCAAGGGCAGCCGCACCGGCATGTTGGTGACCAAGGGATTCGGCGACATCCTGGATATGGGCCGCGAGTGCCGCTACGACCTGTACGACCTGCGCCTCGATTTCCCGGCGCCGCTGGTCGAGCGGCGCAACCGGATCGAGGTGGACGAGCGGATCCAGTTCGACGGCGCCGTGCTGAAGCCGGTCGACCTGGACGCGGTCGGCACGGCGCTGCACGCCCTGGTTTCGCGGCGAAAGGTCGAGGCGATTGCGGTCTGCCTGCTGCATTCCTATGCGAATGCCGAGCATGAGCGGGCGATCGGCGAATTCGTCGCGCGCGAGTTTCCCAAGCTGTACGTATCGCTGTCGTCCGAGGGCTATCCGGTGATGCGCGAGTACGAGCGCTGGACCACGACGACGATGAACGCCTATGTCCAACCGGCGGTCGATCGCTATCTGTCGCGGCTGGAAAGCGAGCTGGCGACGATCGGCTTTGCCGGAC
The DNA here is from genome assembly GCA_964557415.1 of uncultured Rhodospirillaceae bacterium. Lineage (GTDB taxonomy): Bacteria > Pseudomonadota > Alphaproteobacteria > JAEULC01 > JAEULC01 > JAEULC01. Next base: position 33,577 of record CAZLBB010000013.1, read on the forward strand.
AGTTCCTGGTCATGAGCTCGAGCGGCGGGACGCTGACCTGCGAGACGGCGCGGCGCCACCCGGTGCGGCTGCTGGAATCGGGCCCGGCGGCGGGAGCGCTGATGTGCGGCCGGCACGGGAAGCGGCTGGGGCTCGACCGGCTGCTGTCCTTCGACATGGGCGGCACGACCGCCAAGGGCGCGATCGTGCTGGGCGGCGAACCGCTGAAACGCTACGAGATCGAGGCGGCCCGCGTGCACGAATTCAAGAGGGGCAGCGGCCTGACGGTCAAGATCCCCGTGCTCGACATGATCGAGATCGGCGCCGGCGGCGGCAGCATCGCCGAGGTCGACGGCCGTGGCGTCATCAAGGTGGGGCCGCGCAGCGCGGGGGCCAATCCCGGCCCGGCCTGCTACGGCCGGGCAAGCCTTCCGACGCTGACCGACGCCAACGTCGTGCTCGGCTATCTCGATCCCGGGTTCTTCCTCGGCGGGCGCATGGCGATCGACGCCAAAGCGGCGGCCGACGCGATCGGCGAGCGCGTGGCCGCACCGCTCGGCATCGAAGGGGTGCGCGCGGCCTGGGGCATCCACGAGGTGATCAACGAGGACGTGGCCGGCGCCTTCCGCGTGCACGCCTCCGAGCGCGGCATCGATCTGCGCGGCTGCAGCATGGTGGCGTTCGGCGGCTCCGGCCCGTTGCACGCGGTTCGGGTGGCGCGCAAGCTGAAGATTCCCCGGGTGGTGATGCCGCCCTGCGCAGGCGTCATGTCGGCCTTCGGCATGCTGGTTTCGCCGTTGTCGTTCGAGGTGGTGCGCTCGCGCCGCATGGGGTTGAGCCGCCTCGACCCGACCGCGTTCCGCGACCAGTTCGCGACGTTGGAGCAGGAGGCGACCGCGGTGCTGGTCGGGTCGGGCGTCGAGCGCGGCAAGGTCCGCCTGATTCGCTCGCTCGACATGCGCTATGTCGGCCAGGGCTACGAGATCGAGATCAGGCTGCCCGAGGCGGCCGACAGCTCCACGCTGCCGCCGCTGCTGCCGGACCTGTTCGACGCAGCCTATCGCCATCAGTTCAACGTCAGCCTGCCGGGGAAGACCCTGGAAATCGTGAACTGGAAGGTCGAGGCGGTCGGACCGCCGCCTCTGGGCGAACGCCGCGAGCGGGTGGACGGCTTCGCCGCCGGCGCGCCCCCGCTCAAGGGCGCGCGGATGGCCTACGATCCCGAGGCGGACGGGTTCGCCGAATTCGCGGTCTATGATCGATACCGCCTGGCACCGGGTGCAACGATCCACGGACCCGCCCTGGTCGAGGAGATGGAGGCGACCTGCGTGATCGGCGCGCGCGCGACGGCAGCCGTAGACCCCGCGCTGAACCTGGTGGTGGATCTCGATGGCTGAACGCTCGAACACGCTGGATCCGGTCAGCCTGGGCATCATGTGGGACCGGCTGATCTCGATCACCGACGAGATTCAGCGCGCTTTGGTGCGCACCTCGTTCTCGACCACGGTGCGCGAAAGCTATGACCTGTCCGTCGTGGTGTTCGACGCCGAGAGCAACGCCATCGCCCAGGGCAGCTACAGCCTGCCGTCGTTCACCGGCACGGCGCCGCAAACCCTTCGCCACATGCTGGCCCGCTATCCCGCGGAAACGCTGCGCCCCGGCGACGTGGTCATGACCAACGACCCGTGGATGGGAACCGGACACCTGTTCGACGTCAGCGTGATGCGGCCGGTGTTCCGGAACGGGCGCTGCGTCGGCTACACGATGAGCGTCACCCACCTGCCGGATATCGGCGGCGCCGGCTGGACCACGACGGGCGGCGAGATATACGAGGAAGGGCTTCGCCTGCCGATCGTCAAGCTGGCGGAGCAGGGCCGCTTCGACGCGCGCCTGCTCGAGATCATCGCCGTCAACGTCCGTACCAACGAACAGGTGATCGGCGACATCATGGCCAACGTCGCCTGCAACGAGGTGGGCGGGCGGCTGCTGGTCGAGTTCATGGACGAATACGGGATCGACGATCTGCTGCCCGTGTCGCAGGCGATCATTCGCCAGTCCGAGCAGGCGCTGCGGGCCGAGCTGCGCAAGATCCCGGCCGGGCGCTATGCCAACTCCATCCAGATCGAGAGCCGCGACGAGCCGATCACGCTTTCCGTCGCGATCGACATCAAGGACGGCGCGGCCGCCTTCGACTTCGCCGGCACCGGCCCGATGGTGCGCCATGGCATCAACGTGCCGATCTGCTACACGCGCGCCATGTCGTGCCACGCGATCAAGTGCCTGACCGTGCCGTCCCTGCCCAACAACGACGGCTTCGTTCGGCCGGTCAGCGTGACGGCGCCGGAGAACTGCATCCTCAACGCGCAGATGCCGGCGGCGACGGCGGGCCGCCACGCGGTCGGGCATTTCGTCAATCCGCTGGTCTATGGCGCCCTGGCCAGGGCGCTGCCCGACCGGGTCAGCTCCGATTCCGGCATGACCAACCCGATGAGCTTCAACGGCACCCATCGCGACGGCTATCCCATCGCCAACATCTATTTCTGCGCCGGCGGCTACGGTGCGCTGGAGGGCCGCGACGGCCACGCCACCACCCCCGCGCCGTCGAACATGACCAGCGTCCCGGCCGAGGTGTGGGAGAACCTGACCAGCATGCGCATCGAGCACAAGCGCCTGCTGCCCGACTCCGCGGGGGCGGGAAAATGGCGTGGCGGGCTGGGGCAGGAGGTTTCGATCCTGAATACCACCGGCCACAAGCTGGCGGTCTCGTTTTTCGCCGGCCGCGGCGAGTTTCCGCCACGCGGCTATTTCGGCGGCGCCGACGGCACGCTGCGGCGCTATTGGCTGAACGGCAAGCCGATCCGCTCGAAGGGCCGCTACCTCCTGGAGCCGGGCGACCGGCTCGTCACCAACGAAGCGGGCGGCGCCGGCTATGGCGACCCGCGCGAGCGCGACCGCGCGCTGGTGCGGCGCGACCTGGAGCAAGGCTTCGTCACGCCCAAGGGCGCCGCGCGCGACTACGGCTTCACGGAAGCGGCGGAATAGGCGATGTCGGTCACGCTGCGCATCGCGGAGATCGAGGCACTGGTGGCCAGCGCGCTGGTCGCCGCCAGCGCCTCCGACGCCAACGCCCGCATCATCGCGCGCGTGGTCGCGGCCGCCGAGCGCGACGGCTGCCGCTCGCATGGCCTGCTGCGCATGCCCGGCTACGTCACCGCCCTGCGCTCGGGCTGGCTGAACGGGCAGGCGACGCCGACCCTGCGCGAAACCGCCCCGGGGACGATCGCAGCCGATGCCGGCAACGGCTTCGCGCAGGTGGCGATGGAGGCCGGCCGCGGCCGCCTGATGGAGAAGGCCCGGCAGAACGGCATCGCGGCGATGGCGATTCGCAACGGCCACCATTTCGCCGCGCTGTGGCCCGACGTCGAGCCTTTCGCCGAGGCCGGTTTCGTCGCCCTGACCTGCGTCAATTCGCGCAGGCGCATCGCGCCGTGGACCGCGAAGCGGAAGGTGTTCGGCACCAACCCGATGGCCTTCGCCTGCCCGCGCGCAGGACGCGCGCCCTTCGTCTGGGACCAGGCGTCCAGCGTGATGTCGCAGGGCGAGATGCTGATCGCCCAGCGCGAGGGACGGCCGTTGCCCGAAGGCGTGGGACTCGATGCCGAAGGCCGCCCGACCGCCAGCCCCGAGGCGATCCTGACCACCGGCGCGTTCCTGGCCTTCGGCGGGCACAAGGGCAGCGCGGTCGCGGCGATGATCGAGATCCTGGCTGCCGCGGTCGGCGGCGCCGAGTTCGGCATCGAGGACCGCTCGGCCGGCGTACCCGGCGCCGCCACCTCGCGCTCGGGCCAGTTCACCATCCTGATCGACCCCTCGCGCTTCGCCGGCCCCGAGTTCGCCGACCGCCTGGAGTTCCTGTTTTCGCAGTTGGCCGCCGCCGGCGTCGACCGTCTGCCCGGCGACCGCCGGCATGCGGCGCGGCGCAAGGCCGAGCGCGACGGCATACCGGTCGAGAAAGCGGACTACGACCGGCTCCTTGCCCTGGCCCAGCCGGCGGCCGGCCCGACGCCATGAGCGACCCGGCGCTCTGGATAACCGAGGCCGATGTCGTGCGGCTGGTCGGCATGCGCGACGCGATCGATGCGGTCGAGCGCGGTCTGTTGCTGGAGGCGAAGGCTGACGCCGTCGCCATGGGCAAGACCTTCGTGCGCTTCGGGCCGCAGCGCCTTGCGCTGCAGGCGCTCGGCGCGGCGTCGGCGGCCGCCGGCGCGGCGGCGACCAAGACCTGGGTGCAAAGCGCGCAGGGCGGCTGGCCGCTGCTGGTCCTGTTCGACGCCGCGAGCGGACACCATGGCGCGGTGATCGAGGCGACGGCGCTGAGCCAGATGCGCACCGGCGCGCTCGCCGGCATCGCCACGCGCCTGCTTGCCGATCCCGGCGCGGACGAGATGGCGGTGATCGGCAGCGGGCGGCAGGCGTGGACCCAGGTCGCCGCCGTCGCCGCGGCGCGCAACCTGCGCCGCCTGCGGGTATGGAGCCCCACGCCGGCCCACCGGCAGCGCTTCGCAGCGCGGATGCGCGAGGCCTTCGGATTCGAGACGGTCGAGGCGCAATCGGCAGAGGCGGCGACGGCGGGCGCGCCGATCGTTACCGCCGCGGCGCATGTCACGGCGCCGGTGCTGTCGGCCGCGATGCTGGCGCGCGGCGCGCACGTCAACGCGGTCAGCGTCACGGTCTCGGGCCGCGCCGAGCTGCACCCGGACGTGCTGCCGCGCTGCGCCCTGGTTTGCGTCGACTCCCTGGAGGCCGTGCGCAACCTGTCCGACGAGTTTCGTGCGTACTATGGCGCGCGCAACGCCTGGGGCGAGGTGCGCGCGCTCGCCGCCGCGCTGGCCGGTGGCCTGCGCCGGCCGCCGGGTGCCGACCTGACGCTGTACAAGGGCATGGGCACCGGCATCGCCGACTTGGCCCTCGCGGTCGAGGTGCTGGCGCGCGCGCGGCGGAATGGCGTCGGGCTGCGGCTTCCCGCCGCGGTCTTGGCCGATCCGCGCCTGTCCGGCTGAGCGTCAGCCCGTCGGCGAGGTCGCGGCGACGCTGGGCCGCTTCGCGATGCGTTCGAACCACCGCGCCGCTTCGGGACAGCTCGCGCGCCAGTTCATGTCCGCGAAACGCAGGTCCAGGTAGCCGAGGGCGCAGGCGATCGAGATCGTGCCGATGTCGAAACGGTCGCCGAATTCGTTTGCGCCCGCCTCGATGGCCGCGAGGCAGGAGCGGATTTTTCCCAGTTGTCCGTCGCTCCAGGGCTGCCATTTGCGATCGGCCGGGCGGGCCGCCTCGTAGCGCGCCAAGAGCGCCGCGTCGACTAGGCCGTCGGCCGTCGCCTGTTCGCGCAGCGCGCGCCAGCGCGCGACGCCGGCGGCGGGCACGATCCTGCCCTTGCCGTAGGCCGCATCCAGATAGTCGCAGATCACGCTACTGTCGTAGAGCGCGGTGCCGTCGTCGAGGATCATGGTCGGCACCTGGCCGAGCGGGTTGTGCGGCATGATCGTGCTGTCGCGGTTTACCGGGTGGGCCGCGCTGGGCAGCAGTTCGATGCTGCCGGCGATGCCCAACTCGTGCGCGACCACCAGGACCTTGCGCACGAAGGGGGAAAGAGGGGAATGGAACAGCTTCACGCCGATCTCCCGTCCGTGGTTGTCTCGCGGCGCCCGTCCGCGGGGATTCGCGTCGCGGCCGGCCCCGCTGCCGGCGCGCGCCGCACGCGCGCGGCGCGCGCCGGCGCGACATCGACCGCGAAATCCACATGGTTCATGTCGAGCGCCCACAGCGAATCGGCCAGCCGCCGCGCCCGCTCGGCGCCCAGCACCGGGCCGCCCAGCTCGAGCAGCTTCTCGGTCAGCTCGGCGTCGCTCAGCGGTGCGTCCGGATCGCCCTTGCGCGTCGGCTGGAAATGCTCCTGCCGCGATCCGTCCGCGGTTTCGATCGCCACGACGGCCGCGCGCCGGCGCGGAAAGCCCTCCTCGCATCGCGGGTCGACGCGAAGCTGCACCTTGTCGGCCAAAGCGTTGATGCGCGGATCGGCCAGCCGTGCGGGCGTGAACGCCTCGAGGCGCACGCTGCCGTGGACCAGCGCGCTCGCCACCGCGAACGCCATGCTGAATCGTCCCTCGAACGGCGATGCCGGATGGCGGACCGCACCGGTCACGTCGAGCGCGACCCGATAGGTGCCGATCTCGACCTTCGCGATCCGCTCGGGCTCGAGGCGCATGCGCCGCCGCAGCTCCAGCGCCGCGTCGATCGCCGCGAAGATGTGGCCGCAGCAGCCGTGGTTCTTGAAGGTCATCTCGGCCACGGCGTAGCGTCGGCCGAGATCGGCCGTGGCGCGGTCCCAGTCGGGCGCCTGGCTCATCGCCGCGCCGAACCCGGCCGGACCTTCGAGCAGATCCCTGGCGCCGGTCAGCCCTTGGCGCGCGCCCAGCGCCGCCAGCGCCCCGGCTTCGGCGGCGTGGCCGGCATGCAGCGGCTTGGCCATGCTGTCCGACCGGAACGCCTGCTGCAGCCCGGCCGCCATCGTGCCCGCATTGGCCAGCGCGTGCATCGTCCGCTCGGCGTCGAGCCCCAGGATCGCAGCGACCGCGGCGGCCGCGCCGAAGGTCCCCACCGTGCCGGTCGTGTGCCAGAACCTGTAGTGCGACGGCTGCACGGCGACGCCGATCCGCGCCGACACCTCGTAGCCGACGATGATGGCCCGCAGCAGCGGCTCGGGCCTGGCGCCATGCGCCTGGGCGGCCGCGAGCGCGGCGCCGATCGTGGGGCAGCCGGGGTGGTACAGGGCGTCGCGATAGATGTCGTCGAATTCGACGATATGCGACGCGGCGGCGTTGATCAGGGCGGCGGTGCGCAGCGGCGCGCGGCAGCCGACGCCGTATACGTAGGATCGGCCGCTGCCCAGCTCGTCGCGCAGCGCGTCCGCCAGGCGGTGCGTCTGCGGGTGGACGGCGCCGGGCAGCAGGGCGGCGAACCAGTCCACCAGCGCGCGCTTGGCGTGATGCATCAGGGCCGGCGGATAGTCCTTCGCCTGCTCCGCCGCGGCGAACGCGGCAAGTCGCTGCAGCACCGTCATGCGGCCATGCTCCCTGGCAACCGGTCGGGCGCCAAATCCGTGCGACTATCGCATTGGCGCGCCGGGGATACGAATAGATTCCGTTTATCGCCGGCGAGAAGCGGCGGTCATCCATCCGGCGCGCTTCGCTTGAACATCGCCGCGCTGATCCCGTAGCCTTGCCCGGGAGCCCGCAATCACCTGGCAGCCGATGGACGATCCCCGCTTCGACGGCAGCCCGCTTCCCGCGGCCTATCTCAGGCAGTCGCCGCCGGCGCTCGAGATGCCCGCGCTGGCGGGTGACGTGCGCGCCGACGTCGCCATCGTCGGCGGCGGCTACACCGGCCTGTCCGCGGCGCTGCACCTGGCCGAGAAGGGCACGCGCGTGATCCTGCTGGAAGGGCGCGAGATCGGCTGGGGCGGCTCGGGCCGCGCCTTCGGCCAGGTCGTTCCCTACGCCAAGCACGACGGCCCGCACATTCTCCAGACCTTCGGCGACGCCGCCGGCGAGCGCATGATCGCGGCGCTCGGCGCCGGACCCGACGTGGTGTTCGGCCTGATCGACCGCTACGGCATCAAGTGCGGCGACCGGCGGGTCGGGCTGCTGTTCGCCGCGCATTCGCCCGCCGGCCGGGCCGCGCTGGAGCGGCGGGTCGAATTCCAGCGCAGGCGCGGCGCGCCGATCGAGCTGCTGGATGCGGCCGCGACCGAGCGGGCCGTGGGCAGCCCGTACTATTCCGTCGCCGTGCTGGATCGGCGTGGCGGATCGCTGACGCCGCTCGCCCTGGTCCGGGGCATGGCCTGGGCCGCCAGGGGCCTGGGCGTGGAGATCAAGGAGCGCTCGCCGGTCAGCGCGATCGCGCGCAAGGGCAAGGGCTGGCGCGTCGCCACCGCCGCGGGCGCCGTCGAGGCCGGTGCCGTGCTGGTCGCCGGCGGCGCCTACTCGAGCGACCTGTGGCCGGACCTGCGCCAGTCCATCATTCCCATGCGCGCGTTCCAGCTGGTCAGCACGCCGCTATCGGACAACGTGCGCCGGTCGATCCTCCCCGGCGGCCAGTCGCTGACCGACACGCGGCGCCTGTATTCCGGGGTCCGGTTGCTCGACGACGGGCGGCTGCACGTCAGCGCCGACGGGCCCGCCTTCGCCGCCGGAGGCAGCGTGTTCCGCGGCAAGGCCGAGCGCCGCATCCGCAGCCTGTTCCCGCAGGTCTCCGCGCTGGAGTGGGACGAGGCCTGGAGCGGCTGGGTGGACATGACCACCGACCAGTATCCGCGCCTGCACGAGCTCGGGCCCGGACTGTGGGCGGCGATGGGATTGTCCGGCCGCGGCATCGCCTGGGGCGTGCTGCTGGGCCGCGAAGCGGCATGGCGGTTAATGGATGCGGCCCGCGACCAATGGTTCATGCCGGTCGTGCCGCTGCGCCGCGCCGCGATCCGTCCCTATGCCGCGCCGCTGGTCGGCGCGCTGATGGCGTATTACCGGGTGCTCGACCGCATCGAGATGGCCGGGTTCGTCGGCCGGCGCAAGCCGGCGGGCCGGTAGCCGCGCATCGTGTCCCTCCCGGTCTTCCAGATCGACGCCTTCGCCGACGGCCCGTTCAGCGGCAACCCGGCGGGGATCGTGCTGGTTCCCGACTGGCCGGACGACCGGGTGATGCAGGCGATCGCGGCCGAGACGAACCAGACGACGACCGCCTTCCTGCGCGCGCGCGACGGCCGCTTCGCATTGCGCTGGTTCACGCCGACCATCGAGGAGGAGATCTGCGGGCACGCGACGCTGGCGGCGGCGTGGCTGGTGTTTCGGCGGCTCGACCCGGCGCGCCGCGCGGTCGCCTTCGATACGCGCGCCGGCGTGCTCGCGGTGCAGCTTCTCGACGACGGAAGCCTGGAGATCGACTTCCCGGCGCGGGTCGCCAAGCCGATCGTGCCGCACCCCGACCTGCTGGCGGCGCTCGGCGGCCCGCCGCCGGTCGAGGTGCGTGCCGCGCGCGACTATCTGGTCGTGTTCGACCGGGCCGACATCGTGCGCGGCCTCAGGCCCGACTTCGCGCGCCTGGCGCGCACCGACCGGCACGCCACCATCGTGACCGCGCCGGGAGACGGCGCGTTCGATTGCGTGTCGCGCTTCTTCGCGCCCGGCCACGGCATTGCCGAGGACCATGCGACCGGCGCCGCCCACGCCTCGATCGCGCCCTACTGGTCCGAGCGGCTGGGCAAGCCGACGATCGCGGCGTTCCAGGCCTCGCCGCGCGGCGGCCATTTCCGCTGCACCATGCGCGGCGAGCGCGTCGCCTTCGCCGGCGGCTGCCGGCTGTTCCTGGAAGGACGGATCGAGGCCTGAGCGGCGCCCCGGGCTAGAGCTCGCGCAGCGCGTTGAACTGGGCCACGTAGCCCGAGCCGTCGATCCGGGCGGCGATCAGCGTCGTGCGTCCCGAGGCGAGCGCGGCCTTGAGCGCGTCGCCCAGGGCGTTCTCGGTGTCGACGACCACGCCGTCGGCGCCGAAGCCCTGGGCCAGGCGCTCCCAGTCGATCCCGCCGATGCCGACGCCGTAGGGCTCGAGCCCCTTGATCTCCTGCTTCACGCGGATCAGGCCGATCTCCTGGTCGTCGAACACGACCACGACGATGGGCAGGTTCTCGCGCACGGCGGTCTGCAGCTCGGCCACCGCCATCAGCAGCCCGCCGTCGCCGGTGAAGGCGACCACCGGCCGATCGGGATGGGCGAGCCGCGCGGCCAGCGCGCCGGGGATGGCGAAGCCCATCGAGCCGAGCCCGTTCGACGCCAGGAATTCGCGCGGCCCGTACGACTCCCATTTCTGCACCACCAGCATGCGGCTGGCGCCCGCGTCGCAGGTGGCGATGGTGTCGCGCGGCAGGACGGCGCGCGACACCTCCATCACCGCCTGGGGCGACAGGCCCCGGCTCGGCGTGTCGAGCGCGGCCTTGACCTCCTTGCGGTAGGCGGCGGCGGCCTTGACGCCCCAGCCCGACCCCTGCGGGTTCCACTCCGCGAGCGCGCCGAGCAGCGACCCCAGTTCGCCGACCACCTCGAGCTGCGCCGGAACCAGCGCGTCCAGGCTGGGCGTGCTGGCCAGGGACAGGACCGGGGCGGTGTAGGGCCACGGCTTGGGCTGCAGCTCGACCGCGTCGAGGCCGATCGTCACGATCAGGTCGGCTTGCTTCACCAGGTTGCGCTCGATCAGCCCGCCGATGATGCAGCCGGCGCGCAAGGGATGGTCCTCCGGGATCGCGCCCTTGCACTTGGGCGTGGTCAGCACCGGCGCGCCCAGCCGCTCGGCCAGCCGCACCAGCTCGGCGGCAGCGCGGCACCACAGCACGCCCAGCCCGGCCAGCACGATGGGCCGCTTCGCCTCGCGCAGCATGCGCAGCGGGGCCTTCAGCCCGTCGCGGTCGGGCGGCGGCACCACGGTCTCGGGCCGCAGCGGCCCCTCGGCCACCAGGTCGGCGGCGTCGCGCGTGGTCTCGGTCGAGGGCAGGTCGAACTGCACCGGCCCCGGCGGCGCGGCCGTGGCGACGCGGATCGCGCGGCGCACCTGCTGGCGCACGGTCCGTGCCGCGATGGTCGTGTTCCATTTCACCAGCGGCGCATAGAGCTCGAGCTGGTTGATGCGCTGGCGCAGGCCGGTCTCGTACACGTGGGAGGGATACTGGTCGGTGATCGCGATCAGCGGGCAGCGGTCCAGCGCCGCGTGCGCGATGCCGTTGACCATGTTCGCGGCACCGGGCCCGCGCGTCGACATGCAGACGCCGGGGGAGCCGGTGATCTCGCCCCAGGTCGCCGCCAGCATGGCCCCGGCGGTTTCCTGCTTCATGAAGATGAAGCGCAGCCCCTTCTCGCGCGCCGCCTGCATCAGCTCGACCGACTCGCCGCCCGGATGGCCGACGATGAAGGGCGTGCCGCAGTCGCGGAATGCCTCGGCCAGGACTTCCACCGTGGTCGCCATGTCAGTCGCCCTTTCCGGCGCCGGCCGGCTGCCGTTCCATCTCGATGATCAGGTTCAGGTGCCGGTCGATCGAGAACGACGCGTCGGGCCCGACCACGACCGTCGACTCGCGCTCCTCGACCACGGCGGGGCCCTTGAACCGGTCGCCCGCGCGCAGCGCATAGCGATTGTACACGGCGCACGGCGTATAGCCGATCTCGGGGAAATACGCCCGGCGCGTGCCCTTGAGCGCCTTGCCGTGGTCGGACTGCTGCCCGGTGAAATTGAGCTGGATGTCCGGCACCGGGGCATGGGCGCCGAGCCGCCAGGTCAGCGCCTCGATCGGCACGTCTGTGATCTGCCGGTCGAACAGCTGCCGATAGGTCCCGAGGAACAGGTCCCGCATCTCCTCGAGCGAGGCGGGGCCCAGGGCGCCCGGCGGAACCGGCACCGCGATCTCGAACCCCTGGCCGACGTAGCGCATGTCGGCGGTGCGCTTGACGACGATCTCGGCGTCGCTGGCGCCGGCCTCGACCAGGAGCGCGCGCGCGTCGCGCTCCATCTCGGCAAACAGGCCGTTGAGCCGCGCCCAGTCCAGGTCCTTCAGTCGCGACACGTAGCTGCGCACCAGGTTGACCGCGGGCGAGGCGACCAGGAACCCCAGCGCCGACATGACGCCGGCGCCGAGCGGGCAGATGATCCGCCCGACCTTGAGCAGCTTGGCGAGGCCGTAGGCGTGCACCGGGCCGGCGCCGCCGAACGCCATCATCGTGTAGCGGCGCGGATCGCGTCCCTTCTCGGCGATGTACATGCGCGTCGCCGACGCCATGTTCTCGTTGACGATGCTGTGGATGCCGGCGGCCGCCTCGGTGACGCTGATGCCCAGGCGGTCGGCGACGCGCTCCTTGAACGTGCGCTCGACCGTCGAGAGATCCAGCTTCATCTCGCCGCCGAGGAAGTAGTCGGGCGACAGGTAGCCGAGCAGAAGATCCGCGTCGGTCACGGTCGGATCCGCGCCGCCGCGCCCGTAGCAGATCGGGCCGGGCTCGGAGCCGGCGCTCTCGGGGCCGACCTTCATCAGCCCCATCGCGTCGATCCAGGCCTTCGAGCCGCCGCCGGCGCCGATCTCGATCAGGTCGATCACCGGCACCTTCAGGGGCAGGCCGGAGCCCTTGCGGAAGCGGCGCACGCGTCCGGCCTCGAACTCGTGCGCGTGTTCGGGACGGCCCTTCTCGATCAGGCACATCTTGGCCGTGGTGCCGCCCATGTCGAACGAGATCATGTGGTCGATCCCGGCCAGCGCGGCGTAGTAGGTGCCGGCGATGGCGCCGGCCGCCGGGCCGGATTCGATCAGCTGGATGGGAAACTCGCGCGCCGCGCGCACGGTGGTCACGCCGCCGCCCGACAGCATGACGTAGAGCGTGCTTTTCAGCCCACGCTCCTTGAGCTGCCGGTCCAGCCGCTCGAGGTAGCTCTGCATCAGCGGCTGCACATAGGCGTTGGCGCAGGCGGTGCTGGCGCGTTCGAACTCGCGGATCTCGGGCGCCACGGCGGAGGAGATGGTGACCGGAATCCCGGGCAGCTCCTCCTCGACGATCCGCTTCGCCTCAACCTCGTGCGCGCTGTTGAGGTAGGCGTGGAGGAGGCAGATCGCCACCGCCTGCACCCCTTCCCTGCCCATCGTCCGTGCCGCCGCGCGCACCTGGTCGCGGTTCAGCGGCAGGAGCTCGCTGCCCGAAGCGTCGATCCGCTCCTCGACCGTCAAGCGAAGCGATCGCGGCACGAGCGGCTCGGGCTTCTCCAGGAACAGGTCATAGAGGTCGTAGCGGATCTCGCGTCCCATCTCGAGCGTGTCGCGAAAACCCTTGGTGGTGATCAACCCGACCTTGGCGCCCTTGCGCTCGATCACGGTGTTGGCCACCAGCGTGGTGCCGTGCACCACGCCGCTGACCCGGTCGATCGACGTGCCCGCCTCGCGCAGCAGGCGCTCGCTGCCCTCGATGATGGCGATGCTGGGGTCGCCGGGCGTGGTGAGGCGCTTGCCGGTGAAGATCAGCTTGCGCGCCTCGTCCACCAGGACGAAATCGGTGAAGGTGCCTCCGACGTCGACGCCGATGCGGATTCCAGCGCTCACGATCTACTCCTGGATCCGGTCGCGGCGGATGGACGCAACCGTTGCCCGCCGGGGCGGGCGGAAGCGGGACGGCAAGGCGCGGCGGCGGAGGCCGCGCCGGCAAAGTGTCGTCAGCCGGACGCGGGCAAGTCAAGCGAATCGGCAATGGATCGTCGGGCCTTATCCGAACCGATTACCTGCCGTTATGAAATGGTCCCGACGCATGTCCGCCGATCATTGGTCCTGGCAAAGGCCGGCGCGATCGTGCAGATTGTCGCCGATTGCGCTCCTTCTTGCAGGCGGTCGCGATGTCCGAGATCTGCGCCGCGTTCCTGGACCAGTTCCATCCCGCGATCCGCGCGACGATCGAGCGGACGGCGCCGCGCGCATGGACCCTGCGCTTCGCGCGCTCGAACGCAGCGCCCGATCAGGCTGCGGCCGCGGCGGCCGCGGTGCTGCTGTTTCCCGTGGCGGCGCCGGTGCGGGCCGAGCTGCTGGCCGCCGCGCCGCGCCTGCGCTTCATCCAGAAGCTGGGCGCGGGGATCGACCGCATCGACTTGGAGACCTGCCGGCGGCGCGGCATCGCGGTGGCCAAGCTGTCGGCGGGCAACGCCATCCCGGTCGCCGAGCACACCGTGCTGATGATGCTCGCGGCGTGCCGCCACCTGCCCGAAATGGACCGGCGCACGCGCGCCGGCGAATGGCTCAAGGAGCACGCGCGCGGCGTCAACCGCCACCTCCACGGCAAGCGCGTCGGCCTGGTCGGCCTCGGCGCCATCGGCATGCAGGTGGCGCGCACGCTGGCCGGCTTCGGCGTCGAGATCGCGTACTACGACCCCGCCGTCGCGCCCGAGGCCGCGGCCGCGGTCAACGCCAGGCCGCTGGCGCTCGACGAGCTGCTCGCGACCGCCGATGTCGTCTCGCTGCACCTGCCGCTGCTGCCCGGGACCGCGGGACTGATCGACGCGCGCCGGATCGCGCTGATGAAGCCCGACGCGATCCTGGTCAACTGCGCGCGCGGCGGGCTGGTGGACGAGGCGGCGCTGGCGCGTGCGCTGAACGAGGGCCGGCTGCATGCCGCCGCGATCGACACCTTCGCCGCCGAGCCGCCCGCGGGCAGTCCGCTGCTCGAGAGCGACCGCACCGTCGTTACCCCGCACCTGGCGGGCGCGACGCTGGACAATTTCGCCAACGTGCTGGGGCGCGGCTTCGCCAACGCCGAGCGCTACCTGGCCGAGGGACGCCTGCCGGAGGGCGACGCCGTGGTCGCGCCGTCGCCGGCGATGGCGTCCGCACCCTAGGCCCTTTTTGCCCGACCCGTGGAGGACCGATGAGCGCGCCGCGCACCGACTTCGACCCGATCACGCTCGAGATATTGTGGAGCCGGCTGATTTCCATCGCCGACGAGTCCGCCGCGGCCCTGCTGCGCACGTCGTTCTCCACCATCGTGCGCGAGTCGAACGACTATGCCACGGTGCTGATGGACGAGAACGGCGACTCGCTGGCGGAGAACACCACCGGCATCCCGTCCTTCGTCGGCATCCTGCCGCGCACGCTGAAGCATTTCCTGAAGCGCTTCCCGAAGGAGCAGTGGCGGCCCGGCGACTGCATCATCACCAACGACCCGTGGATGGCGACCGGGCATCTGCCCGACATCACCATGGCGGCGCCGATCTTCCACAAGGGCCGCCTGGTCGGCTTCTCGGGCTCCATCGCGCATTCGCCGGACATCGGCGGATCGATCTGGTCGTCGGACTGCCGCGAAGTGTTCGAGGAAGGCATCCGCATCCCGCCGATGAAGTTCCTGGAGGAGGGCAAGCCGAACAGGATCCTGTTCGAGATGATCGAGTCGAACGTGCGCGTGCCCGACCAGGTGATGGGCGACCTGGATGCCCAGGTCACCGCGCAGCACGCCTGCGCGCGCCGGCTGCAGGAGTTCCTCGACGACGCCGGGATGGTGGACCTGACCGCGCTGTCGGCCGCGCTGCAGCAGCGGGCCGACATGGCGATGCGCAAGGCGATCGAGGCGGTGCCGGACGGCACCTACCGCTCGCGGGTCAGCGCCGACGGCTACGACGCCGACGAGACGCACATCGAGTGCGCGATCACGGTGAAGGGATCGAACCTGCACGTGGACTATGCCGGGACGTCGAAGCAGATCGACCGCGGCCTGAACTCGGTGATGAACTACACCTATGCCTACACGGTCTATCCGATCAAGTGCGCGCTCGACCCGGTCACCCCGCGCAACGAGGGCTCGTACCGTTCGGTGACGGTGGACGCGCCGCTGGGCAGCGTCCTGAACCCGCGCTACCCGGCGCCGGTCAATGCGCGCCAGCTGACCGGCCATCTGCTGGCGGGCGCGCTGTACAAGGCCCTGGCCCAGGCGGTGCCGGAGAAGGTCAGCGCGGAGTCCGGCTCGGCGCCGACCGTGCGCTCGGTCTATAGCGGCACCGACCGCAAGGGCAACCGCTTCTCGCAGATCCTGTTCGCCAGCGGCGGGATGGGCGGCAACTGCCAGCAGGACGGACACTCCTGCACCGCGTTCCCCACCAACGCGGGGTCCGGCAGCATCGAGGCGCTGGAAAGCATCTCGCCGCTGGTGGTGTGGAAGAAGGAGTTCCGCCCCGACTCGGGCGGGCCGGGCAAGTTTCGCGGCGGGCTGGGCCAGGACGTCGAGGTGGAGGTCGTCTCGAACGACCCGATCCGCCTGTCGCTCCTGTCCGACCGGCAGAAATACCCGCCGCAGGGCCTGCTGGGCGGGATGCCGGGCGCCAAGGTGGACATCTTCCTCGGCAACGGCACGAAGCCGCACCCGAAATCGCGCAGCACGCTGATGCCGGGCGACCGCCTGACCATGCGCTTCAGCGGCGGCGCGGGCTACGGCGATCCGCGCGCGCGCGACCGCGAGTCCGTGCGCCGCGACGTGCTGAACGGATACGTCACGTCCGATGCGGCGCGTCGCGACTACGGCCTGGAGTAGGACGGGCCACCCGCGCCCGGCGGCGCAGGCGCCGTCAGTCGTCGGCCGCAAGCGCGTGCTGGTACACGGGGGTCAGCCAGTGCCGGTACTTCGCCACCTTTCCCTTGGTGATGTCGAAGTACAGGTCCTGGATTCTCTTCGTGACCGGTCCGATCTTGCCGTTGCCCAACGGGTAGCGGTCGACGGAGAGGATCGGCGTCACTTCCTGGCCGCTGCCGCAGAAGAATGCTTCGTCGGCGACATAGGCTTCCGTGCGATCCACATCCCGTTCCACGACCTTGATGCCGAGTTCGTTCTGGAACAGGTCGATCAGCGTGGCGCGGGTAATGCTTTCCAGGATGTCGGCCGTGACCGGAGGGGTGATGACCACGCCGTCGCGCACCAGCATGATGCACGATCCCGGGCTCTCGGCGATCCTGCCGCGGTCGTTCAGCATGATCGGGGTGCTGTAGCCGTTGATCCGCGCTTCGACATAGGCGAGGCGCGAGTTGTGGTAGTTGGCGGCGGACTTGATCCGGGAAGGCGAGGCGAGGTCGGAATTGCGCCGCCACGTGCTGATGCAGCTGTGGATCCCCTCGAATATGCTCTTCGCGTGCGGGCGGCTGAAAGCCAGCACGAACACGCCCGTCCGCACTTCCTCGGGCTTGTAGGCGTTCGGCTCCCCTTCGGCGAAATAGACCACGGGCCGGAAGTGCACGCCGTCGGAGAACCGGTTCTTGCGGATCAGTTCGATGAAGGCGCCGGTCAGCTGCTCGTCCGTGTAGGGGATCTGCATGTGCATGATGCGGGCGGATTGCCGCAGGCGTCGCAGGTGCTCCGCGTTCTTGAAGATGAAGAGCTCCTTCAGGTCCTCGTTCCAGTAGGCCCGCATGCCCTCGAAGACGTTCTCGCCGCGCAGGACGGTTTCCGCCGATACATGGATCCTCGCATCGTCCCAGGCGACGATCTTGCCGTCCATCCAAACGAAATCCGCGCGTCGCGCCATTGGAGCCTCTCCTCGCGAAGTACTCGACCCTGTGCAGGCAAGGTACAGCCGCCCCGCGCGGGAAGTATAGCGTCCGATCGGCGATGCTCCTATTCGCCGCAAGCAGGACAAGCAGCGCCGCACGCCGGAACTGGACCCTCGGCCGCCGCGGGCGCCGACCTCGAGCGGGTCCGTGTCGCCCTCCTCCGGCCGCGCGCCGCCGCAGGCGACGGTCGACGGGCTCCGAGGAACGACCGTCGCGGATCGCCGATTGCCGGTACGTGGCGCGGGCGCCGATCCGGGGACGCACGCGCCCACTCGCCGCGGCAGCACGCGGTGGTTCACCATGGCAGCCCGGCGCGGCCCGTGTCCATGGCGGGAAAAACCGCGACTGGCTGCGTATTCCGGCGGAGCATCAGTCCCTGAAAAAGTTGGGCAGGAGCCAATGACGAACTATCCCGAGCTGTGTCTGTTCATCGGCGGCGAGTGGAAATCGGCCGATGGCCGACCCGTACTGAACCCCGTCGACAATTCGGTCATCGGCACGGTGCCTCACGCCACGCGCGCCGATCTCGATGCGGCGCTGGACGCGGCGGATCGAGGCTTCAGGACCTGGTCGCGCACGTCACCGGCCAATCGAGCGGAAGTGATCCTCAAGGCCGCCCGGCTGATGCGCGAGCGGGTTGATGAGATGGCGGTGGCGATGACGCTGGAACAGGGAAAGCCGCTTGCCCAGGCCCGGCTGGAGATCCTGCGCGGCTGCGACATCATCGAATGGGATGCCCAGGAGGGCCGCCGTGTCTATGGCCGCATCATCCCGAGCGAGCCGGGCATGCGACACTCGGTGCTGCGCCTGCCGATCGGTGTCGTCGCCGCGTTCACCCCATGGAATTTTCCGATGAGCTCGCCGGCACGGAAGGTCGGCGGGGCGCTGTCGGCGGGCTGCTCGATCATTCTCAAGGCCTCCGAGGAAACGCCTGCCGGCGCCGTTCAGCTCGTCAAGGCCTTCGCCGACGCGGGCCTTCCCGCCGGAGTCTTGAACCTGGTGTTCGGCGAACCGGCCGAAATCTCGGAATTCCTGATTCCGCAGCCATCGGTCCGCTTGGTGACTTTCACGGGCTCGATTCCCGTCGGCAAACGCCTGACGGCGCTGGCGGGGCAGCACATGAAGCCCGTGATCATGGAGCTTGGCGGCCATTCGCCCGTGTTCGTCTGCGATGACGTCGACGCGGCTGCCACGGCCGCCAGCTCGGCGCTGGCGAAGTCCCGCAACGCCGGACAGGTATGCGTTTCTCCGACCCGCTTCTTCGTCGAAGACGCGATCTACGACCGCTTCACCGCGGCGATGGCCGAGAAGGCGGCGGCCATCAAGGTTGGCAACGGGCTCGACGCCGGCGTGCAGATGGGGCCGCTGGCCAACGAGCGCCGGATCGCCGCGATGGAAACGCTGGTCGCCGACGCCAAGGCCAGGGGAGCGCGGGTCATGAGCGGCGGTGCGCGCATCGGGAACCAGGGCAATTTCTATCCATTGACCGTGCTCGCCGACGTGCCGGACGACGCGCGGGCGATGCGCGAGGAGCCCTTTGGTCCCTTGGCGCTGCTCCGTCGCGTGCGCAACCTGGACGAGGCGATCGAGAAGGCGAACGCCGTTCCCTACGGCCTGGCCGCCTATGCGTTCACCAACTCGGCGCGCAAATGCAACCAGCTGGCGGAAACGGTGGAGGTCGGGAATCTGTCCATAAATCATTTCGTTGCCTCCATCGCGGAGACCCCGTTCGGGGGCGTGAAGGAGAGCGGCTTCGGGCGCGAGGGCGGCACGGAAGGCCTGGAGTGCTATACGATCGTCAGGAACGTCTCGCACCTGGCGACGTGAGGGTGGTTCTGCGCCGACCGGTCGTCTTCACCCGCGATGTCGGCCGCGCGCGTGGGTATCGAATTCGACGGCGAGAACGCGGCGTTGCCAGCCTGGGCGTTCGCATTCGAACCGCGACGCCCGGGGGGCCGCGGAACCGGAATGCGATTCTCGAGACGAAGTGCGACATCCGACGTCGTACACGCTCCGGAAATTCCGTCGCGTATCAGCGCGCCGCTCTCCTTATATATATGTCGCAGGGACAAGCCATGAGCGGGCGCTCAAGTCGTCACAGGACCGGCTGCAAGGTCTTGTCGGTGGCGAGTCCTCGCGACCGGGCGCGCCGAACGCCGGGAAGCATCGCAATCGACGTCCGCGCAGCCCGGTGGATCGGGCAGCGCCACCATGTACGCGATGTGGCCTGGGCCCCGTTGCTCATGCGGAGCGTCGGCCGGGCCGACGGCGTCGCCGGGTTGCCGGCGCGGGGCGCCGGCGCCGCGTCCGCGGGACGACCGCGGTCGCTTCCAGCTCGATCTTGCCCGGCTGGTCCAGCAGGTCCGAAACGAAGATCATGCTCATGGCGGGATAGTGCCCTCCCATCAGGCGGCGCCAGATGCGGCCGAGCGCCGGGCGTGCGGCAAGGTAGGCGGGCTTGTCGCAGCAATAGGCGGTGATGCGGCAGATGTGCTCCGGCCCGGCGCCGGCCTCGGCGAGCACGGCAAGGACGTTGCGGAGCGCCTGCTCGAACTGGGGCACGATCTCCGCCGATGCGAACTGCTGCGCGGCGTCCCAGCCGACCTGCCCCGCGACGAACACGATCCGCCCCTGCGGCGCGGCGATCCCGTTGCTGTAGCCGACGGGTCGCGGCCATTGCGGCGGGTTGAGAACGCGCATGGCTGGATTCCTCGGGCGGTTGCGGGGGCGCGGCCGAAAGCTACAGCTCGAAGGCGCGCTCCAGCGCGCGCTCGGCGTTCTCGATCGGGGCCGCGCGCGGCTGGTAGGGCCGGCGGTCGCCGCGATAGAGGATCCCGAGGTTGAACCCGTCGTCGGTCATCAGCCGGCGCGCCGCGCGGCCGGGATCGCTCGTCTCCGTCACCGGCGCGGGGCGCACGAGCTTGCGCCATTCGCGCTCGTCAGGGCGGAAGGTCACGCAGGGGCTGAGGATCTCGACGAAGGAGAAGCCCGGCGCGCGGATCGCCTCGGCGACGATGCGCGCGGTGCCGTTGGGATCGCCGGAGAAGGCGCGCGCGATGAAGTTGGCGCCGGCCGCCAGCGCGATCGCCAGCGGATTGAACGGCCTGAGGCCCGTGCCGCCCGGCGCCAGGTCGCTGTCCCATTCCGGCTCGGTGGTGGGCGAGGGCTGGCCCTTGGTCATGCCGTACACGCGGTTGTCCATCACCAGGTAGGTTATGTCGACATTGCGCCGGCAGGCATGCAGGAAGTGGTTGCCGCCGATCGAATAGCCGTCGCCGTCGCCGCCGGCGGCGATCACGGTGAGCTCGGGCCGCGACAGCTTGATGCCGGTCGCCACCGGCAGCGCGCGGCCGTGCACGCCGTGGAAGCCATAGGTATTGACGTAGGCGGGAATGCGGGAAGAGCAGCCGATGCCCGAAACGACGACGATCTCCTCGGGCGGGCGGCCGAGCTCGGCCAGGGCCATGGCCATCGATATCAGCACCGAGTAGTCGCCGCAGCCGGGGCACCAGATCGGCTTGACGTCGGTCTTGTAGTCGGCGGGCTTGCGCACCGGCACGGGCAGCGGCGCGGGGGCGGCGTCGGTCATGCTGGCGACCATGGTGTCACATCCATCGCTCGAGAGCGGAAACGACTTCGCCCGGCCGGAACGGGATCGGCCCCGGGCGGTGCAGCACCACCGTGTCGGGCGGCAGCGCGGCCTGCGCGCGCAGCATCTGGTGGAACTGGCCGGAGTGGTTCTGCTCGACCACGAGCACCCGCCGGGCGGCGCCGAGCGCGGCCGCGAGGCGCGCGGGCGAGAGGGGCGAGAGCAGGCGCACGGCGATCACGCGCACGGCAAGGCCGCGCTGCCGCACGCGGGCGACGGCCTCGCGCACCGGGCCGGCGGTCGATCCCCAGGTGACGACGGCGAGATCGCCGTCGCCGTCGATCTCGGCCCAGGCTTCGCCGTAGTCGTGGTTGGCAAGCTTGCTGCGGCGCTTCTCGAGTTGCGCCAGATGGTCCTCGGCCTTGCTCGACGGCGTCCCGCGCTCGCCGTGCTCGAGCCCGTCCGCCGTGTACTGGCAGCCGGCGACGCCGGGGATCGCCATCGGCGACACGCCCGATTCCGTCAGCGCGTAGCGCGAATACCGCGCGCCGTCCGCCGCCGGCGCCAGCATGCGCTGCGCCGCCGGTCCCGCGCCGGCGGGGCGGTCGATCACCATCCGGGTCTGGCCGAGATACTGGTCCGACAGCACGATGGCCGGCGCCTGCAGGCGCTCGGCCAGCTGCGCGGCCCATTGCGTGGTGAACAGGCAGTCGGCGACCGAGAGCGGCGCCAGCACCAGGTGCGGCGCGTCGCCATGCACCCCGTGCACCGCGATGTTGAGATCGCTCTGCTCCGACTTGGTCGGAATGCCCGTCGACGGCCCGCTGCGCATCACGTCGACCACCAGCAGCGGGATCTCCGACGTGATCGCGAGCCCGATCGACTCGACCATCAGGGCAAGGCCGGGCCCCGAGGTCGCGGTCATCGACGGCGTGCCGCCATAGGCGGCGCCGATCGTCATGTTGATCGACGCCAGCTCGTCCTCCGCCTGGATCAGCGCGCCGCCGACCTTGGGCAGGGCGTCGGCCAGCCATTCCATGATCTCGGTCGCCGGCGTGATCGGGTACGCGGCGGCGAAGCGCACGCCGGCGCGCACGGCGCCGAGCCCGGCGGCCTCGTTGCCGGTGATGATCCACTTGGCGGTGTCGGCGCCGCCCGTCGCGTGCGCCGCCGGGGCCGCGGATTCGCCGAGCCGCGCCGCCTCGGCGTAGCCGGCGGTGACGGCGGCCTCGCTCGCGGCCCGCGCCTCGGCGTCCTTCCCGCCCAGGACGCGGGCGATGGCGCCGGTCACGGCCGCCTGGGGCAGCGCGGCCAGGGCGGCGGCCAGCCCGAGCGCGACCATGTTCGGGCGCCCCTTGACCGATTTCGCCAGCTTCTGCAGCGGCGCCGTCAGCACCCGGGGGCCGGGCGCCTGCAGGGCCGGGGGCATGTCTCCGGCCGATTCGTCGGCCACCACCAGGCTGCGCGGCCCGAGCGGGATCTCCGCCGCGAAGCGCTCGGCGTTCTGCCAGTCGAGCGCGATCAGCACATCGCAGTGGTCGCCGTGGCAGGCGAGGGGGCGCGTGCCGAGGCGCACCAGCGCGACGGCCTCGCCGCCGCGGATCTGCGGGCCGACCGATCGCGTCAGCAGGCCGTAGCGGCCGGCGCGGGCCGCCGCGTCGAGCAGCATGGCGCCGGTGGTCATCACGCCGCTGCCGCCGCTGCCGACGATCGCCAGCGAGAGGGGCTGGCCGGCCGTGGTCGAAGGGTTCGCGGAAGCGCTGTTGCTCATGGCGGGATCCCTGGCCTTGCCGGAGCCTTGACGCTCAAATCAGTATTATGGTACCTATTTATGTAATTAGACGCAAGCCCGCCGGTCGCCTGGGATCGGCCGGGGGCGAAGCGAACCGGAGGAACACGTGCCGCTCGCCGCCCATCGCTGGATGATGACCGCAGCCAAGGCGCCGATGCAGCGGTCCGCGTTCAACCTGCCGCCGCCCGGCCCGGGCGAGGTGGTGATCGCGATCGCCGGCTGCGGCGTCTGCCACACGGATCTGGGCTACTACTACGACGGCGTGCGCACCAACCGGCCGCTGCCGCTGACGCTCGGCCACGAAATCAGCGGGCGGGTGGCGGCCTGCGGCGCCGGCGCGGAGGCGTGGCGGGACCGCGCCGTGATCGTGCCGGCGGTGATTCCCTGCGGCACCTGCGAGCTGTGCCGCAGCGGCAGGGCGACGATCTGCCGCAGCCAGAAGATGCCGGGCAACGACATCGAGGGCGGCTTCGCGACGCATATCCTTGTGCCGGCGCAGGGCCTGTGCCCGGTCGACGAGGCCCGGCTGGCGGCGGCGGGGCTGGCGCTCGCCGACGTGTCGGTCGTCGCGGACGCGGTGACGACGCCATACCAGGCCGTCAAGCGCGCCGGCGTCACCCAAGGCAGCCTGGCGATCGTGGTCGGCGTCGGCGGCGTCGGCGGCTACGCGGCGCAGGTCGCCCGGGCGTTCGGCGCGACGGTGGCGGCGATCGACGTCGACGACGCCAAGCTGGCGCAGATCGCGCGCGGCGGCGCCGCCCTGACGCTCAACGCCCGCGCGATGGACGAGCGCGCGCTGAAACAGGCGGTGCAGGGCTTCGCCAAGGAGCGCGGGCTGCCCGCCACCGGCTGGTTCATCTTCGAATGCTCCGGCACCGCCGCCGGCCAGCTCACCGCCTTCGGCCTGATCAATCACGGCGCGACGATGTCGGTCGTCGGCTTCACCCGCGACAAGGTCGAACTGCGCCTGTCGAACCTGATGGCCTACGACGCGCGCTGCCTCGGCAACTGGGGCTGCCCGCCCGAGCTCTATCCCGAGGCGCTCGGCCTGGTGCTCGACGGCCGCGTGCGCCTGGCTCCCTACATCGAGCGCCGGCCGCTCGACTCGATCAACGACGTGTTCGCCGACGTGCACGAAGGACGCGTCAAGCGCCGCGTGATCCTTGTCCCCGGCCATGCCTGAAAGGAGCTGTCCATGACCGCCACCCAAACCCTTCGCGACCACAATCTGTGCGAGGCCGCCGGGCAAGGCATTCGCTACGAGAAGCGGCCCGTGCGCGGACCCGACGGGAAGCCGGTGCCGGGGCTCTACAATGCGTGGATCTGGCTCGACAATGCCGGCCAGTACAACTCGTACACGACGGAGATGGCCAAGGGAGCGATCATCGCCTTCCGCGCCGCCAGCAACGCGCGCGACGTGGTCGCGGTCGTATTCACCGGGGTCGGCGACAAGGCCTTCTGCACCGGCGGCAACACCAAGGAATACGCCGAGTACTATGCCGGGCGGCCGCAGGAGTACCGGCAGTATCTGCGCCTGTTCAACGACATGGTCAGCGCCATCCTCGGCTGCGACAAGCCGGTCATCTGCCGCGTCAACGGCATGCGCGTCGGCGGGGGGCAGGAGATCGGCATGGCCTGCGACCTGTCGGTGGCCCAGGACCTGGCGCGCTTCGGCCAGGCCGGCCCGAAGCACGGCTCGTCGCCGATCGGCGGCTCGACGGACTTCCTGCCGCTGATGATCGGCAGCGAGCGCGGCATGGAAAGCGGCACGCTGTGCGACCAGTGGTCGGCGCACAAGGCCTATCGGATGGGCATGATCACGGACATCGTGCCGGCGCTCAAGGTCGACGGCCGCTACGTCGCCAACCCGCTGGTCGAGACGCAGCGCTGGCTCGACGAATACGGCCGCATCGTGCACGGCGAGCCGAAGACGGGCGCGGCGCTGGCCGAGGGCAAGGCGATGCTGGCCAAGGGAACGATCGACCTCGCGCTGCTCGACGACCGCGTCGAAGCGATCTGCACGAAGCTGCTGCTGACCTTCCCCGACTGCATCACCAAGACGTTCGAGGAGCTGCGCAAGCCGAAGCTCGAGGCGTGGAACCGCAACAAGGAGGATTCCCGCGCCTGGCTCTCGCTCAACATGATGACCGAGGCGCGCGCCGGCTTCCGCGCCTTCAACGAAGGCCCGAAGGACGACCGCGAGATCGACTTCATCGCGCTGCGCCAGGCGCTGGCCCGCGGCGAAGCCTGGGGACCCGAGCTGATGGCGAAGATCATGCCGCGCTCGTCGAAGGCGGCCGCCTGATGTCCGCCCCCGTCAGGACGTGGCTGGATCGCGAAGGGCGGCTGCTGCGCCTGAGGCTCGCGCGGCCCAAGGCCAACGTCCTCGACGCGGCGATGGTCGCCGCGCTCGACGAGGCGCTGGCGCGGCATGCCGACGCCACGGGGCTGGTCGGCATCCTGATCGACCACGAGGGCGCGAACTTCAGCTTCGGCGCCAGCGTCGAGGAGCATCTGCCCGCGCAATGCGCCGCGATGTTGCAGGGCTTCCATGCGCTGATCCTGCGCCTGGTCCGATCGCCGGTTCCGGTGATGAGCGTGGTGCGCGGCCAGTGCCTGGGCGGCGGGCTGGAGCTGGCCCTCGCCGGCAGCTTCATCTACGCGGCGCCCGACGCGCGGCTCGGCCAGCCCGAGATCGTGCTCGGCGTGTTCGCACCGGCGGCGTCGGCGCTGCTGCCGGGGCGCATCGGCCAGGCGTGCGCCGAGGACCTGCTCCTCTCCGGCCGCGTGGTGGGCGCCGAGGAGGCGCGCGCCATGGGCCTGGTCGACGCGGTCGCGGACGACCCCGAGGCGGCGGCGCTGGCCTGGTTCGACCAGCACCTCGCGCCGCGCAGCGCCAGCTCGCTGCGCTACGCCGTCAAGGCCGCGCGCGACGGGTTCGCGCGCGAGCTGGCCACGCGCCTGGCCGAGCTGGAGCACCTCTATCTGGACGGGCTGATGGGCACGCGCGACGCGCGGGAGGGGCTCGAGGCCTTTCTCGCCAAGCGGCCGGCCCGATGGGAACACCGCTAGCATGACCGGCACGTCCGACATCATCGCCCGCTGCACCGGCCTGTTCGAGGACCTCAACTTCGTCTACGCGCGCGAATGGAAGGCGGCCAGGCCGGGCCGCAAGGTCGTCGGCTACATGCCCTTCTACGTGCCGCGCGAGCTGATCCATGCCGCCGGGGCGCTGCCGATGGGCGTGCTCGGCGGCGGCGACCAGCTCGAGGTCATCCACGGCGACGCCTACTACCAGAGCTACATCTGCCGCATCCCGCGCTCGACCATCGAGCTGGGCGTCACGGCGCGGCTCGACTTCGTCGACGGCATGCTGTTCCCCAGCATCTGCGACGTGATCCGCAACCTGTCGGGCATGTGGAAGATCATGTTCCCGGAGACGATGTCGCGCTACGTCGACGTGCCGCAGAACTTCCGCGACGACGTCGGCGGCGCGTTCTACGTCAACGAGCTGAACGATCTGCGCCGCGACCTGGGCGAGCTGTGCGGACGCGAGGTCGACGACGAGTCCCTGCGCCGGTCGATCGCGCTGTACAACGAGAACCGCCGCCTGGTGCGCGAGGTCTACGCCTTCCGCGCGGCCGAGCCGTGGAAGGCGCCGTCGTCCGAGGTCTATCTCCTGATGCGCGCGGGCATGCTGCTCGCGGTCGAGGAACATTCGCGCATGCTGCGCGAATATCTCGAGGCCGCGCGCGCCGAGGACCGGCCGCGGCGCGACAATACCCGCATCGTCATCACCGGCGCGTTCTGCGAGCAGCCGCCGCTCGGCCTGATCAAGTCGGTCGAGCTTGCCGGCTGCTACATCGTCGACGACGACTTCATGCTGGTGAACCGGTGGGAGAAGGCGGACGTTCCGCTCGACGGCGATCCGATCCGCAGTCTCGCCCATACCTATCTGCACAACTCGCTGAGCACCTCGGCCAAGTACGAGCCCGACCTGTCGAAGAAGGGGATCTACCTGGTCGAGTCGGTGCGGCGCAACCGCGCCGAGGGCGTGATCTTCATGGCGCCGAGCTTCTGCGACCCGGCGCTGCTGGAGCGGCCGATGCTGCAGCGCGTGCTGGCGGCGCACGGCGTGCCGTTCATCGCGTTCAAGTACGCCGAGAACTCCGGCCAGATGGCGCCGATCCGCGAGCAGGCCGGCACCTTCGCCGATTCGATCAAGCTGTGGAGCGAAGCATGACCGCAACCGCGACCGCCCGTCCGGCCCCGAGGCCCGCCGCGCCGAAGGAGGTGATCAAGGAGCCGTCGATGGTCAAGCAGAAGGACATGATCGCCGGCAACTACGAGAAGCTGGCGACGGCCAAGGCGGCTGGGCGGAAGGTCGCCTCGACGTTCGTTCCGGGCAACCTGAACGAGCTGATCATGTGTTTCGACCTGGTGAACAATCTGCCCGAGATCAACGCGATCCAGAACGGGCTGCGCAAGAAGAGCGGGCAGTTGATCGTCGAGGCCGAGAAGCGCGGCCAGTCCGAGGACGTCTGCACCTACGTCAAGGCCGATCTCGGCATGCTGGCCAAGGGCAATATCGGGCCCGACGGCAGGCCGATCCCGTCGCCCGACGTCCTGCTGCTGTCCTACACCGGCTGCTTCACCTTCATGAAGTGGTTCGAGCTGCTGCGCGAGCAGTACAAGTGCGAGACGGTGATGCTGCACGTGCCCTACGAGGGCGAGGGCAAGGTCACCGAGAACATGCGCGCCTATATCGTCAAGCAGCTGCGCGAGGACGTCATCCCGACGCTCGAGCGCGTCAGCGGCGTGAAGTTCGA
This sequence comes from uncultured Rhodospirillaceae bacterium, assembly GCA_964557415.1. GTDB lineage: Bacteria > Pseudomonadota > Alphaproteobacteria > JAEULC01 > JAEULC01 > JAEULC01. The sequence continues at coordinate 60,915 of CAZLBB010000013.1, forward strand.
CATCGACCGCCTGCGCGAGTACCTGCGCGAATCGGCACGGGCCGAGGAGGACCTGGTCTGGACGCTGGAAAGCGCCAAGCGCAGGCCGTCGCCGATCGACGCCTATTTCGGCGGCGTCTACTACATCGGGCCGATCTTCACCGCGTTCCGCGGCACGCCCGATGCCACCGAATACTACCGCTTGCTGCGGCAGGAAGTGCAGCAGCGCATCGACGCCGGCCAGGGCCCGGTCACGCCCGAGGGCGAGCTGTCCAACGAGAAATACCGGCTCGTCGTCGAGGGGCCGCCCAACTACACGAGCTTCCGCGACTTCTGGAAGATGTTCTACGACGAGGGCGCGGTCGTCGTCGCCAGCACCTACACCAAGGTCGGCGGCACGTACGACCTCGGTTTCCGCCACGACCCGGACCATCCGCTCGAGTCGCTCGCGGAGTACTGCCTCGGCTGCTACACGAACCGCAACCTGCCCGGCCGCATCGAGATGATCGAGCGTTACATCAACGAGTACGAGGCCGACGGGCTGCTGGTGAACTCGATCAAGAGCTGCAACAGCTTCTCGGCGGGCCAGCTGCTGATGCTGCGCGAGATCGAGCGGCGTACCGGCAAGCCGGCCGCCTTCATCGAGACCGACCTGGTCGATCCGCGCTACTTCTCGCCGGCCAACGTCAAGAACCGTCTGGAGAGCTACTTCCAGATGATCGAGCAGAAGCGGCGCGGCGCCACCGCGTCCGCGGCCGCGCACTGACGACCGGGGGAGAACGCCATGCGCACCTTCATCGGCATCGACCTCGGCTCCACCACCACCAAGGCGGTGCTGATGGACGAGAACATGGAGGTGCTCGGCCGGGGCATCACCAACTCGCGCTCGAACTACGACACCGCCAGCCGCGTGGCGAAGCACGAGGCGCTGATCAACACGCGGTTCACGCTGTTCCGGCGCGCCCTCGGCGGCCTGCCGGGCGTGGCCGGCAGGCTCGAATCGCTGCTGGCGGACCTCGAGCGCAGCTTCCGCCTGGAGCAGTTCCTCGAGGAGCTCGGCGAGCTCGAGCGCACCTGCGTCGAGAACGCGCGCGGCGACCGCTTCGCCGGCAAGGAACGCGCCACGCGCGAGGCGCTGGAGGCGGTGTTCGCGAGCCTGAAGGCCGAGGCGCCGGCGCTGTTCGCGCCGGGCGCCAGGCGCAAGTCCGACTTCTTCCGCGACATCGCCGGCTCGCGCTTCATGGCCGTGGCCGAGCCGATCGGCAAGGCGAGCGGCCTCGGCTACGACCTGCTGCTGAACGTCTACGACAAGTCGATCATCGAGGTCGAGAACCGGCCGCCGTCCGGGGACATGAACGGGCGGTTCCTGCGCGCGCTCGGCCGGCTGCTCGACGACGGCGCCGATCTCGGCGTCGGGCAGGCCGACGTGATGCAGGCGGTGCGCAGCGCGCTGGACGTGCCGCTGGAGGAGACCTACGTGGTCGGCACCGGCTATGGCCGCGTGACGCTGCCCTTCTCGAAGGAGCACATCCGCTCCGAGATCCTGTGCCACGGTCTCGGCGCGCACATCATGTACCCGGGCACGCGCACCGTGCTCGACATCGGCGGCCAGGACACCAAGGCGATCCAGGTCGACCCCAGCGGTATCGTCGAGAACTTCCAGATGAACGATCGCTGCGCCGCCGGCTGCGGTCGCTATCTCGGCTACATCGCCGACGAGATGAACATCGGGCTGCACGAACTGGGCCCGATGGCGATGCAGGCGACGCGCAGCGTCCGCATCAACTCGACCTGCACGGTGTTCGCGGGCGCGGAGCTGCGCGACCGGCTGGCGCTGGGCGAGAAGCGCGAGGACATCATGGCCGGGCTGCATCGCGCGATCATCCTGCGGGCGATGTCGATCCTGTCGCGCTCGGGCGGCGTGCGCGACCAGTTCACCTTCACCGGCGGCGTGGCGAAGAACGAGGCGGCCGTGCGCGAGCTGGGCAAGCTGGTCAAGGAGAACTACGGCGAGCGCACGATCAACATCAATCCGGACTCGATCTACACGGGCGCGCTCGGCGCCGCCGCGTTCAGCCGGCGCAGCGTGGAGAACGGGGCGGCGGGAGGCGTGTCATGACCATCACCGCGGGCGTCGACGTCGGCACCGGGTCGATCAAGACCGTGCTGTTCGAGGTCGAGGGCGATCGCTCGAAATGGCTGGTGCGCCGCACCGACAGGGTGCGCCAGCGCGACCCGCTGAAGCTCGCCGCGCAGGCCTACGGGCAGGCGCTGGAGGAGGCGGGGCTGCGCCGGGCCGACGTGCACTACGTCGCCACGACGGGAGAGGGCGAGAGCCTCGACTTCCACACCGGGCATTTCTACTCGATGACCACCCATGCGCGCGGCGCCATCTACCTGCAGCCCACCGCGCGCGCGGTGCTCGATGTCGGCGCCCTGCACGGCCGCGCCATCCGCATCGACGCGCGCGGCAAGGTGCTGACCTACAAGATGACCAGCCAGTGCGCCTCGGGCTCGGGCCAGTTCCTCGAGAACATCGCGCGCTATCTCGGCGTCGGCCAGGACGAGATCGGCCAGCTGTCGCGCCAGGCCGACAATCCCGAGAAGGTCAGCGGCATCTGCGCCGTGCTGGCGGAGACCGACGTCATCAACATGGTCTCGCGCAACATCTCGGCGCCGAACATCCTCAAGGGCATCCACCTGTCGATGGCCGACCGTCTGGCCAAGCTGCTCAAGACCATCGGCGGGATCGACGGCACGGTGCTGATGACCGGCGGGCTGGCGCTGGACGACGGGCTGCTCGCGGCCATGCAGGAGACGATGCAGCGCGAGAAGGTCGCGGTCCAGGTGGAGAGCCATCCCGACTCGATCTACGCCGGCGCGATCGGCGCCGCCCTGTGGGGCGCGTTCCGTCACGCCAAGCTGGCGCGGCTGGAATCGCTGGCCGCGGCCTGAGCCGCTAGCGAACGGGAGACCGACCATGGCCCTGATGATCGTCGACCCCTGCACCAACTGCGATGCATGCCGGCCGGTATGCCCGAACGAGGCGATCGCCGCGGGCGACCCGATCTACGTCATCGACCCGCTGCGCTGCACCGAATGCGTCGGCGCCGAGGACGAGCCGCAATGCCGCCTGGTCTGCCCGGCCGACTGCATCGTCGACCACCCCGACTTCCGCGAGTCGCGCGAGCAGCTGCTGGCGAAGTACGAAAGCCTGCACGCGTAGAAGCGGGGCCTCACGGGGCGTCCGGCTCGATGCGGCGCGAGAACGAAAGGCGCGGCGACGGGGCGAAGCCGCATCGCTCCAGGAAGCGCGACAGTCCGTAGTTGTTCCAGGCCAGCTCCGTCCGCAGGCGTTCGACGCGCAGCGAGGCCAGATTGGCGAGCAGCTGCGAGATCAGCGCGCTGCCGACTTCGCGGCGCGCGTAGCCCGGGTCGACTGCGATCGTGTCGAGCACGCCCTCCGGCGCCGTCTGGCCGAACTCGCCGAAATCCACGCGGGCCATCGCGAACCCGACGACGCGCCCGTCCAGTTCGGCCACCAGCGACACGCGCACGCCGGACTCCTCGAGCGCCTCGGCCGCCTTGCGCCGATAGTAGGCGGTGCGATCGCGGCCGGTGATGCGGCGGTCGATCGCGATCAGCGCCGCAAGGTCCTTCGCCTCGAGCGAACGGATCGGCACGCGGTCGCGCGACAGCGCCTCGGCTTCGTCGCCGCCCGGCCCGCTGAAATCGAGCTCGCGCCCGGCGGCAGCGGCCCGCGGTCCCGCCTTGGTGCCCATGCTCATGCGTTCTCCTCCGTGCCGGACCCGACCGGCGCCGCGCCGTCGGTCGGGCGTTCCAGCACGCAGCGCGGCGCCAGGCGGAATCCGGTGGCGGCGAACAGGCGCAGCAGGGCGTCCGCGGTCCACTCCGATTCGCTGCGCAGCTCGCGTACGCCCAACAGCCGGAGCTCGGCGTCGAGGGCGCCGACCAGGGCGCGTCCGATTCCCTTGCGGCGCATGTCCGGCGCCACGCCGATCGCGTCCATCGTCGCCACCGGGAACCGGCCGCCGAACTCGCCGTCGAGGATCTGCGCGAGCACGAACCCCTGCAGGCGGCCACGCCGCGGGTAGCCGAGCGCCACGAGCGCGGCGCGGTGGTTCGACAGCGCCTGGAAGCGCTTGGTGAAATAGCCGCGGCGCGACCGGCCCGTGTTCGCCTGGTCGATCTCGACGACGCGCGCCAGGTCGTCGAGGACCAGCGGCCGGACGTCGTCGGGCGTCGCGGCCGGTTCGCTGGCGGGGTTCTTGGCCATGCGGTACCTCCTTCCGGTTCGCCGGTCAGCGCGTCAGCGCGTAGGCTTCGGCGAAGCGCGCGTCCGCCTCGGCGTCGAGGAGTTCCTCGATCAACGGGATCAGCGCCAGCTCCTCCTTCTGGATGTGCGAGAGCAGGGATTCGACCAGCTCGCCGGCCAGGCGATGGAATTCCGCCCACGCCCCGGGCGCCAAGGGCTGGCCTTGCGTCGCCTTCAGCAGCTCGCGCAGGCGCCGGCGCGCCGGCAGCATGGCCCCGTGCTCCTCGGTCAGCAGCGTCCCCAGGTCGCCCTCGCCGCGCGCCTCGAGGGCGGGGAACAGCTCGTCCTCCTCGAACCGGAAGTGCCGCTCGATCTCGCCGACAAGGGCGCCGTCGAGATCGCGGCACAGCGAGGCGAATGCCGCGTCGCCCGCCGCCGGCGGGGCGGACGGACCGTGACGGGCGAGGGCGCTGCCCAGCCGCTCCATCAGGGCGGCGGCCTGCATGTGCTCCTCGTGAAGCATGCGTGAGACCTGGCGATCCATCGACATGGGCTCGTCTCCGGTGAGGGATTCAACTCGCCGCCGGCGCGGCCGGCGATCCTGCCGCCGCGGCGAACAGCCGGCGCAGCAGGCGCCTTGCCAGCGCCGCGGCGACCCGCCGGCGGTAGTGGGCGGGCGTCACGGTGCTGCGCATCGGCGAGACCTGCTTCTGGACAAGCTTGTCCAGCTTTTCCAGCGCCGCGTCGTCGACCGCGCGTCCGATCAGCGCGTCGGTCCCGCCCAGCCGGAGCGGGCGCGAGCCGGTGCCGGTGAGCGCGACCCGGATTGCCGTCACCGCGTCGCGCGAGCGCCGCACCGCGACCGCGACGCCCGCCAGGGGAAAGTCGATCGCGCCGCGCACGCGCGACTTCGCGTAGCCGGCGGTCCATTCCGGCCCGGTCGGAACGCGCAACGCCACCACGAGCGCCTCCGGGCCGATGCAAAGATGGGCGGCGCCGTCGTCGCGGTACAGGTCGCGCAGCGGCACGACGCGCCGGCCGTCGGGCGCGGCCACTTCGACGGTCGCGTCCAGGACCATCGCCGCCGGTGCGAGGTCGCCGCTGAAGGCGGCATGGCAGCGCGTGCCGGTCGGCGCGACGTGGCAGACCGTGCCTTGGCGCTTCAGGCAGAAGCCGTTCGCCTCGCGCCACCACCGGCTCTGGTTGTAGAACACGCAGCGGGTATCGAGGCAAAGATTGCCGCCGACCGTCGCCGCCGAGCGATGCTGCGGCCCTGCGACGGTGGCCGCGGCGACCGCGAGCACCGGCGCGTGGCGCGCGACCAGCGGGTCGTTCTGCAGGCGCGCCAGCGTCGTCGCGGCGCCGATCCGCAGCCAGTCGCCGTCGGCCGCGACGCCGGAGAGCTCGGCGATCGCGCCGAGGTCGATCAACGTTTCCGGCGCGGCCAGGCCGCGCGCCAACGCCGGCAGGAGATCGGTGCCGCCGGCGACGAAGCAGGCGAGCGGATCGGCCGCCCGCGCGGCGAGCGCCTCCGCCACGGAGCGCGGCGCCAGCAGGCGGAACGCGGGCATCGTTGCGGTCATGCCGCGCCCCGCGCGGCCGCCAGGCGCCGCTCGCGCTTGCGCCTGGCGAGCGCCTCCAGGACCTTGTCGGGCGTGACCGGCAGCTCGACGAAGCGCACGCCGATCGCGGCGGCGACGGCATTGGCCAGCGCCGGCATGAAGCCGGCCAGCGATCCTTCGCCCGCTTCCTTGGCGCCGAACGGGCCGTTCGGATCCATGCTCTCGACGATCTGCACGTCGATCGGCGGCGATTCCACGATCGTGGGGACCCGGTAGTCCAGCAGGTTGGCGGAGAGCGGCAGCCCGTCCTCGTAGCGCGTTTCCTCGGCCAGGGCCTGGCCCATGCCCATCCAGACCGATCCCTGCACCTGGCCCTCGACCGAGAGCGGGTTGAGCGCCCGCCCGCAATCGTGCGCCACCCACACTTTCTCCACGGCGATCGCGCCGGTCTCCTCGTCGACGGCCACCTCGACCACCTGGGCCGCGTAGCTGTAGCCCATGGTCGCGCCGACCGCTCCGCCGCGCTGCTTGCCGCCCTGATACGCCACCGGCACCGTGAAGCTGCCGGAGGCCGTGATCGGACCCGTCTCGGCCAGCGCGGCGCGTACGACAACGTCGAACGTCAGGCCCTCGTGCTGGCTGCCGGCGACGCGAAACATGCCGTCGGCGCATTCGATCAGCGCGACGTCCGCCTCGAGCAGGCGCGCCGCCGCCTCGGCGAGACGGTGCTGCAGCTTGCGCGCGGCGTCGATCGCCGCGTTGCCGACCATGAAGGTCACGCGCGAGGAATAGGAGCCGTTGTCCTTCGGCGTCACCGCGCTGTCGTTGGCGATCACGCGGACGCGCTCGACAGGCATGCCCAGCACTTCCGCCGCGACCTGCGCCAGCACCGTGGACGAGCCTTGGCCGATGTCGGCGGCGCCGGTCAGCAGCGTGATCCCGCCGTCGAAATCGAGCTTCAGGTTGACGACCGCATGGGGCTCGCCGGTCCAGTGCACCGGCTTGGCCGCGCCGCTGACGTAGTGCGAGCAGGCCATGCCCAGGCCGCGTCCCGGCGGGAGAAGGCGGCGGCGCTCGCGCCACGCGCTGGCCCGCTCGACGCGGTCGAGGCACTCCGGCAGGCCGTAGGAATTGACGATCGCGCCGTTGGGCGTCGTGCACGGCACGCGCATCAGGTTGACGCGGCGGACGGCGAAGGGGTCGAGGCCGAGGATCCCGGCCATCTCGTCCATCAGGCATTCGAAGGCGTGGCGCACGTTGACCGTGCCGTGGCCGCGCATCGCGCCGCAGGGCGGCGTGTTCGTGTAGACGCGGTAGCCGTCGTATCGCACGGCGGCGATGTCGTAGATCGCGTGCAGCAGCGCGCCGGCGTAGAGAACGGTGACGATTCCGTATCCGGCATAGGCGCCGCCGCGCTGCACGACCTCGCAGCCCGCCGCGGTGACGCGGCCGTCCTGCGCCATGCCGAGCTTGAGCTTCACCTCGGTCTCGGGACGGCCGCGATGGGTGAGGGCCGTCTCCTCGCGCGTGAGCTCGATCCTGACCGCGCCGCCCGCGGCGCGGGCCAGCAGCGCGGCGATCAGCTCGAAGTTCAAGGTCTCGGTGCGCGCACCGAAGCCGCCGCCGACGAAGGGCTTGATCACGCGGATGCGGTTCTCCGCGATGTCCAGGCAGCGCGCCAGCATCAGGTGGACGTAGTACGGCACCTGCGACACCGTCCACAGCGTCAGCTCGCCGCGCTCGGCGTCCCAGCGCGCCAGCGCCGCATGCGGCTCGAGCTGCGCCTGGGCCACCTCGGCGCAGCGATAGGTCGCCTCCCGCACCAGCTTCGCCTGCGCGAAGCCGGCGGCGATGTCGCCGAACTCGTGATGCACCTCGCGCTGGATGTTGTTCGGGCTGCCGGCGTGCAGCGCCGTGGCGCCGGGCGCGCGCGCGGCGTCGGCCGTGAAGCAGGCCGGCAGCTCGCGCACGGTCATGCGGATCAGGCCGATCGCCCGCTCGGCGGTCGCGGCGTCGACCGCGGCCACCGCCGCCACCGGCTCGCCGCGATAGCGCACCCGGTCCCGCGCCAGCGGGTATTCGTTCATGGCGATCGGCAGCACGCCGTAGGTCTTGTCGCAGTCCGCGCCGGTGAGAACCGCGGCGACGCCCGGCAGGGCGCGCGCCGCCGCGACGTCGATCGCCACGATCTCCGCGTGCGGGTACGGGTTTCTGAGGATGCGGCCGACCAGGGCGTCGGGCGCGGCGATATCGGCGGTGTAGCGGGCGGTGCCGCGGACCTTCTCGATCCCGTCGATCAGCGGCATCCGGCGGCCGATGGCGCCCTTGCCCGGCGCCCCGGTCATGGCATCGGCCCCGCCGCGGCCCGGACCGACTCGATGATCTTCACGTAGCCGGTGCAGCGGCACAGATTGCCCGACAGGGCCTCGCGGATCTCGGCGTCGCTCGGGTTCGCGTTGCGGCGCAGCAGCGCCTCCGCGGCCATGATCATGCCAGGCGTGCAGTAGCCGCACTGGGTGCCGAGATGCTCGTGGAAGGCGCGTTGCAGCCGGGACAGCCGGCCGCCCTGCGCCGGCCCCTCGATGGTCTCCACCTTCCTGCCGTCGCAGCGGCGGGCGAGGGTGAGGCAGGCGAGAACGGGCGCGTCGTCCACCAGCACCGTGCAGGCCCCGCACTCGCCGCCGTCGCATCCCTGCTTCGTGCCGGTGAGGCCTGCGACCTTGCGCAGGTAGTCGAGCAGGGTCGCATGGTCGGCGACCGCGTCCTCGACCGCGCGGCCGTTCAGGAGAAGCCGGAGGATCGATTTCATGGCGCCGCCTTGCGCAGGTCGCGCACGCGCACGGCCTTGCCCTGCGAGCGGGGCACCTCTCCCGGCTGCTTCACCGCCACCTCGCAGGTGACGCCGACCGACGACTTGAGGTGGTGCCGGACCGCGGCGGCGATGCGGGCGCGTTCGCTCTCGCTCGTGCCGGCGTCGGCGGCCTCGACCTCGACGCGGAGCGCGTCCAGCGCGCCCGCCTTCTCCACCACGAGCTGGTAGTGCGGCGCCAGCCCCGGGAATCCGACCAGCAGCGCCTCGATCTGCGACGGATACACGTTGACGCCGCGGATGATCAGCATGTCGTCGTTGCGCCCCGCGATCCGGAGGATCCGCAGGTGCGAGCGGCCGCAGACGCAGCGCTCGGCGGTCAGTCGCGTCATGTCGCGCGTCCGGTAGCGGATCATCGGCAGCGCTTCCTTGGTCAAGGTCGTGATGACCAGCTCGCCGGTCCGGCCGAAGGGAAGCGGCCTGCCGGTCTCCGGATCGATCACCTCGAACAGGAAGTGATCCTCCCAGCCGTGCAGGCCCGCGCGCGCCTCGGCGCACTCGATCGCGACGCCCGGGCCCATGATCTCCGACAGTCCGTAGACGTCGACCGCCTCGATCCCGAGCCGGCGGTCCAGCTCGGCGCGCAGCGCCTCGCTCCACGGCTCGGCGCCGAACAGCCCGATGCGCAGGCGCGACCCGGCGAGGTCCGCGCCGGCCCGCTCGGCCGCCTCGGCGATGTTGAGCGCATAGGACGGCGTGCAGCACAGCACGTCGGCGTCGAAGTCCTGCAGCAGGACGATCTGTCTTTCCGTGTTGCCGCCGGACATCGGCACGACGGCGCAGCCCAGGCGCTCCCCGCCGTAGTGCGCGCCGAGCCCGCCGGTGAACAGGCCGTAGCCATAGGCGTTGTGCACCACGTCGCCCGGCCGCACCCCGGCGCACGCCATCGAGCGCGCCATCAACCCCGCCCAGTTGTCGATGTCGCCCTGCGTGTAGCCGACGACAGTGGGCTTTCCCGTGGTGCCCGACGACGCGTGCAGGCGCGCCAGCCGTTCGCGCGGCACCGCGAACAGGCCGAAGGGGTAGTTGTCGCGCAGGTCGGCCTTGGTGGTGAACGGCAGATGGGCGACATCGTCGAGCGAGGCGACGGCGGCGGGGCTGACGCCCGCGGCGTCGAAGGCGCGCCGGTAGTGCGGCACGCGCTCGTAGGCGTGCCGCACGATCTGCTTGAGCCGTGTCAGCTGCAGCGCCGCCAGCGAATCGCGCGACGCGGTTTCGACCTCGGGCTCGTGCATGAAGGCGGGCGCGTCGCGGACGCCGTCGAGCGACCGCGCGGCATGGGCGTTCATTGCGACCTCCCTTCTGCGTGCCCGGCGGCGGCGAACGCCGAGCGTGTGCCGGACCCGCGCTGCGGCAATTTCGGCAGGACCAGGTTCTGGAAATAGGCCGCGCGCGTGACGATGACGATCTTCCACAGCGCGCCGCCGGCGCAGGTGGCGACGCCGGAGAGCGCGAGCAGCGGCGCCGCCGCGCC